>JANRIM010000076.1:0-47296 GCA_033764865.1 Hyphomonadaceae bacterium
CGCGCTTCGCCTACGACAGCTATCGCCGGTTCATCCAGATGTACTCCGACGTCGTGCTCGGCGTGCACCACGAGGCGTTCGAGAGCATCCTCGGCGCCATCAAGGACGAGAACGAGTACCGCTCCGATACCGAACTCACCGCCGAAAACTGGAAGGACGTGATCGGCCACTACAAGCGCGCCGTGCTGGAAGAGACGGGCAAGCCGTTCCCTGACGATGCCCGCGCGCAGCTCTGGGGCGCCGTGGGGGCGGTGTTCGCAAGCTGGATGAACGATCGCGCGATCACCTATCGCCAGATGTACAACATCCCCGAAAGTTGGGGCACCGCCGTCAACGTGCAGGCCATGGTGTTCGGCAACATGGGCGAGACGAGCGCCACCGGCGTCGCGTTCACCCGCAATCCCGCCACCGGCGAGAAGCGGTTCTACGGCGAATACCTGATCAACGCGCAGGGCGAGGACGTGGTGGCCGGCATCCGCACGCCCAAGCCCATCACCAGGGTGTCGCGAGAGGAGCAGCGCGAGGCGGGGCTGTCGCTGGAGGAGGCGCTGCCGGACGTCTACGCGCAGCTTGTGGCGATGTTCGAAAAGCTCGAGCGGCACTACCGCGACGTGCAGGACATCGAATTCACCGTGGAGCGCGGCGTCCTCCACATGCTGCAGACGCGCAACGCCAAGCGCACGGCGCCCGCCGCCATCCGCATCGCCGTGGAAATGGTGGGCGAGGGCCTCATCACGAAGGACGAAGCCCTCCAGCGCGTGGATGCGGATTCGCTCAACCAGATTCTCCACCCGGTCATCGCGCCCGGCTACAAGCGCGATATCTTGTGCACCGGCCTGCCGGCGTCCCCCGGCGCGGCGGTGGGTCGTGTGGTGTTTTCCGCCGACGAGGCTGTGCTGCGCGCCAAACGCGGCGAGGACGTCATCCTCGTCCGCGACGAGACGAGCCCCAAGGACATCCATGGGATGAAGGCCTCCAAGGCCATCGTCACCGCCCGCGGCGGCCAGACCAGCCACGCCGCCGTCGTCGCGCGGGGGATGGGGCTACCGTGCGTTTGCGGCGTCTCCACGCTGCGTCTCGACGAGCGCAACGGCACGTTCTCCGCCCTCGGGCGCGTGGTGAAGGAGGGCGACCTGATCAGCATCGACGGCGCGGCCGGTCAGGTGCTGCTGGGCGCCGCCGATCTCGTGAAACCCGATCTCACCGGCGATTTCAACACGCTGATGGACTGGGCCGACAGTGTGCGCACCCTCAAGGTGCGCGCCAACGCCGATGAGCCGAAGGACGCCCGCCAGGCGCGCGATCTCGGCGCCGAAGGCATCGGCCTGTGCCGCACAGAGCACATGTTTTTCGAACCGGCCCGCACGGCTGCGATGGTGGAGATGATCCTCGCCGGCAAGGACGATCAGGCCGCGCGCGTGGCGGCGCTGGCCAAGATCCTGCCGATGCAACGGGAGGATTTCATCGCGCTGTTCGAGATCATGGGCGCGCTGCCGGTGACGATCCGCCTGCTCGATCCGCCGCTGCACGAGTTCCTGCCGAAGCACGAAGCCGATCTGGCCGACGTGTCAAAGGCCACCGGCATCGCCGCCGACGAACTCTTGAAGCGCGCCGACGAGTTGCACGAGGAAAACCCCATGCTGGGGTTCCGCGGGTGCCGGCTCGCCATCGCGTACCCGGAAATCTACGAGATGCAGGCGCGCGCGATCTTCGAGGCGGCGCTCGCCGTGAAGAAGCGCTCAGGCGCGGCCCCTACGCCGGAGATCATGATCCCGTTCGTGCTCGCGCGCCGGGAGCTGGAGATCATCCGCGAGAGCGTGGAGGGCGTGGCGAAGGCCGTTTTCGCCGAGGCGGGCGACGCCGTCGACTACGCCATCGGCACGATGATCGAGCTGCCGCGGGCGGCTTTGCGGGCCGGAGAAATCGCCGAAGCCGCCGAATTCTTCTCCTTCGGCACCAACGACCTCACCCAGACCACCCTCGGCCTCTCCCGGGACGACGCCGGGCGTTTCCTTGAGGCCTACGTCAAGGCCGGGATCTTCGAGCGGGATCCCTTCGTCTCCGTCGACCAGGCCGGCGTCGGCGAACTCGTCCGCCTGGCGGGGGAGAGGGGCCGCGCCGTCCGCCCGGGCATCAAGCTGGGCATCTGCGGCGAACACGGCGGCGATCCCGACAGCGTGCGGTTCTGCGCGGAGGCGGGCCTCGATTACGTGTCCTGCTCCCCGTATCGGGTCCCCATCGCCCGGCTGGCCGCCGCACAGGCCGCCTTGGCGCTTCGCTCCGTGTGATATCCCTGCCACACTAAGCTATCCACAGGCCGCTCACAGCGGTGTCCCAGGACGCGGCCGCGGGACCTCCCGCGCCCCGTCGTTCCCCTTTCGAGCGACCCGGAAAGCCTTCGGCCCCAACGGTCGGCCCGCAAATCGCATGGCCTGGGGCGCAGTCAGAGGGCTGCGACGATCATTCTCAGGGAACCGCAAGAATTAACAAAAAGTGAATCGCCCCGCTGGGGCCTCGCGTGTATCTGGGCCGGTCTTTGCGACAGTCTAGATGAAGGTTTACGGCCGGCGACCCGGTTTTGCTGTGTGTGTCCTTTTGGGTCAATTCGCGCCGCCGTTAAGCAGAGGTTAGGAAAAAGAAGATGTTCTGGCGTCGACTTGCTACCCTTGCTGGGCAGATTCGGACCGGATTGATGACGGAACTCGAACGACACCCACAAGCCGCGCGCCAGGGCGCAGCGGCGGTCGCCGTGGTGGTGTTCACCGCGGCGGGCATGCCGGCCATGGCGATGCGCGCCGAGGCGCAACGCACCGACGCCGACTGGAGCGCAAGGGCGCTGGCCTTCAACGAGTACCTGCGCGAGGGAGCCGACACGGCGGGCCCGTCGACGCTCGCCTTCGACGTGGCGGCGGCGGACTACGGCTGGCGCGCCCGCGCCAGCGCCATGATCGCCGAGGACGCCTTCGACAAGCAGGCGGTGCTGATTTCCGCGCGGGTGCGCGACAACAGCGCGCTGGCCCCCGTGAAGCCGTTCCAGCCGGCCAGCCTGCGGGTCGCGGCCAAGAACTCCGCCGAGCAACGCTGCATGGCCGAGGCCATCTACTACGAGGCGCGCAGCGAAAGCCGTCAGGGCCAGATGGCCGTGGCGGAGGTGGTGGCCAACCGCATGCGCTCGCCGCACTATCCCAACACCGTGTGCGGCGTGGTCTATCAGGGCTCGGAGCGCGCCACCGGTTGCCAGTTCTCCTTCACCTGCGACGGCTCCATGAAGGCCCGCCCCCGCGGGGCCGCCTGGCGGGAGGCCAACGCCATCGCAGCCCAGGTGTTGATGGGCATGGTCCGGCCGGTCACGAACCGCGCCACGCATTACCACACGGTGGCCATCGATCCTTACTGGAGCGCCAGCCTCGTGGAGACGACGCGCATCGGCTCCCATGTGTTCTATCGCGCGCCGACCAAGCGGGAGCGGGCCATCTTCGCCGCCGCCGACGCTGCGGAAGTTGCGCCGCTCGGGGTAGAAGTGGTGTCGGAGCCCGCCGCCGAGCCGAGCGCCGTCGATCCCGCCGCGCCGGTGACCGACCTCGGCGCCTAGGCGCGACAGCCGGCCCTCAAGGTTCCAGCCGTCCACAACGTGCGTCAGTCTGCGTCCAGACCGATATCGAGCGCCGCGGCGGAATGGGTGAGCGCGCCGACGCTGATCACGTCGATGCCTGCGCCTGCAATTGCACGCACCGTCGACAGCGTGACGCCGCCGCTGGCCTCCAGCAGGCAGCGGCCCGCCGTGCGCCGCACCGCCTCCGCGAGATCCGCCACGTTGAAATTGTCGAGCAGGATCACGTTCGGCGCATGGGGCAGGGCTTCGTCGAGCTGGTCGAGGCTGTCCACCTCCACCTCGACGACGCGCATGTGGCCGGCGGCCGCGCGGGCGCGCTTCAGCGCTTCCGTCACCGACCCGCACGCGGCGATGTGGTTGTCCTTGATCAGGATCGCATCGTCGAGGCCATAGCGATGCGGGGCCCCGCCGCCGGCGATGACGGCCGCTTTCTGCAGGGCGCGCAGGCCGGGCAACGTCTTGCGCGTCGCCGCGATGGCGGCGCGCGTGTCCGCCACGGCGTCGACGTACGCGCGCGTTGCGGAGGCCACGCCCGACAGGTGCGTGAGGAAGTTGAGCGCCGTGCGCTCTGCGGTGAGCATGCTGGCCGCCGGGCCGGTCACGCGCGCCAGCACGCTGCCGGGCGCCACGCGCGCGCCATCGCGCGCCAGCGGCTCGAACCGCAGCGCGGGATCCACCAGCGTGCAGGCGATGCGCGCTGCGTCCAGCCCAGCCACGACGCCTGCGGCGCGCGCGACGAAGCGCGCGTCGAGGCGTTCGTCGGCGCGCATGAGGGACGCCGTCGCGTCCCCGCCGCGGCCAAGGTCCTCCAGCAACGCCGACCGCACGAGCGGTTCGATCATGATGTCGGGCAGGATCATGGACGGTCAGCCTGGATGAAGGTGCGGCGGGGCGTGGGATCGGCGTCGGGATGGTCGCGCCGGAAATGTCCACCGCGCGACTCGGTGCGCGCAAGCGCCGCTTGCGCGATCAGGTGCGCGGCCGCCAGCGGCGCGGCGCGTCCGTGCGTGACGATCCACGCCGCGATCTGGCTGCACGCCCGGTCAAGTCCGCTTGCATCGCGCACGACGCCCACGTGCGCGCTCATCAGTTGGCGCAGCAGGGGGGCGATCTCTGCGGGAAGCGGGGGCGCCGGTGCGCCGTCTGCGGCGATGCGTGCGGGCGACGCCTCATTCCGCAAGCGCTCGCCCACGCGATGCGCGAACACCATCGCCTCCAGCAGCGAGTTGGATGCGAGACGGTTGGCGCCGTGCGCGCCCGTGGCCGCGCACTCGCCCACAGCGGAAAGGCCCGGCGCGCTCGTGCGGCCCCACAGGTCGGTCGCCACGCCGCCCATGTGGTAGTGCGCCGCTGGCGCCACCGGGATGGGCTGCGCGCGGGGGTCGACGCCAGCCTCCATGCACGCGGCGAAAACGGTGGGAAAGCGTTCGGGAAAATGGGCGCCGACCGCGTCCCGCGCGTCGAGGAAGGCGCCGCGCCCGGCTTCCAGTTCAGCGTGGATGGCGCGCGCCACGATGTCGCGCGCCGCCAGATCGCCGGCGGCGTCGTGATCCGCCATGAAGCGGCGGCCCATGCGGTCGATCAGCACCGCGCCTTCGCCCCGCAGCGCTTCGGTCGCCAGCGGCGCCGGATCGCGGCCGACGTCGATGGCGGTGGGGTGGAACTGCACGAACTCCGGATCGGCGATCGCCGCGCCGGCCGCGTGCGCAGCCGCCAGCGCGCCGCCCTGTGCGGAGACGGGGTTGGTGGTGACGCGATAGAGGCCGCCGGCGCCGCCCATGGCCAGCACCGTCTCCGTCGCCTCGATGGCGACGGCGCGGCCGCCGGCGTCGGCGCAGACAGCGCCCCCGATGCGGCCTTCGCCATCCGTCAGCAGGGCCGACATCGTCAGGCCCTCGCGCACCTCGATGGTCGCGCAGGCCCGCGCAGCGGCGATGAGCGCATCCATGATGGCCTTGCCGGCGAGATCGCCCTTCACGCGCGCCACGCGCGGCCGCGAATGCGCCGCTTCGAGCGACAGCGACAGCACGCCCTCTGGGGAGGCGTCGAACGGCACGCCGAGGGCCAGTAGGTCGCGCACCCGCGCCGGCCCGTCGCGCGCGATGAGGTGCGCCACCACGGGATCGACGAGACCGGCCCCGGCGGCGATGGTGTCGTGCGCGTGCAGCGCGGGATCGTCGTCGGGCGCCAGCGCCGCGGCGAGCCCGCCCTGCGCCCAGGCGCTGGCCGATTTCTCCCCGAGCGGTGAGGGCGACAGCACCAGCGCGCGTCGCGGCTGCAGTTGCAGGGCGAGGAAAAGCCCCGCCAGCCCAGCGCCGACGATGAGCACGGTGTCGTCGGGGAGGCGCACGCGGTCCATCCCTGGTGTCATGTCAGCGGCATGGGGTCACGGGCATCGGATCAGGACGTGTAGGCCGGGCCGCGACGGAACTCGACGTTGGCGATGTCGGCCGAGCGCAGCTCGCCCACCATCAGATCGGCGGAGCGAATGGTGAGCGACCAGTTGTCCGGCGCGTACGACGTGTTGGCGGGAGAGACGCGGACGATGACGCTCTCCACCTCCAGCTGGTCGCCATTGCGGCGCGCTGTGCAGGTCTGCTCCGCGCTCCAGCGCCCCCAGCCGCAGTCCTCGGTGGCGGTGAACGCGCAGACGTAGGCGCCCGGCGCCGGGCCGCGCCGGATGGTCATCGTGCCGGTCATCTGGCAGCCGCCGGTGTCTGTGACGTCGTAGCGGACCGTCTCGAAGCGCCAGGCGCCGACGATGTCTGCGTCGCCTGCGCGCCGTTGCGCGGCGGCGCCCGTGGCGAAGGCGGCGACCGCCAGACCGAGCGCCAGCGCGGCGACGAGCGGTTTCACCGCACGGCGTCCGCGTCGAGCACCGTCACCGTCGCGGGCGGACGGCCCACTTCGAAATCGAGCGGCGCAGCGGTCTTCGGTAACGCCAGCATCGCGTCGATGGCCCTCTTCGCGCGGACGCGGATCGCCTCCGGCACCTGCACTTCGTGGCGCCCCTCAGCCAGCGCGTCGTAGATCGCCTCAAGGGTGATGCGCTTCATGTGCGGGCACAGGTTGCAGGGACGCACGAAGTCCGTCAGCGGCGCGGCCTGAGCCACGTTGTCCGACATGGAGCACTCCGTCAGCAGGACCACCTTCCTTGGATTGTGCTTGCCCACGTAGTTGGCGAGCGCGGCGGTGGAGCCTGCGTAGTCGGCCGCCGCCAATACTTCCGGCGGGCACTCCGGGTGCGCCAGGACGATGACGCCCGGGTGCGCCGCCCGGAGTTCGGCGACATCCTCGGCGGAGAAACGTTCATGCACTTCGCAGCGGCCTGCCCACGCGACGATCTTGATGTGCGTCATCGCCGCGACATTCTTCGCGAGGAATTCGTCGGGCAGCATGATCACGCGGTCCACGCCCCACTGGCGGGCGATGGTCTCCACCACCTGGACCGCGTTGGAGGATGTGCACGTGATGTCGCTCTCGGCCTTCACCTCGGCTGAGGTGTTCACGTAGGTGACCACCGGCAGGCCCGGATATCTCTGCTTGATAAGGCGCACGTCCTCGCCGGTGATTGAGGCCGCGAGGGAGCAGCCGGCGCGCATGTCGGGGATGAGCACCGTTTTGTCCGGGCTGAGGATCTTCGAGGTCTCGGCCATGAAGTGAACGCCGGCCTGCACGATGACCTTGGCCGGCGTGGCCGCGGCCTCGCGGGCGAGCTGCAGCGAGTCGCCGCGAAAATCGCCGACGCAGAAGAAAATCTCGCTCGTCATGTAGTTGTGAGCGAGGATGACGGCGTTCTGCTGCCGCTTCATCCGGTTGATGGCGGCGATCAGGGGCGCGTAGGTGGGCCACTCCACGGGCGGGATGACGTGCTCGACCAGCTCGTAGAGATGGTCGGTCTCGGCCTTCACGGCTTGCGTGAACGACAGGCCGCGACGAGCGGCGGCGTCCAGCGCGCCCCACTGGCCGGTCTTGCCGGGCTTCTCGCAGACGCCTGTGTCGGCGAGAGGGGCGTCAATGATCCGGGCCATCGCAAAGGTCCTTCCAGAAACCTGACGCCGCAAAGCCGGGCGGCTTGTGCTCATCAGGAGCATTTATATGGTGCGCCTTCAGCCGGAGAACAACGCCCTCTCCACCATCGCTCGCATCCCGACTTATGCTATAAGTGAGCATAAGCTTTGTCACTATACAGCGGGTTGAGTCGCGCGCAAGGGGCGGCTCGCCGGCGCCCCTTGCGTCAACACGTTCGGGCGAGGGCGTCAGTCGGCGCTGCGTGTGCGCACGTACTCCCCGGGGGCGTCGCACAACGCAGGCAAAGGTCCGTCGCCGGGAACCCGCGCCTTGACCTGGTCCCCGGAAATGCCCGCAAGCCAGGCGTGCCAGTCCGGCCACCATGACCCCGGCCGCTCGACAGCGCTGGCCATCCAGTCCTCCACGGTGTCGGGCAGGGCGGCGTTCAGCCAGTGCTGGTACTTCTTGGCGTCCGGGTGGTTGATCACGCCGGCGATGTGGCCGGAGCCCGCCATCATGAAGTTCACCGGCCCGCCGAAGAGCTTGGCGCCGCGATAGATCGAGGCGAACGGCGCGATGTGATCCTCCTTGGAGGACTGCATGTAGATCGGGATCGTCACGTTCCCGAGGTCGATCCGCTCGCCCATGATGGTGAGCTTGCCCTCCGCGAGCGCGTTGTCGCGGTACATTTTCTCCAGGTAGAATAGGTGAAGAGCGCGAGGCATGCGCGTCTGGTCGGAGTTCCAGTAGAGCAGGTCGAACGCAGCGGGCTCGTTGCCCATGTAGTAGTTGTCGACCACGTAGTTCCAGATCAGGTCATTGGCGCGCAGCGAATTGAACGTGTCCGCCATGGCCTGCGCGTCGAGGAAGCCGCCCTTCTGGTTGATCCGATCCTGCACATAGCGGATCCCCACGTCGTCGGCGAACACGAGCAGTTCACCGGCGAGCTTGAAGTCGGTCTGGGCGGCGAAGAACGTGGCGCTCTGGATTCGGCGGTCGTTTTTCTTCGCCATGTAGGCCAGCGTCGTCGCCAGCAACGTGCCGCCGATACAGTAACCGACGGTGTTCATCCGCTGTACGTCGGCGGCCTGCTGCACGGCGTCCACCGCCGCAAACACGCCTTCGCGCATGTAGTCCTCGAACCCGAGCTCCGCGAGCTCTGCGTCGGGGTTCACCCAGGACGCCACGAACACCGTGTGGCCCTGGCTCACCAGCCAACGTATCATGGAGTTCTTCGGCTGAAGATCCATGATGTAGAACTTGTTGATCCACGGCGGAAAGATGAGCAGCGGCGTCTTGAACACCGTGTCCGTCGTGGGCGTGTACTGGATCAGCTCGATCAGCCTGTTGCGGAAGATGACCTTGCCGGGCGTGGTTGCGATGTTGACGCCTATGGTGAAGGCGTTGAGATCGGTCTGGCGGATCGCGAGGGCGCCGTGGCCGCGCTGGAGATCCTCGCGCAGGTGCTCCACGCCGCGCAGAAGGTTTTCTCCGCGCGATTCCAGCGTCGCCCGCAGCGCGGCGGGATTGGTGAGCAGGAAGTTGGAGGGAGAGGCGGCGTCCACCGCCTGCTTGATGAAGAAGGACGCCTTGCGTTTCGTGGCGTCGTCGAGGCCCTCGGCCTGCTCCACAAGGCCCGTGATCCACGACGCGGTGGCGAGATAGGTTTCCCGCATGAGGCTGAAGCCCGGATTGGACCGCCACTCCACGTCGCGAAAGCGCTTGTCGCGCGGGGCGTCGGCCGGCGCGTCGGCGGTCTCGAAGCCCTCCACCATCCGACGCGCGTGGTCCTCCCAGATCTCGGCGTAGCGGCGCCAAAGGGCCCCGTGGGCCTCACGCAGGTTCTCCGGGTTGGCCCCGATCCGGGACCAGGTCTTGTTGAGGGTCCCCTGGACGTCGAACGGGTCGGCGGCGACAGGACCGGTGTTTTTGGTCTGGTCCTCGAAGGCGAGGGAGAAGGTGTTGTTGGCCCGCATCATCGCCTCGCCCAGGTTGCGGGAGAGGACTTGCAGGCTGTCGGCGGTCTGTTCCTGAAGCAGGTTGGTGATCGGCGCGGGCGGGGCGGCGGCGGCTTTGGGCGCTGGCGCGGGCGCCGCGGCGGGAACGGGCTTGGCGACGGCTGCGGGGGCGGGTTTCGCCGCGGGCGGCGCGTCCGGAGAAGGCGCCTTGGCCTTTACGGCCGCCTTGCGGCGCCGGGGCGCGGCTTTCCGCGCGGGCCTCGGCGGCGCGTCGGTGGATTTCAGGTCGGTCATCGGCCGGTTCCTCCCGGCGGGCGATTCTCGATGGACGCCCGTTCACACTGTTCTACCGGCGCCCGACGGTGGCGCAATCGTTCCCGCTGGTATAGACGGCTGGATCGGTGTTGTTCCGGAGTCCGCCTTGGCCCTGCGACGTTTTCCGCGCCTGATGTTGCCCGCCGTCGCCGCCGCGATGGCGGCCAGCGGCTGCGCGAGCACGTTTTCCTCGCAGGAGCTCGCCCGCGCGCCCGCGTGGTTCAAGGCGCGCCAGACGGAGCTGGCAGGTCGCGGCTACCCGGCGCTGGATTCGGTGCCCGCTGCGCCGGACGTGGTGAAGGACGCGCCCCGCTGGGCCGCCGTGGAGCGTGATCTGCGCGCCGCCGCCGCGTCCATCGAGGCGTCGCCCCGCAGCCAGCCGGCCCCCGCCGTGGACACGGACGCCGACGCTTTCGACAAGGCGGCCCGGGAGGCCATCGACGGCGCGCGCGGCCCCGCCGCCGCGAACGCTCCGGCCGCGGAGCCGGCCCGCCCGCAATAAGCCGTCCAACGCCGCCATTTTCCTCCCGCCCGAGCCGCGGACCCCCAATGTCATCCGATTTCTACAAGATCCGTCGCCTTCCCCCTTACGTGTTCGAAGAGGTCAACAAGGTCAAAGCGCGTCTTCGCAATAAGGGCGTGGACATCATCGACTTCGGGATGGGCAACCCTGATTTGCCCGTGCCGCAGCACATCGTCGACAAGCTGGTGGAGACCGCGCGCAAGCCGCGCACAAACCGGTACTCCGCCTCGCGCGGCATACCGGGCATCCGGCGGGCCATCGCCGGTTACTACGACCGCCGCTTCGGCGTGAAGCTGAACCCCGATACGCAGGTGATCACCACGCTTGGGTCCAAGGAAGGGTTCGCCAACCTGGCACAGGCCATCACGGCCCCTGGCGACACGATCATCGCGCCGAACCCGTCGTATCCAATCCACGCCTTCGGCTTCATCATGGCGGGCGGTGTCATCCGCAGCGTGGAGGCGCACTCGCCGGAGCAATACCTGTCGGGTCTCGGCCGTGCGGTGCGCCACTCCGTTCCGCCGCCGATCGCCATGATCGTGTGCTATCCCGCCAACCCCACCGCGCAGGTCGCCGACCTCGACTTCTACCGTGAGGCCATCGCTTTCGCGAAGAAGCATGACATGTTCGTGCTGTCGGACATGGCGTACTCGGAGGTCTACTTCGACGGCAATCCGCCGCCGTCAGCCCTCCAGGTGCCGGGGGCCACGGATGTCTGCGTGGAGGTGAACACGCTGTCGAAAACGTATTCGATGGCCGGGTTTCGCGTCGGGTTCGCGCTCGGCAACGAACGGCTCATCGCGGCGCTCGGCCGGGTGAAAAGCTATCTCGACTATGGCGCCTACACGCCGATCCAGGTGGCGGCCGCCGCGGCGCTCAACGGGCCGCAGGACTGCGTGGAGGAGATGCGCCAGACCTACAAGGCGCGCCGCGACGTGCTGGTGGAGAGTTTCGGCAAGGCGGGCTGGGTGATTCCCAATCCGTCCGCCTCCATGTTCGCCTGGGCGCCGCTGCCGGAGAAGTTCGCCCACCTCGGATCGGTGGAGTTTTCCAAGCGGCTGATGGAGGAAGCGGAGATCGCGGTCGCGCCGGGCCTGGGCTTCGGCGAATACGGCGACGGCTTCATCCGCATCGGACTGGTGGAAAACGAACAGCGCATTCGTCAGGCCGCGCGCAATCTAAAGAAATTCCTCGGGTCCAACAGCGGCCCCGTGGCGGCGGCGGCGGAGTAGGGCCCGATGGGGGACGCCCGAACGCTTCGCATCGCCGTCGCCGGGCTGGGAACGGTGGGCGGCGGCCTCCTGAAGTTGCTCGACGGTCCCGATCCCGTGGGCGGGGGACGGCTCCGGATTGTCGCGGTGTCGGCGCGCGACCGCCACCGTCGGCGGGAGTCCGACATCTCGGCCCTGAACTGGTTCGACGACGCCGTGGCCATGGCCCGCGAGGCGGAGGTCGACGTGTTCGTCGAGCTCATGGGCGGCTCGGACGGACCGGCGAAGGCGGCGGTGGAGGCGGCGCTCAAGCGCGGACTTCCCGTCGTCACCGCCAACAAGGCGCTGCTGGCGGAGCATGGGCTGGCGCTCGCTACGCTTGCCGAGGCCACCGGGGCCCACATCCTCTACGAAGCGGCGGTGGCCGGTGGCATTCCGGTGATCAAGGCGCTGCGGGACGGCCTCGCCGGCGGCAATCGCATCGACACCGTGGCCGGCATCCTGAACGGCACCTGCAACTACCTGCTGACGGAAATGGAATCCTCAGGCCGCGCCTTCGAGGACGTGCTGGCCGACGCGCAGCGCCTTGGGTACGCGGAGGCCGATCCGACCACCGACGTCGGCGGCTTTGACGCGGGGCACAAGATCGCGCTACTGGCCGCGGTGGCGTTCGGCGCGCCCCCGGCCTACGCGGCGGTGGAGATCGAGGGCGTCGAGAACGTCACGCTGCTCGACATTCGACTGGCCGGCAAGCTCGGCTACAGGATCAAGCTGATCGCCAAGGCAGAGCGGGTGGACGGCTCGGTGCGGGCGCACGTCGGGCCGGCGCTCGTGGCTTTCGATCACCCGCTGGCCGCGGTCGGCGGCTCGCTCAACGCCGTGGTGATCGATGGCGACCCGGTGGGCCGGCTGTCGTTCGTTGGGGGCGGGGCCGGCGCCGGACCCACAGCCTCCGCCGTGGCGGCCGACCTCCTCGACCTGCTCGCCGGCGACGCCCGGCCACCGTTCGGTCGTCCCGTCGGGCGCCTCGTCAGCCAGCCGCCGGCGGCGCGCGCCGAGGAGGGCCGGTTCTTCCTCCGCATCCTGGTGCACGACAAGCCGGGCGTCATCGCCGCCGTCGCCGATCAGCTGGCGCGGGCCGGCGTTTCGATCGAGAGTTTCCTCCAGGATCCCGCGGGGGGCGGTGCGGATGTTCCGATCGTGCTAACCACGCAGCGTTGCCCCCGGGGCGCAGTCGATGCCGCCGTTCGCCACATCGCCGCGCTCGACGTCGTCGCTGCGCCGCCGCGCATGATGCCCATCGAAGAAACGCGCAGCGGCCTGCGCGCCTGGAGCTAGAGCCCATGTCCGCCCCGATCATGACCGACGATCTCGCGTTCTCCGCCGCCCGGGTCACCGAAGCCGCCGCCATCGCCGCTGCGCGGCTCGTGGGGCGGGGCGACGAAAAGGCCGCCGACCAGGCCGCCGTGGACGCCATGCGCTCAGCGCTCAACGCCCTGCCCATGAAGGGCCGCATCGTGATCGGCGAGGGCGAGCGGGATGAGGCGCCCATGCTGTACATCGGCGAGGAAGTGGGCCTCGGCTCCGGTCCCGCCATCGACATCGCGCTCGATCCGCTCGAAGGCACCACACTCACCGCCAAGGCAATGTCGAATGCGCTGGCAGTGCTCGCTCTTGCGCCGCGGGGCGGCCTCCTGCATGCGCCCGACACCTACATGGACAAGCTCGCCGTGGGCCCGGGCTACGAGGAAGGGATCGTGGATCTGGACGCGCCCGCCGGCGACAACGTCCTGAAGCTCGCCAAGGCGCGCGGCGTGAAGCCGGATGAGATCGGCGTTTGCGTGCTCGACCGGCCGCGCCACGCCGCGATCATCGAAAGCCTGCGCAGCGTCGGCTGCCGCGTCGTTCTCATTTCGGACGGCGATGTGGCGGGCGTGATCTACACCACCGATCCCGAGACGGGGATCGACATGTACGTCGGTTCCGGCGGCGCCCCTGAGGGTGTGCTGGCCGCAGCGGCGTTGAAGTGCGTCGGCGGGCAATTCCAGGGACGTCTGGTGTTCCGCAACGATGAGGAAAAGGCGCGCGCGGAGCGCATCGGCGTGACCGATTTCAAGCGTCGCTACGGGCTGAACGATCTGGCCTCCAGCCACGCCATTTTCGCCGCCACCGGCGTCACCAACGGCACGCTGTTGAGCGGCGTAAAGGGCGGCAAGGACTTCGTCCGCACCCACTCGCTTGTGATGAACAGCGCCACGGGCACGATTATGGAATTCCGCACGAAAGCCCGCCGCGGCTAGGGCGCAATCGACGGCGCCGGTTCACGCCGCCTTCGCCACGAACACCGTGCCCGCCGAATAGCCCGCGCCGAAGGAGCAGATGAGCCCGCGATCCCCGGTCTGGAGATCGTCTGAGTGCTTGTGAAATGCGATGATGGAGCCGGCGCTCGAGGTGTTGGCGTATTCGTCCAGCACTGTGGGGCTTTCGTCGGGCGTCGCCTCGCGGCCGAGAACGCGGCCTGAGATGAGCCGGTTCATGTTCGCGTTGGCCTGGTGCAGCCACATGCGTCGCAGGTGGCGCGCCTCGAGGCCAAGCTCAAGCATGTGCTCCAGGATCATGTCGGAGACCATCGGCACAACTTCCTTGAACACCTTGCGGCCCTCCTGAACGAAGAGCTTGTCCGGCGCGCCCACGCCCTCCGGCGCCGCGCGGTTCAGGAACCCGAAGTTGTTGCGGATGTTGTTGGAGAACCTGGTTTTCAGCTTGGTGCCCAGGATCGCCCACGACCCCGGCGGCGCGATGTCGGCCCGCTCCACGAGGATCGCCGTGGCCACGTCGCCGAAAATGAAATGGCTGTCGCGGTCGCGGAAGTTGAGGTGGCCGGAGCAGATCTCCGGGTTCACCACCAGCACGCTGCGGGCGTGGCCCGCGCGGACGAAGTCAGCCGCCGTCTGGATGCCGAACGTGGCGGACGAGCAGGCCACGTTCATGTCGAAAGCGAAGCCCTCCACGCCAAGGGCGTCCTGGATCTCCACCGCCATCGCCGGATAGGCGCGCTGCATATTGGACGCCGCACACAGCACCGCATCGAGGTCCTGCGGCGACCGGCCCGCGCGCTCCAACGCGTCACGGGCCGCCGCCACGCCGATCTCGGCCATGACGGAGAGCTGTTCGTTCGGGCGTTCGGCGATGCGCGGCGCCATGATCGTCGGGTCCAGCACGCCGGTCTTGTCGATGACGTAACGGGCCTTGATGCCGGAGGCCTTCTCGATGAACTCCACGCTGGACGGCTGCAACGCGGCGTCGGGGTTCTCGCCATTGTGGCGCTCGACGTACTGGTTGTATGCGGCCACCAGCTCTTCGTTGGTGATGGACTGCGCGGGCGTGAAAAGCCCGGTGGCGGAAATGGCGACGGCGGTCACGGGCGTTCCTCACGCGATATCTTGATGGCGCGACCATAGGCTTGCGCCGGGCCCACGTCATCGTCGGCCTGCGCGTCCCGGTGGCCTCCCGGCGGCGGCCCTACTTCTTGGCCTGGCCCTTCTGGGCGTTCTTGGCGGCGTTGATCGCGCTCTTCTGGGCCGCCTGGATGCAGCCGGGGTCATAGGGCGGGTCTTCGGCGCGCTTGTTCTTGATCTCGCATGTGTAGGGATCGACGTAGCGTCCCCCGAGGCTGTCGCCCCGGCCGGGGGCGACGCAGGCGGCCAGCGCCAGGAGAGCGGCCAGGGGCAGAAGGCGGTGCATGAAAAGGCTCCGAAATGAACGGGCTGCAACCTTCGACGCCGCGCCGCCGCCGTCAAGACGTCGGGGCAGCCGCACCGCGCCTCAGGCCAGCGCCCGGCACGCGGCGTGACGGGGGCAGCCCGTCTCATGGTCGTTGACGCAACCCACAGCCTGCATGAACGCATAGACGATGACGGGGCCGCAGAACTTGAACCCCCGCCGCTTGAGGTCGTTGGACAGGGCCAAGGAGGCCGGGGTCGCGGTCGGCGCGTCGCGGAAGGACCGCCAGTGGTTCTGGACCGGGGCGCCTTCGACGAAGCGCCAGATGTAGCTGGAGAAGTCCTCGCCCCGGTCCAGCATGGCGAGCCAGAGGCGCGCCCCGCCGATCGCCGCCTCGATCTTGGCCCGGGACCGGATCACCCCGGGATCAGCCAACAGCGCCTGGACGCGGGTTTCGTCGAACCGCGCCACCCGCTCGGGATCGAAATTGTCGAAGGCCGCGCGCAGGGTCGCCCGCTTTCGCAGGATGGTGATCCAGGCGAGCCCCGCCTGGAACCCGTCAAGGGTGAGCTTCTCCCAGAGCGCGCGCGGATCGCGCTCCGGCACGCCCCATTCCGTGTCGTGGTAGGCGACATAGAGGGGATCGGTCGCAGTGACCCAGCCGCAACGCCCGTCCATCAGCGCTTCGCCGCCCGCGGGCCGAACAACAACCACAGGATGAAGCCAAGGTACGGCACGAACAGCACCAGCACGCACCAGACGGCTTTACAAAGCGGCGTGCGTTCACTCTGGGCGATGTGGAACACCGCCCACAGGCCAAGCACGAGCGCCACCAGAAATCCCAGCCCTACCGGCATGGACCAGCTCTGCCCGAACATCACGCATCTCCTTTGGACGTCGTCTTCTCCGGCATGACCAGCCACGCGGGCGGATCGAGACGCACCGTCATGTCGCCAGCCATGAGCGGGATGCCTTGCGCCTGCGCTTCAAGGGCGCGATCAAGCCGCACGAGGGCGATCGCGCAACCGGCGACGCCGCTCCGGACCTCACCGATCGCCGCCTGTCCCGCCGTGATCGGCGCGCCGAAGGGCGGCGGCGCGCCGTCAAAGGCGAGGCGACAGAATTTCCGTCGGGTGGTGGCGCGCCGCTTCATGCGCGAGACATTCTCCTGACCGATGAAACAGCCCTTCTGGAAATCCACGCCGTGGAATTCCTCCAGCAGCGCCTCCAGCGCGAACACCTCCTCCGGGCCGGCGTCGACGGCGGGGTCGGGCACGCCCAGCCGGATGCGGTGGGCCTCAAAGTCGGGGAACGGATCGAGCGGCGGCGGATCGGGCGTCGACAGCACGCGGGCCCCTAGCACGCCGTCGGGGCGACGAGGATCGGGCGGTCCCGTCGCGTCGGCTCCGTACCGCAGCACGACAGCGAATGCGTCGGAGGCGTCGTCCAGGTCGATCCGGCGGCGCAGCCGATAGAGTTTGAGGCGACCGAGAAGGTCTGCGCCCCGCTCCGCCGCCACATCCAGAAGGAGGGCCCCGTCGTCGGCGCGGTGGGCGACGATGTCGGCGATGAGCTTGCCCTGGGGCGTGAGCAGAGCAGCGTAGACTGCCCGATCCGCCGTGGCCGCCGAGACGTCGTTCGTCAGCAGGGCGTCGAGGAAGGCGCCGGCGTCCTCTCCGGCGACGCGGAGGATGCTGCGGGGCAGGCGGGCGATGGGCATGCCGCGGACATGGGGCGTGCAGGCCGGCCTTGGCAAGGCGTCCGGCGCACTCTCTAAAGCCCGCCATGGCGCGCATACTTTTCATCACCTCCAACCGGATCGGCGACGCGGTCCTGTCCACCGGCGTGCTGGAGCACGCGATGGCGCGCCATCCTGGGGCTGCGGTGGTGCTGGCGTGCGGGCCGCTGCCGGCGCCCCTGTTCCGCGCCACGCCGGGCCTGGAGCGCACTCTGATCATCCGCAAGCAGGCGGGGCGGTGGCGGACGCTGTGGGAGGCGGTGCGCCGCGAACGGTTCGATCTCGCCATCGACCTGCGCGGTTCGCTGATCACGCTGGGGGTCAGGGCCAAGCGACGGATCATCCATCGCAAAAGCCGTACGGTGCGCCACAAGCTCGAGGAACTCGCCGCACTGCTGGACCTGCCCGCTCCGCCGCCGCCGCGACTTCATCTGGACGCGCGCGCGCTGGCTGAGGCCCGGGCCGTCGTCGGGCCCGACGGGCCGGTGCTGGCGCTCGGCGCCGGGGCCAACTTCATCGGCAAGCGCTGGCCGCCCGACCGCTTTGCGGCGCTCGCGCGCGCCCTGGTGGGCGGACCGCTCGCCGGGGCCACCGTCCTGCTGCTCGGCGCTCCGGAGGATGCGCCCATCTGCGGGGAAATCGCCGCCGACCTGGCCAGTGCGGGCGTGGCGACCATCGACGCGGCTGGCCGGCTCGACCTCCTCGCCGCCGCTGCGGCGCTCAGCCGGGCGGCGCTGTTCGTCGGCAACGACTCGGGGCTGATGCACGTCGCCGCCGCCGTGGGGGCGCCGACGCTGGGTCTGTTCGGCCCCTCGGACGAGCGGGTGTACGGCCCCTGGGGGGCGCGCACGATGTCCTTGCGGAGCCACCGGTCTTTCGAGGACATTCAGGCCGTCGGGTACATGCCCCTGATCGAGTTCACCCTGATGGACGATCTGCCGGTGGACACCGTCGTCGAGGCGGCGCTGCGCCTGATTGGAAAAGGAACTGCGCCATGACCAGCTTCGATCTCGTCGTCCGCGGCGGCGTCATCGTCAATCACGCCGGACGGGGCGTAGGCGACGTCGGCGTGCGGGACGGCAAGATCGCCGCCATCGGCGACCTGGGAACGGCCTCGGCGGGCGAGGTGATCGACGCCACGGGGCTGCATGTGCTGCCCGGCGTCATCGACACGCAGGTGCACTTTCGCGAGCCGGGCAAGGAGTACAAGGAAGATCTGGAAACTGGATCGCGCGCAGCGGCGCTGGGTGGGGTCGTGGGCGTGTTCGAAATGCCGAACACCGATCCGTCCACAACAACGCTGGCTGCCCTCAACGACAAGCTCGCCCGGGCGCGGGGGCGGATGCACGTGGACCATGCGTTCTACGCGGGGGCCGCTGCGGACAATGTCGACGACCTTGTGGAGATGGAGCGCGCGCCGGGGTGCTGCGGCATCAAGATCTTCATGGGCGCGTCCACCGGGTCGCTGCTGGTGCAGCGGGACGAGGATGTGACGCGGGTGCTCTCCGCCGCCCGGCGGCGCGTGGCCGTGCATTCGGAAGATGAGTTCCGCATGAGCGAGCGACGGGGCCTCGCGCGCGACGGCGACTGGACGAGTCATCACGAAGTGCGCGACGTGGAAAGCGCGGTGCGGAGCACCACGCGCCTTCTCGCCATCGCCCAGCGTTTGCGCCGCCGCATCCACGTCCTGCACGTGTCGACGGCCGAGGAGCTGCCGCTCCTCGCCGCCGCCCGTGACATCGCCACGGTGGAGGTTCTGCCCAATCATCTGACCCTGGCCGCGCCGGAGGCCTATGGGCGGCTGAAAGGCCGGGCGCAGCAAAATCCCCCGATCCGGGAGGCGCGACACAGGGCGGCGCTCTGGGAAGCGCTGCGCAGCGGCCTCGTGGACGTCGTGGGTTCCGATCACGCGCCCCATACCGCCGATGAAAAGGCGAAGCCGTATCCGCAATCCCCCTCAGGCACGCCTGGCGTGCAAACGCTTGTCCCCGTGATGCTCACGCATGTGGCGGAGGGCCGCCTGACGCTGGAGCGGTTCGTCGATCTCACCAGCACTTCGCCGCAGCGTGTGTTCCAACTCGCGGGCAAGGGCAGACTGTCGCTCGGCTACGACGCCGACCTGACACTGGTGGACCTTGCGGCGCGCCGGGAGATCACCGATGCGCAGCAGGCCTCGCGGGTCGGCTGGACGCCATTCGCCGGGATGATCGCCAAGGGCTGGCCCGTGGCGACGATCGTTCGGGGGCGGATGGTGATGCGGGACGGCGAGCTGGTGAGCGTCGGCGTTGGCGTCCCGATCCGCTTCCTTGAGACGCTCAGCGCGTGAGGCGCGCGCGATAGACGCTCGCGTCGGCCTCGGAAAAGCAGCAGAAGACCACCTCTTCGACCGCTCCAAATCGGGCTGTCGCGTCCCGCGTGGCCGTCACTGCGATGTCGGCGGCTTCCCGGATGGGCCAACCGTAGGCGCCCGCGCCGATGGCCGGAAAACCGATCGACCGCAGGTTGAGTTCGGCGGCCATCTCGATGCAGGAGCGGTAGCACTGCGCAAGCAGGGCTGCGCGCTCGCGGTCCCCGCGACCGCCGCCCCAGATCGGCGCCACGGTGTGGACGACCCAGCGGGCAGGCAGGCGGAAGCCCGGCGTGATGAGGGCTGCGCCCTCCGCCAACCCGCCCGCCTGCGCCAGGAGGTTGTCCAGCTCCGGACCGGCGGCGCGCCGAATGGCGCCGTCGGCCCCGCCGCCGGCCACGAGGGCGCTGTTGGCGGGATTAACGATGGCGTCCAGCGCGAGCGTTTCGATCGGGGCGACGACGACGTCCAGCAGAGCGGGCATGGGCGCGGTTGTAGGGGGATTTCCGCGCGGTGTCGCGACGGGTCTCGCCGCCGCCGGCGTTGAAGGGGGGCGAGGACATCGACGCACCGGAGGGAAAACCACCATGCACAATCACCATCACGTCCTGACGCTCGCCGCCGTCGCGCTTCTCGCCGGCCCGCCGCTGGCCGCGCCGGACGCCGAGGCGCGCACGCGCAACGGCTCGGCCCAGATCCAGACCCAGCGCGGGACGGCGACCGTCAATGGGGCCGTCTCCCGCACGCGCGGCGAACGCACGCGGGCCGCAACGGTCACCGGCCCGAATGGGCGCACGAGCGCTGTCACGGATACGCGCAGGCGTGATCGCGAAGCCAGCGCTTACAGCCGCGACCGCACGCGCACCTTCGACGACGGCTCAACCCGCGCCGTCACAGTGGACGCGCAAAAGACGGGGGAAGGCGCCTTCAGCGCGTCGCGGACCGTCACCGGCCGCGGCGGTGAAACCCGGACGCAGACCGGCGACTTCACCCGAACGGCGACCGACGACGGTCGCACCGTGTCAGGCCGGATCGAAACCCAGAACCGCGGCGCAGTGGACTACAATCGCGAGGTCGCGATCGACGGGAACAGCCGGTCTGTAAACGCCGCAGCGACCTTTGAGGACGGGACGTCCCGCACACGCGCCGTGACCACGGTGAGGGACCCGGTGACGGGCGCCGTGACCAACGACGCCTCGTACGTCAACCGCCGCGGCGGTGAGACGAGCGTCGTCAGCATCCGCACGCCCACGGACAACGGCGTCGTCGTAGCGCGCGACGCAACGTTCGCCGACGGCTCGACACGCGCCGTGGATCGCACCCGCACCAACACCGGTGATGGCGTCGCCACGATCGAGCGGACGGTCACCGGACGGAACGGGGAGACGCGCAGCCAAAGCGCTACGGTATCCGTTGATCGCCCTATCGAGGACTAACGTCACCCGGAACACGCGCCGACGTCTCCTCACCCCTGGCCCCGCACGCTGCGGGGTCAGTTTTTTTTGCGCGGCGTCAGGGGTGGCGCCGGGCAGGATGCGCACGCCATAGTCCGCCCGATCTGGAGGGCATCCCATGACCACTGGCGCCGAACGCCTTGTGACCGCGCTGGCCGACGCCGGCGTCGCAGCCTGTTTCGCCAACCCCGGCACCAGCGAGATGCACCTTGTGACGGCGCTCGACCGGGAACCGCGGATCCGGTCGGTGCTTTGCCTGTTCGAGGGCGTGGCCACCGGCGCCGCCGACGGGTACGCCCGGATCGCCGGGAAGCCCGCCATGACGTTGTTGCATCTGGGGTCGGGCCTCACCAACGCGGGCGCCAACCTCCACAACGCCCGTCGCGCGCGCTCGCCCATGGTGAACGTCATCGGCGACCACGCCACGTATCACCTGCAGTATGACGCGCCGCTGACGTCCGACATCGCCGCCCTGGCGCGCCCCAACGTGGTCTGGACCACAACCGTCGGCTCCGCTGCGGAGGCGGGTGGCGCGGGGGCTGCCGCCGCCGCCGCAGCGCGCACCCTGCAAGGGCCGGTGGCGGTCATCCTTCCCGCCGACAGTGCGTGGACGGATAGCGAGGCTGCCACCGCCGCGACGGTGGCCGGGGCGCCGGCGCCGGCCATCGATGTCGCCCAGGCGGCGGTGGCCGTGAAGGCGGCGCGCAAACCCATGGTCCTGATCAACGGAACAGCGACTGTAGAGCCGGGCCTGTCCAGCGCCGCGCGCCTCGACGCCGCCGGCATAGGAGTTGTCACGGATACATTCCTGTGGCGCCAAGCGCGGGGCGCCGGGCGGTTCGCGCCGCGGCGGCTGGCCTACTTCGCGGAAATGGCCCTCGCGGACCTCGACGGCGTCGATCTTCTCGTCCTTGCCGGCACACAGCCGCCGGCGGCCTTCTTCGCCTATCCGGGCAAACCGAGCCTGTTGGTGCCGGAAGGGTGCGCGACGCTCACGCTCTGCATGCCGGGAGAGGACGCCGGCGCGGCGCTCGACGCTCTCGCGGACGCGCTGGGGGCGCCGGCCAAGGGGCGCGTCGCGGACCGCGTGACGCCGCCCGCCCCGGCGGGGCCACTGTCGGCCACGGATGTGGGGGTGTCCCTCACGCGCCATCTGCCGGAGGCGGCGATCGTCGCCGACGACGGCGTAACGGCGGGACTGCCGATCTTCTCGCTGACGACAGGGGCCGCGCCGCACGACTGGCTTTTCCTCACCGGCGGCGCCATTGGGATCGGCATGCCGCTCGCCGTGGGCGCGGCGGTGGCGGCGCCGTCGCGCAAGGTTGTCTGCCTCTCCGGGGACGGGGCGGGCATGTACACGAACCAGGCCCTCTGGACGATGGCGCGCGAGCGGCTCGACGTCCTCACCATCGTGTTCGCCAACCGGAGCTATCGGATCCTCAACATCGAGATGGCGCGGACTGGCGCCGGCAATCCGGGACCGACCGCATCAGCCATGCTGTCGCTCGACAACCCGCCCATCGACTGGGTCAGGCTCGCCGAAGCGCAGGGCGTCCCCGCGGCGCGCTGCGAGACGGCCGAGCATTTCGATGCACTGTTTGCTAGGATGGTGACCGACAAGGGGCCTGGGTTGATCGAGGCGGTTGTATGACGACAGACGGGCCGAGGATGGACACGTTTGCGCGGCGGTCGCTGACGGCGGGCGAGCGGGCCATCGCGCGGGGCATGTTCGGGCGCGAGATCGACGTCGACGCCGTCCGCATCCAGCAAATTCCGCCTGCTCCGTTCGCCGCCATGGTGCCCCATCGGCGCACCATCCTGTTCTCCATGTGGCGCGCCGCCCGGGATTTCACCACCGCCGCGCCGGGTGAGCGGGGCTGGTTCGTTCACGAACTGGCGCATGTCTGGCAAGCGCGCCGCGGCGTGGTCCTGGCAGCGGCAAAGCTCAAGGCGCTGGGCCGCGACGCCTACGCCTACCGTTTCGAACCCGGCAAGCCCTTCGCGTACTACAACATCGAACAGCAGGCCGAGATCGCGCGCCATCTCTACCTGCACCGCATCGGCGAGCCTGACGCCCGCGCGCCTTCGCGCGCCAACCTGGAGGCGCTGTGGCCCATCAACAGCCGGCCCGGCGTGGCCTAGTCCGTTCGTTTCGCCCATGCCTGGGCCCACGCGTTCAAGTGCGCCAGCCGGTGCATGAGATCGTCGCCGTGCGCCGTGAGGCCGTACCCGTCCCCGTCGTGATCGACCAGGTGCGCTGCGCGCAACTCAGCGAGTCGCGTGTTGAGCACGCTCGGGTTGGTGCCTGCAGCATCCTGAAGCGCCCGGAACGTCAGGCGACCTGCGCGCAACTCCCACAGGATGCGAAGTGTCATGCGCCGGCCCAGGAGGTCCAGAAGCGCCATGATCGGGCGCCCCGTGCGGGAGCCTCGGACCGGGCCGTGACCGGGAAGCGGTGATTTCTGCGGCATGCTAAGATTTTCATAGCGTATGACGGGTGAGCGCTATAATAATTATAGCAAAGGAGGCCTCCCGTGTCGAACGCTCCCCGCATGTCCCCCGCCGCCGCCCCGTTTCCATCTGAGGTGCAGGCGGCCCTGGACAGGACGATGCCGCCAGGCGTGGCGCCGCTGACGCTATTCACGACGCTGGCGCGCGATCCGCGGCTCTTCAAGAAGTTCTTCGGGGGCGGGCTGTTGGACAAGGGAAACCTGTCGATGCGCCAGCGCGAGATCGTCATCCACAGGGTGACGGCGCAGAGCGGCGGGCGCTACGAGTTCTGCGTCCATGTCGCTTTCTTTGCGGGGCGGGTGGGCCTCGACGATGCGGATGTGCGCGCCCTCGCGTACGGCCCCTCCGACGATCCGCGCTGGCCCGCTGAGGAAAGGACGCTGCTCGCCCTTTGCGATTCATTGCACGCCACGTGCGATGTCGACGATGGCCTTTGGTCGGCGCTGCGGACTCATTTCAGCGAAGAGGCCGTGCTCGAATTGATCATGCTCGCCGGCTTCTACAGGACGACGTCCACGCTCGTCACAGCCCTGCGCCTTGCGCCCGAGCCCTTTGCCCCGCCGTATCCGGAGCCGCTGTGAGGGCGGACCGCTTGCCGGGGCGCCCGTGGTCCCGGTACCGTGCCACGTCGGCCGTCAAGAGCCGGTCGGGAGGGCCCCATGGGACGTTTGCTGGCGATCGTCATCACCGCGCTGGTCGGTCTTGCGGCGCTTTACGTCGCGGGCGCGGCGTACTTCAACTGGTTCGGCAAGGCGCGCGGGACGGGTACGATCGAGGGCGAGGCGCTGCCTGGCGCGGTGGTGGCCGCCCGGGACGCGATGGTCGCGGCGGCCGGTGGCGAAGACAAGCGCATCCTGTTCGGCGATCTGCACGTCCACACCACATATTCCACGGACGCGTTCCTGTGGTCGCTGCCGATTTTCGGCGGCGAAGGCGTCCATCCGCTCGCGGACGCGTGCGATTTCGCCCGTTACTGCGCCCAACTCGATTTCTGGTCAGCGACCGACCACGCTGAGGCGATCACGCCGGTGCGCTGGCAGGAAACGAAGAAATCCGTGCGCGCCTGCAATGCCCGGTCCGGCGCCACCGCATCCCCCGACATGGTCTCCTTCGTCGGTTTCGAGTGGACGCAGGTCGGGCGCACCCCGCTCGACCATTACGGCCACAAGAACGTGATCTTTCCCGGACTTGAGGATGAGGCGCTGGCCGCACGTGCGATCGCGGCTGCGGGCGTCGCCTCGTCAACCCTGCGCGGAAGCCCCGTGGGGCTCAACCGCTGGATTCCCTTCCTCGACTGGAAGAACCGCCAGACCTACTTCGATTTCCAACGCATGACGCAAGAGATCCGCGCCGTGCCGGACTGCGATCCAGATATCTCCTCCGACGCGCTGCCGGCGGACTGCTTCGAGGCCGCCGCCACGCCCGGGGATCTTGTGCGCAAGCTGGAGGAACAGAACCTCCGTTATCTCCTCATCCCGCATGGAACGAGCTGGGGCTTCTACACCCCGCCCGGCACCACCTTCGACAAGCAGCTTGAGGCGGACATGCGCCCGGAACGGCAGACGCTGATCGAGGTCATGTCGGGACACGGCAATTCCGAAGAATTCCGTGCCTGGCGCGACGTGGTGAGCGCCGACGGCCTCACCGCGACGTGCCCCGCGGCCACGGCCGAGTACGAACCCGCTTGCTGGCGCGCGGGCGAAATCATCCGGACGCGGTGTCTGGCGGCGAACGGATCGGCCGATGCGTGCGAGAGCGCGGCCGTCGACACCCGCACCCGCGCCGCCAACCTCGGCGTCGCCTATCACCTCCTCGTGAGCGGCGAGACGGTGGAGGACTGGCTCGACAGCGGCCAGTGCCGCGACTGCTTCGTTCCCGCGTTTCACCACCGGCCGCGCACGTCTGTGCAGTACGGCCTCGCCATCCGCAACTTCGACGATCCCGCCAACCCACGCGGCTTCCGCTGGGGCTTCCTGGGCTCGTCCGACAATCACCGCGCCCGTCCAGGCACGGGCTACAAGCCGGTGGATCGCCCGCGCCATACGGAATCCTCCGGAGCGGTGGACGATGAGTGGGCGACGCGGATTGCGGGACCACCCGAACCGCCCTCGGCGACGCCCACGGGCGTGACGCGCGAGCAATTGCTGGAGATGAGTGGTTTCCAGCTCACCGAGGCTGAGCGGCAGGCGAGCTTCTTCACCACCGGTGCGTTGGCGGCGGTGCATTCCGCTGGCCGTTCGCGGGAAGAGATCTTCGCTGCGCTGGAGCGACGGGAGGTCTACGCCACGAGCGGACCGCGGCTGTTGCTCTGGTTCGATCTGCTCAATGCGCCCGATGGGCGGGGCGTCAAGAGCGCGCCCATGGGCGCGGAGGTGGCGATGTCGTCTGCGCCCCGGTTTCGCGTGCGTGCGGTGGGCGACTTCATCCAGAAGCCCGGCTGTCCGGCGTTCACCGCCCAGGGGCTGCCGGCCGCCCGGCTGGAAAACCTGTGCGCGGGCGAGTGCTACAATCCGGGCGACGCGCGCCACAAGATCACGCGCATCGAGATCGTGCGCATCCGTCCGCAGATCCGGCCGGACGAGCCGGTGGAGACGCTGATCGAAGACGTCTGGAAAACGCTGCCTTGCAAGGACACCGGGGCAGGTTGCGTGGCCGAGTTCACGGATGGGGATTTTCCGCGCGGACGCCGGGACGCGGTCTACTATGCCCGCGCCATCCAGGAGCCGACCCCGCGGATCAACGGCGCCAACCTTCGTCCCACGCGGGACGCTGAGGGAAAGGTCACAGGAGTCAATCCGTGCTGGGGCGACCACCGCACGCCGCGCAGCGAAAACTGCGTCGCCAACGTGGAGGAGCGCGCCTGGTCATCGCCCATCTACGTGACGGCGCGCCGATGACGTCGGGACGGGACATCCTGTTTCTCGTCGCTGGCATTGCGGGATTGGGCGCCGCTGCGATCGGGGCCATCGGCGCACCGCGGATGGATGCGCTGGGACTGGGCGCTGCAGCCGTCGTCGACGGGCGCCCGATCCCGCGCGAGGCGGCCGCGCGCGCGGTCACGGCGCTGGCGAACGACAAGCGCAATGCGGTGACCCCGTCTGATGAGAAGGCTGCGCTGGAGCGCCTCATCGAAGAGGAGCTGCTCGTGCAGCGCGGTGTCGCTCTCGGGCTCGCCGAAACCGATCTCGCGGCCCGAAAGGCGATCGTGCAGTCGGTGCTGCAACTGGCGGTGGCTGAGCGTTCCGACGACGCGCCCGATGAGCGGACGCTACGGGCCTTCTACGCGGATAATGCGGCCATGTTCGCGCCCGCAGCGCGGGTTCGCGCCCGCATGGTCTATATCCGTCGCGACGCGGATTTCGCCGATCGTGTGGCGGCGGCCGAGGCCGCGTTGCGGCGCGGCGGCGCCGTCGCGGGCGATCCCGAGGCTCTGAGCCTGCCTGCGACGCCGCTGGGACCAGGCGAGTTGCGGACGTATCTGGGCGGCGAACTGGCGGCCGTCGTTTCGCGCGCCCGTGCGGGGGAAGTTGTGCGCAGGGATGGCCCCGATGGCGCGCGGCTCATGCGCATCGAGGCCGTCATGCCGGCGGCGGCGACGCGCTATGAGGACGTGGCGGACGCTGTTCGTGCGGAGTGGGATCGCCGCGCGGACGAGGCGGCGGTGCGCGCCTACATCGAGCGCCTCAAGAAGCGCGCGCGGATTTCTCGGGCGGCATGATCCGACTCCTCCTCGCCGGGTTCGTCGCCTTCGCGGCGTGGACCGGAGCGGCGCACGCCCACACCCGGTCCCAATCCATGTCCCATTGGCGCGTCGACGCCGGGGCGGTGTCAGGCCGGGTGGAAGCGGATGCCGTGGACGTCACCCGGCTCTATGCGCTGGGCGTCGACACCTCGCTGCAGGAGACGTTTGAACGTCACGCCGCCACGGCTTTTTCGTTCTCGACGGACGGCGGCGATTGCCGGCGCATTGGCGCGCCGGCGCCGGCGCCCGCCTCCGCGGGCCGGATCGCGGTGCGGCTGCGCTTTGAGTGTCCCGACAACGGCGCGGCCCAGCAGGTGACGATCGGGAGCACGCTGTTTCTCGATGTTGCGGCCACGCACCTGCATTTCGCCAGCGTCACGGCCCCCGACGGCGCGGGATCGGAAGCCGTCCTGACGGACACGCGCCGTTCCGCCGCGCTCGACTTGAAGGCGCAGGGTCCAGCGGCGGGCGCATGGGAGACATTCATCCGCTACGTGCCGGTGGGCGCGGTCCACGTGTGGGGTGGTCTGGATCATCTGGCTTTCATCCTGGGGCTGACGTTGCTCGCGCGCGGGCTGGGGTCTGTCGCGCTGGCGGCCACGGGCTTCACGCTCGGCCACACGGCGACGCTGGCGTTGGCCGCGCTCGGCGTGCTGAGCCCCGACAGCGCCACCGTGGAGGCGTTGATCGGTTTCACGGTGGCGTTCGTGGCGGTGGAGGCGGCCCGCGACGGGCCGGCGCGCCTGACTCGATGGTCGGTTCCCATCGCTGCGGGCCTGTTGGTCATGGCCGCGTTGTCCATCATGAACGTCGTGGCCATTGCGGCCGTCTCGCTCGCGGGGCTTGCCGTATTCGCCTGGGCCTACCCCCGCGGCTTTCCGCGCGGCGCAGCGGCGGCGCCGGGCCTCGCTGCCGCGTTCGGGCTGATCCACGGGTGCGGTTTCGCCGGCGCGCTGGGGGATCTCGATCTGCCGCGACCGAGATTGTTGGCGGGCCTTGCGGGCTTCAACGTCGGCGTTGAGGCCGCACAGGTCGTTGTCATCGTCGCGGCGCTGGCTGTGGGGTGGGCATGGAAACGCAGCGCCGGCGTCCGCTTCAACGCGGCGCCGGACGTGGCCGCGGCGGGACTTCTGGCGTTGGGAACATACTGGTTCGCGAGCCGCGCTTTCGGGGCCTAGGCGTCAGCGCGCGCCGCGAAGACGCTCCAGCGCTTCCATCTGGGCGCCAAGAACGGCTGCGCCCGTCTCGCGCAGCTCCGCGGCCGCCGCCATCGCCGCAGGGGACCCGACATCGGGCGCGGCGTGCGCGTTGAGCAGAACTTCCAAGGCAGCCCGCTGCATGGCGGTGGTCAGCCGCAGGGTCTCGGCCGCGACAGTGTAGCTTGCCGCCCAGGTCGCCAGCGGCCAGGCCAGCCAGTCGGCCAGTCCTGCGGCGGGCATGTCGGCAAGGGGCAGGTTGGTGTTGGCGGGCGTATCGAACGGTTTCATCGTCGCCTCCCTGGGGGCCTCGCGCCCCTCTTCTCACACGCGCCGGCCTAGCGCCTTTGCGCCGCCGAGGCGAATGAAAGGTTCGCCAGCGCGGGCGGCCCGTATGGGCGAAGTCGCCTGTGAAAAGGGGGGCGCTGCGCTTTTCACGGGGGGTGGGCTCGGCTATACGCGCCGCTTCGCCGTTGTAGCTCAGTGGTAGAGCGCATCCTTGGTAAGGCTGAGGTCGGGAGTTCAATCCTCCCCAACGGCACCACGCCCACCGTCTCCCGGACGCCATGGGGCAGGGTCATGACCGATCCCGAGGATAGCCCGACACCCCCAAAGCCGCGTCCCGGTGACGGCTCCCCTGTGAAGGACCGCGACCAACGACGCGCCGCCGCCCTGCGGGCCAACCTGCGCCGCCGGAAGGGGCCCGGCGCGCCCACGGGGGCCGATTGAGCCGGCTCGCCTTGCTTCGGTCCCGGTCGCATCCCATAACGCGGAGGCCTCGCGAAGGATTTTCATGGACAGCATCAGCATCGTCGGCGGCGTTCCGCTGCGCGGCGTCATCCCCATATCCGGGGCCAAGAATTCGGGCCTGAAGTTGCTGGCGGCGGCCCTCCTGAGCGACAAGCCGCTCACGCTCGACCGTATGCCCAACCTCGCCGACACCCGCTTCATGGTGGCGCTTCTGCGCAGCTTGGGGGTGACGGCGGACTGGCCCGAAGGGTCCGCCACGGTTCGTCTGCACGCGGCGGAGGTGGCCTCCACGATCGCGCCGTACGACCTCGTCCGGAAGATGCGGGCGACCTTCAACGTCCTGGGCCCGCTCCTGGCGCGGGTGGGGCACGCAACCGTGTCGCTGCCGGGCGGCTGCGCGATCGGCGCCCGCCCGGTGGATCTCCACCTCAAGGCCTTCGAGGCCATGGGGGCCGACATCGTCATCGAGGCGGGCTACGTCAAAGCGGCGGCCCTGCGGGGGCTGCGGGGCGCATCCATCGTCTTTCCCTTCGTCTCGGTGGGAGCCACCGAACATGCCATGCTGGCCGCGGTGCTCGCCCAGGGCGACACCGTGCTGGACAATTGCGCGCGCGAACCTGAAATCGCCGATCTCGCACAATGCCTCAACGCCATGGGCGCGAAGATAGAAGGCGCGGGAACGAGCGAAATCCGCATCACTGGCGTGACCTCCCTGAAAGAGGCGCGCCACACGGTCGTCGCCGACCGCATCGAGGCCGGCACGTACGCCATCGCCGCCGCCGCCGCCGGCGGGGAAGTCCGCCTGGAAGGCGCTGTCGGTCAGCACCTGGGCGCGTTGCTCCAGGCGCTTCGCACCGCCGGGGTGGAGACGGCGGTCGATCCGGAGGGCGTATGGGTGCGCCGCGCCACCGAGCGCTTCTCCCCCGTCGACATCGACACCCAGCCGTTCCCCGGCTTTCCCACTGACCTGCAGGCGCAGTTCATGGCGCTGATGACGGTGGCGGACGGCACGTCCATCATCCGGGAGAACATCTTCGAGAACCGCTTCATGCACGCGCCGGAACTGTCGCGGCTCGGCGCCGACATCGTCGTGCGCGGGAAGGAGGCCGTAGTGCGCGGCGTGGAGAAGCTGGCCGGCGCTCCGGTGATGGCCACGGATTTGCGCGCCTCGGTCAGCCTCGTGATCGCGGGCCTAGCGGCGGAGGGCGAGACCACCATCGGTCGGGTTTATCACCTCGACCGCGGGTTTGAGCGCCTCGAGGAAAAGCTGCAGGTCTGCGGGGCCAATGTCCGCAGGGTCCGGGGAGGCGGCTGAACGATGGGGTCGACGCTGCGCCTGCGGGCGGAGGACGCGGACGATCTCGCCGTCATCGCCGCTGCGCTCCAGGATTCCATCTTCGTCGTCCGCGATCTGTCCTTCGACGCGCGGGGCAGGCGCTTTGTGGCGAGCGTAAACCGGTTTCGCTGGGAGGCGGCGGGCAAGCAGGGGCCTTTCCAGCGGGTTCGCGCAGCGCTGTCCGTGGAGACGGTGTTGGGCGTGCGCAGCCGCAAGCTGCGGCTCGGCGCCGACGATGCCGCCGGTTCGATCCTCGATGTCCGGTTTACGCCGGGGCCGGAAGCCCCGGCGGGCGTGATCGGCCTCACCCTCGGCGGCGGGGGCGAGATTGCGCTCGAGGTGGAGTGCATCGATGTCACGTTGACGGACCTGGGCGACCCGTGGCCCACCCCCCATCGTCCCGATCACGAAAGACCCTGACGCCATGGTGCGCCGCCTGCATGCCGCCGGGCCCGATTTCGCCGCCGCTTACGACGCGCTGATCGCCGAGCGCGGCGAGCGGCTGGATGCGGCCGAAATGGCGGTGCGGCCGATCCTGGCGGACGTGCGCGCGCGGGGGGCTGCGGCGCTGATTGAACTTGGCGCCCGCTTCGACGGTGTGACGCTCGACGCGCAATCGCTCCAGGTGAGCGCCGGAGAGATCGACGCGGCTGTGGCGGCTTGCGCCCCGGAGGTCGTGCGCGCCCTTGAGCGCGCGGCCGACCGCATCGTGGCGTTCCATGAGCGCCAACGCCCTGCGGACGTATCCTTCAGCGACGCGGAGGGCCTCACGCTCGGTTGGCGGTGGACCCCCGTGGACGCCGCCGGCCTCTACGCGCCTGGCGGTCTCGCCGCCTATCCCAGCGCCGTGCTGATGAACGCGTTGCCCGCCAGGGTCGCGGGCGTGAAGCGTCTGGCGATGGCTACGCCGCCGGGGCGGCTGGAGGCCACCCCCGCGATCCTCGCGGCGGCGAAGGTGGCGGGGGTCGATGAAGTCTGGCGCGTCGGCGGCGCACAGGCGATCGCCGCGCTGGCCTATGGAGCGGCGCCGATCGGCGCGTGCGACGTTGTGGTGGGCCCCGGCAACGCCTATGTGGCCGCCGCGAAGAAACTTGTGTTCGGCGATGTGGGGGTCGATTCCATAGCCGGGCCGTCCGAGGTGTTCATCGTCGCCGACGCCAGCGTCGATCCAGCGTGGATCGCAGCGGATCTGCTGGCGCAGGCGGAGCATGACCCGGACGCGCAGTCCGTCCTGTTCACGACGGATGCGGTCTTCGCCGACGCGGTCGCGGCGGCGGTGGACGCGCAGATCGCGGCCGGAGGCGCAGGCGCATCGGCGCAGGCGTCGTGGGCGGCCTTCGGCGCCATTGTCATCGTCGAGGACCTCATGGACGCGGCCGCGCTGATCGACCGGGCGGCGCCGGAGCATGTTCAGCTTGCGCTCGCGGAGCCCGCGCCGCTGGCCGGCGCCATCCGCCACGCAGGCGCGATCTTCACCGGCGCTCTCGCGCCGGAAGCGTTGGGCGATTACATCGCCGGCCCCAACCACGTCCTGCCCACCGGCCGGCGGGCGCGGTTCGCCTCCGGGTTGTCCACGCTGACGTTCATGAAGCGGACGACGCTGATCGGCGCAAGCGCGGGGGGAATCGCCGCCATCGGGCCCGATGCCGCAACCCTCGCCGACGCCGAAGGTCTTCCCGCGCACGCCCAGTCGATCCGCTTGCGTCTGGCGCCATGACCGCGCGCGACAGGCTCATCGACGTCGTCCTCGACGAAGCGTCGCTGGCCGCCGGCAATGCCGATGCCGAGCACGAGCGGCGCGTCGCCATCTTCGATCTGCTGGAGGCCAACGTCTTCACCGTCGACGGCGCCGACATGGGCCCCTACAGGCTTTCGATCTCGGTGATTGACCAGCGCCTCGTCTTCGCGGTTACGGCCGAAACCGGCGCCGAGGTGCGGACCGTGATCTTGTCGCTGGCCCCGTTCCGCAAGGTGATCCGCGACTACTTTCTGGTGTGCGACAGCTATCACGCCGCCATCCGCCAGGCGACGCCGGCGCAGATCGAAGCCATCGACATGGGTCGGCGCGGTCTGCACAACGAGGGCTCCGAGCTGCTGGTGGAAAGGCTCAGCGGCAAGATCACGATCGACTTCGACACCGCGCGGCGACTGTTCACGCTCATCTGTGCACTGCACGTGCGCGGCTGACGCCCGGTGGTCGCGCCGCGCTCCCTGCCGCAGGCGGTGCTGTTTGCCTGCAACTTCAACACAATCCGGTCGCCCATGGCGGCGGAGCTGTTTCGGCTGCGGTTCGGCAAGGTGGCCTGGGTGGACAGCTGCGGCGTCCGCAAGCAGGTCGAGCCTGACCCCTTCGTGGCGGCGGTGATGGAGGAAGTGGGCGTCGACATGAGCCGTCACCGGGCAAAGACGTTCGCCGACCTCGACGACGCCAGCTTCGACATGATCGTCACGCTCACGCCCGAGGCCCATCACAGGGCCCTGGAGTTCACCCGGACGATTGCGGTGGAGGTCGAGTACTGGCCGACCATGGATCCCACCATCGTGCAGGGGTCGCGCGCCCAACAGATCGAAGAGTACCGCGCCGTCCGCGATGCGCTTGACCGGCGCATCGCCCAGCGCTTCGAGCGGCCCCTTCAGGGATGACGCGTAGGCGAGAAGAATCGACGCGGCTTGCGGGCTCCGCTATGGGCGGCGTCCAGGAGTCGGCGCCGATGGCGATTGAACGGTCTTTTCTGGTGACAGGGGCTTACACGGGCATCGGCCGCGCCGCCGTGGCTGTGGGCGTCGCGCGGGGCGCCCACGTGTACGCGAGCGTGCGAAAAAGCGCCGATGCGGACGACCTGTCGCGCGCATTCGGCGCCAAGGTGACGCCGCTCGTGTTCGATGTCGTCGATGAGGCTGGCGTCGCGGCCGCGGCCACGGCGGTGGCTGCGGCGCAGAAGGGCCGCAGGCTGACGGGCGTCGTCAACAACGCCGGCGCCGCCGTGCCGGGTCCGCTCCTGCACATGAGCGCGGCGGAGCTGCGTCAACAGATGGAGGTCAATCTCATCGGCGTTCACAACGTCACGCGTGCGTTTGCGCCGCTCCTCGGCGCAGAAGGCACGCAAAGTCTGGGAGACGGCCCGCCCGGACGCATCGTGATGATCAGTTCCGTCGCCGGGCGTCGGTCCTTGCCGTTTCTCGCAGCCTACGCGGCATCCAAGTTCGCGCTGGAAGGCTATGCGGAGGGTTTGCGCCGGGAGCTCATGCCCTTCCGCGTCGATGTCGTCGTCATTGGCCCGGGCGCCGTCAAGACCGCGATCTGGGACAAGGGTCTGAGCCTCGATCGCGCGCGCTACGCCGACTCGGTCTACGCGCCCGTCCTGGACGTCTTCACCGCGGAGGTCGGGAAGCAGGCTGCGGCAGGGCTGCGCGCCGAGGTCGTCGGCGCACTCATCTGGCATGCGCTCAGCGCACCCGCGCCGAAGCCGCGATACGCCATCCTGCGCAACGCCTTGAGCGGATGGATGCTCCCGAACCTGCTTCCCACCCGCACGCTCGATCGCGCGATCGCAAGTCGCTTCGGGCTCGCGCCGCGCCGATGAAGCTCGTGCTGGCGAGCGACAGCCCGCGACGGCTTGCCCTGCTGCGCCAGATCGGCGTGGAGCCTGACGCCGTCGTCGCGCCGGACGTGGACGAAAGCGTGCTCGAAAAGGAGACGCCACGGATGCTCGCGCAGCGTCTCGCTGTAGCGAAGGCGCAGGCCGTCGCCGCGCCTGACGCGGCAGTGCTCGCCGCTGATACGGTCGTGGCGTGCGGTCGGCGCATCCTGCCGAAGGCGCAGTCTCCCGCTGACGCCCGCCACTGCCTCGCGTTGCTGTCGGGGCGTGCGCACCAGGTTGTGACGGCGGTGGCGGTGCGAGCCACCGGGACCGCCATTCCCCGTGTGCGGGTGGTTTCGACGCGCGTCCGCTTCGCCCGCCTCGCCGCTGCGGATGTGGACAGCTACATCGACAGCGAGGAGTGGCGCGGCAAGGCGGGCGGCTACGCCATCCAGGGCCGGGCGGGGCGGTTTGTCCTCGCGCTGAACGGTTCCTACGCCGCCGTCGTCGGGTTGCCGCTGCACGAGACCGCGCACTTATTGCGCGCGGCGGGCGTGCGCGTTCCGTGACGGCGCTTGAGACATGGGTGGACGGCGCGGTGGGAGAAACGCGCCGCGCCATGGTGCGCGATGGACGCCCGGTCATGCTGCATGTCGCACGCTGGAGCGACGCAGGGCGCCGCGCGCTGTGGGGAGAGGTTTACGCCGCGCGGGTGCGCACGATCGATCGCCGCCTGCGCGGCGCGTTCCTCGATCTTGGCCTCGGCGATGCGCAGGGCTTCGTGCGGCTAGACGCGCAGGCGCGCGCGCGGACGACCTCTGGCCCCGTCGCGCTTGTGGAAGGCCAGGCCGTGCGGGCGCTGGTGCGTCGCGAAGGCGTGAACGGCAAGAGCGCGGTTCTCGAGGTGCTTGGCCCGATCGATGGCGCCGTCAGCGTTGGCCGCCTCGAGCATGCCGAAGGCGAGCCGGCGCCTGCGGCCGATCACGCAACGCGCGCGTCGATCGACGCCGCCGTCGAAGCGGCGCTTGCGCCCGAGGCGCCGATCCCCGGCGGCGGCCAACTTTTCATCGAGCGCACGCGGGCGCTCGTGGCGGTGGACGTGGACGCCGGCGCGCGGCCCGGCGGCCGCGACGCCGAGCAGTTCGCCCTGTCTCTCAACACGCAGGCTGCGGCGGAGGCGGCGCGCCAGCTTCGGGTGCGAGGACTGGGCGGGATCGTGGCCGTCGACTTCGTGTCCTTGCGCGATGCGCGCCACCGGGCGTCCGTCGTGGCCGCGCTGAAGGCGGCGGTGGCGGACGATCCGTGGGGCGTGATCGTGGCCCCCATGTCCCGGTTTGGCGTGGTGGAGATGTCGCGTGGCCAGTTGCGCGCACCGCTCGCGGATGTGATGTGCGAGGCAAACGGGGCCCTGTCGGCGGAGACGATCGCGCTGGCGGGCCTGCGGGGCCTGGAACGGGAGATGCGGATGGCGCGGGGCCGGTTTCTCTGGTTGACGGTGAGCCCGCCGGTGTTTTCGTGGCTCCAGCGCGACCTGATCGGATGGCGGGCGGCGCTGACGGCGCGCATCGGCGCGCACTGGGACGTCCGTCCCGATCCGGCGCTGACGTCGTGGCGCGTGGAGGCGGCGTGATGGCGGCCGGCCGCTGCCCTATGTGCGAGAAGCCGACGGAGGCCGCCTATCGCCCGTTCTGCTCGCGCCGTTGCGCCGACGTCGACCTGCATCGCTGGCTGACCGGCGGCTACGCCATACCGGCCGAGGAAGGCGCAGACGACGTGGACGATGATGAAAGGGCCTAGACGGTCGCAGGGCTGGCTGTGGTGTTGAGGGAGATTGCGGCAATGCCGGCTGTGGAGATCGTCGAAGTCAGCGCCCGCGACGGGTTGCAGAACGAGCCGGAGGTGGCGTCCACCGACGACAAGCTGGCGATGATCCGTCACGCCGTGGCGGCCGGGATCCGGCGCATGGAGGTGGCCAGCTTCGTCAATCCCGCCAAGGTGCCCCAGATGGCCGACAGCGCCGCCGTCATGGCTGGTCTGCCGCGCGACGACGGCGTCACGTACATCGCGCTTGCGCTCAACCGCCGCGGCTTCGACCGGGCGGCCGAGGCGGGCGCGCGGGAAGTCAACTTCGTGCTGGCGGCGTCCGACACCTTCGCGGCGCGCAACAGCGGCTCCAGCATCCAGGGTCTCGTGGACACGCTCGCGGAAGTGGTCGATCTCGCGCAGCCTGAAGGCATCCGGGTTTCGGCCACCATCAGCGTGGCCTTCGGGTGTCCGTTCCAAGGCGACGTAGATCCCGCGGTGGTGGAGCGCCTTGCGGGCCAGGCGGCGCAGGCAGGCGCCTTTGAAGTGGCGTTGGCCGACACCATCGGCGTGGCCGATCCAGGCCGGGTCCGCGACGCGTTCGCCCGCGCCCGGAAAGCGGCCGCGGGCGCCCAGCTGCGCGCTCATTTCCACAACACGCGAAACACCGCCCTCGCGAACGTCCTCGCCGCGGTCGAGGCCGGCGTGACGGTGATCGACGGCTCACTCGCTGGAATCGGGGGGTGCCCGTTTGCGCCGGGGGCGGCGGGGAACGTGCCGACGGAGGATGTTCTCTACATGCTCGACCGGATGGGGTTCGCCACCGGCGTCGACCTCGAAGCCGCCATCGCCGCCGCCCGCCATATCGGCGTGGTCCTCGGCAGAGCCACGCCGGGCATGGTCAGCCGCGCCGGCGGATTTCCGCCCAAGCGATGAACCTTCGATAAACCTGCCGGCGGCGGAACGCGGTGAGGGCCCTACGCGGCCTCCAGGACGCCCTTCTCGGCGAGGAAGGGCTTCAGTTCGCCGGTCTCGAACATTTCCTTGACGATGTCGCAGCCACCCACGAATTCACCCTTGACGTAGAGTTGCGGGATCGTGGGCCAGTCCGCGTAGGCTTTCACGCCCTGGCGGATGCCGTCATCGGCCAGCACGTTCACGTCGTGGTACGCCACGCCCAGATGGTCGAGGATCTGAACCACCACGGAGGAGAACCCGCACTGCGGTCGTCCCGCGACGCCCTTCATGAACAGGACCACGTCATGGCCCTCCACAAGGGCCTTGATGCGGGCGAGGTCTGCGGCGTCAGTCATGGGGCGCTCCGGTCAGGAGCTCTAGAGCTAGGACGGCGCATCCTCCGCATCAAGCGCGACCCGACCGCGAACGGGCGCGATTTCGCCCTCAACCTGTCCAAGTTGTAAGGGTAAAGCCTTCGCGTCCGTCCTAAAACGCCGACCCGGCGTCGGGGCGAGATCAGGAGGGGCAGTCGAGCCATGAAAAACACCATGCGTCTGCTGGCCGCCGCGGGCGCGGCTTCGATGATGTGGGCTGTGCTCGGGGCAGGCGTCGCAGCGGCGGACCCACCGAGGTCCGTCACCATCGGGCAGACCGTGTCCGGCACGCTGGCGAACCGTGACGCCAAGGCGGAGAACGGAACGCCGTACGACGATCATCTCGTCCGCCTGACCGCCGATCAGGGCCTGGAGGCGCTGATGAGCTCGTCCGACTTCGACGCTTTCTTGCGCGTGGGTCGGGGCGTGGGCGATGAGTTCGAGGAGCTCAAGAGCGACGATGACGGCGGCGGCGGACGGGACGCGCGCGTGCGCTTCTCGGCGCCGGAGGACGGCGTCTACACCGTGCGCGCCAACGCGCTGAGCCAGGAGATGCGCGGCGCGTATTCGCTGCGGCTGTCCGCGTATACGCCTCCGCCCCCGCCCGTAACGAGGCCGCTGGCGATCGACGCGCCTGCGAGCGGCGATCTCGCCGACGGCGGCCCTCGTCTGGATGAGGGAGATCGCCTCTACGCCCAGTACAGTTTCACTGGCGCCGCCGGAGACCGCCTGAAAATCGAGACCAACGCCGCGGCCTTCGACAGCGTCCTCCAGCTGGGCCGTATGGTCGACGGGGCGTTCGAGGAGCTGAAGTCCGACGACGACGGCGCCGGCGAGCGCAACGCGCGCATCCTCACGGTCCTTGAAGAGCCGGGTGAACACATCGTCCGGGTCGTGGGCTTCGACGCCGACAGCAAGGGGCCCTATACCGTGTCCCTCACCCGCCTGCCGCCGCCGGCGCCGGCCCCGCGACCCAAGGCGATCCGCATCGGCGAGGTCCAGCGCGGCATGTTCACCACCAGCAGCGCCACCTTCGACGAGTTCCGCCCCTACGAGTACTTCCGCCTTACCGGCCGCAAGGGCCAGACCGCCACCATCATCATGCGCGCGGACTTCGACGCCTTCCTCGACGTGGGCGTGATGAGTCCCGGCGGCTACGCGATCCTCAAGAGCGACGATGACGGCGCCGGCCAGACCAACGCCAAGATCGACTTCACGTTCGAGGAGTCCGGCGCCGTGCTGATTCGCACCAGCCCGCTGCACGGCGGCGCCGTGGGCGGCTACACGCTGACCGTGGAGTAGGCTGCGCCGGAGCGGCGAGAGTGGCGGCGACGCGGGCGACCCGTCGCCGTCCCCGTCGTCCGGCAGGGGCTCACTTGGCCTTCGTCTCGAGGGCCAGCGCGTGCAGGACGCCTCCCATCCGGCCTTTCAGGGCGGCGTACACCGCCTGATGCTGGGCCACGCGGGATTTGCCGGCGAAGGCCGCGCTGGCGATGATGGCCCGGTAATGGTCGCCGTCGCCCGCGAGATCGACGATGTCGATGTCGGCGTCGGGGAAGGCCTCGCGCAGGAGGGCCTCGATGTCGGCGGCGGGCATGGGCATGGGGGCGGCTCCTCAATTCCCGTCGATATGGCGACGCGCGGGATTTCTTGCGAGGCGGCGGGTACGCCGCAAGTCCGGTCGCGCGCCCGCCATTGCCTTCCGCACCTGTTTCCCCTATCCCCACCGCCTTCCGTGGGAGGCCCACCGGTCAAGTCCAGCCGGGGCCGCACCACGACCCTCCCCGGGAGCAACCGCTCCCGGTCAAGCAGTGAGGCTTACATGGCGAAGAAAGTTATGGGGCAGATCAAGCTCCAGGTTCCGGCCGCCGCCGCGAACCCATCACCCCCGATCGGTCCGGCGCTCGGTCAGCGCGGCCTGAACATCATGGAGTTCTGCAAGGGCTTCAACGCCCGCACGCAGGACATGACCAAGGGCGACCCGTGCCCTGTGGTCATCACGTACTACCAGGACAAGTCCTTCACCTTCGACATCAAGACGCCGCCGGCGTCGTTCCTGTTGAAGAAGGCGGCGGGCCTCAAGCTCGGCAAGAAGCCGGGCGGCGGGTCCAAGACCCCGGGCCGCGGCTCGGTCGGCAAGGTTTCGATGAACCAGTGCCGCGAGATCGCCAAAACGAAGATGAAGGACCTCAACGCCAACGATCTCGAGGCCGCCGCGAAGCAGATCGCCGGCACCGCGCGGTCCATGGGCCTGGAAGTGACGGAGTAGGGCGATGCCGAAGATTGACGGGGTGCGCTACACCAAGCGCATGGCCAAGACCCACACCGGGATCGACAGCCGCAAACTGCACACGCTCGAGGAGGCCGTCGCGCTGCTGAAAACGCGGGCGCTGGCCAAATTCGACGAAACCATCGAAATCTCGATGAACCTGGGGGTGGACCCGAAGTATCCCGACCAGCAGGTCAGGGGCGTCTGCAACCTGCCCAACGGCACCGGAAAGACGCTGCGTGTGGCCGTGTTCGCCAAGGGGGCCAAGGCGGCGGAGGCCCAGGCGGCAGGCGCCGACATCGTCGGCGAACAAGACCTGTTCGAGACGATCAACGGCGGCAAGATCGAGTTCGACCGCCTCATCGCCACGCCGGATCTCATGGCGCTGGTGGGCCGGCTCGGGAAAATCCTCGGCCCCCGCGGCCTCATGCCGAATCCCAAGGTCGGCACCGTGACCATGGACGTGGCCAAAGCCGTGAAGGACGCCAAGGGCGGCGCCGTGGAGTTCCGGGTCGAGAAGGCCGGGATCATCCATGCAGGCGTCGGCAAGGCGAGCTTCACGCAGGAAGCGCTTGTCCAGAACGCCCGCGCGTTCGTCGATGCGGTGGCGAAGGCCAAGCCCAGCGGGGCCAAGGGCGTGTTCCTGAAGAAGGTCGCGCTCAGCTCCACTATGGGCCCCGGTGTGCGCATCGACGTCTCGACGGCGGTGGCGCCGCAAGGCTGATCGTCCCGTTGGCGCTGGTCTAAAGGGGTCGCCGCAGCTTAGGGTGCGGCGACCCTTTCAGTTTAGGCTCGTGGAGAACCCGATGGTCGCCGTTTCCGCCTACGGAGCCGCGAGCGCCGACGCGCCGCTTGCGCCCCTGACCATCGAGCGCCGCCCGCTGGGGGACACCGACGTCGCCATCGACATCCTCTACTGCGGGGTTTGCCATTCCGACCTCCACAGCGCCCGCAACGAGTGGGGCTTTGCGACCTATCCCGTGGTGCCTGGCCACGAAATCATCGGCAGGGTCAGCGCCGTCGGCGCCGGCGTGACCACGCACAAGCCCGGCGATTTGGTGGGTGTGGGTTGCCTGGTGGACTCCTGCCGGACCTGCGAGCCGTGCTCGGAAAACGAGGAGCAGTTCTGCCCCGACCAGACACAGACCTATAACGGCGTCGAAAAACAGACGGGGCGCCCCACCAACGGGGGGTACGCCAAGGCGATCGTCGTGGACGCCCATTTCGTGCTGCGCATCCCCCCGGGGCTCGACCCCGCGCGGGCCGCGCCGCTGCTCTGCGCCGGCATCACGACCTACTCGCCGCTGCGGCACTGGAACGTCACGGCCGGCCAGAAAGTGGGGATCGTGGGCCTGGGGGGCCTCGGTCACATGGGGGTGAAACTCGCCCACGCGATGGGCGCCCACGTGGTGGTGTTCACGACGTCGCCGGGAAAGATCGCCGACGCGAAGGCGCTGGGAGCCGATGAGGTGGTGATCTCCACCGACAAGGCCGAGATGAAGCGGCACGCGAACTCGTTCCACTTCATCATCAACACGGCGGCGGCCTCCCACAACCTGGACGTGTACGCCCGCCTGCTGCGCCGTAACGGCGTCATGACCCTGGTCGGGGCGCCAGAGCATCCCCACGACGGCCCCCACACCTTCACGCTGATCACGGGGCGGCGCAGCATCGCTGGCTCGCCCATCGGGGGAATTGCGGAAACGCAGGAAATGCTCGATTTCTGCGCCGCCCATGGGGTTGCGTCCGACATCGAGATCATAGCCATGGCGGATATCAACGCCGCCTACGAGCGCATGCTGAAGAACGATGTGCGCTACCGATTCGTCATAGACATGTCCACGCTGTCATAAAAGACGACGAAATCGGCCGATTTGGGCGAGAAGCCCGCCCACATCGCTACAGGTTGTGGAAAACAGCCGGGCGGACGACGGAATGCAGCATGTGCCCTTGCCAATGCGGCTGGGTGCTGGCTATACATCGCGGTTCGAGCAGACCGTTAACGGTGTGCTCCACTCCTGTCCGAGAATGCAGGCGCCCCGCCATCCGGTCAAGTCCGGTTCGGCAGGGGCTTAATCCGGTCCCCGGTACGCCAATCCGGGGAAGGTCGGGCCCGCAGGAGACAGAGCTAGAGGTTTCACCCCTCCCCGCCGCGGTGCGGGGGCGGCGGATGCGGCCCGAGGCGCTGGGACAGGCGCGTGCGATGGAACCCGTCGCGCAGCGCCGCCGAGACGATCGGCTGCGCTGTGCGGCGCAGTTCTTTCGTCCGCGGTCCGGGCGTCGGATTGGCCGGCGACCGATTAACAGGAGACCGCAATGGATCGTGCTGAAAAAGCGCAGGCGGTAGAGGCCCTCAAGGGCATCTTCGCCAAGTCCGGCGTCGTGGTTGTGAGCCACTACGCGGGGTTGACCGTTGCGGACATGACGTCGCTCCGCGTTCGCCTCCGTGAGGCGGGCGCAGGGCTCAAAGTGGTGAAGAACCGCCTCGTGAAGATCGCGCTCGACGGTACGCCGGGCGCGGCCGTGTCCCATCTGTTCACGGGGCCCGTGGCGATCGCGTTCTCTCCCGATCCGGTAGCCGCCACGAAAGTGGCGGTCGCCTACGCGAAGGAAAAAGAGAAATTCGTCCTGCTCGGCGCGCTCATGGGCGCATCGGTGCTAGACGAGAACGGCGTGAAGGCTCTGGCCACGCTGCCGTCTCTCGATGAACTCCGCGGCAAGATCGTGGGGCTTCTCAACGCGCCTGCGACGAGGATCGCCGGCGTGCTGCAGGCGCCGGGCGGCCAACTCGCCCGCGTGCTGAGCGCCTACGCCACCAAGGACGCCGCCTGACGGCGCATCACGTCATTCCGCAATTCGCGATTGAAACCATCTAGGGGTGTACTCATATGTCGAAACTCGAAAAAATCGTCGATGACCTGTCCAGCCTGACCGTCCTGGAAGCGGCGGAGCTGTCCAAGCTGCTCGAAGAGAAGTGGGGCGTCAGCGCCGCGGCTCCCGTGGCGGTGGCGGCTGCGCCCGCGGCCGGCGGCGCGGCGGCGGCTGTGGAAGAGCAGACGGAATTCACCGTCATGCTGACCGCGGCCGGCGACAAGAAGATCGAGGTCATCAAGGAAGTGCGCGCGATCACCAACCTCGGCCTCAAGGAAGCCAAGGACCTGGTGGAAGGCGCGCCGAAGCCGGTGAAGGAAGGCGTCAACAAGGCCGACGCCGAGAAGTTCAAGGCCCAGCTCGAAAAGGCCGGCGCCAAGGTCGAACTGAAGTAAATCACTGCCGACGGGGGATGGGGCTGGGCGCCGAACGCGCTCCGCCTCGTCCCCTCTTCGGCGCGTTGCGCGGGACGTGTGTCTGTCTCCCGCGCCTGGGCTCTCCTCGCTTGCGGAGCCTTGACCGGATCGCTCCCGGGACCGTCCCAGCCGCGTGGGACATCAAAAGCAGGCGAGGCGGCGACTGTAGCGCCGTGTTCCGACGGTTCGGCGGCGCCGGGCGGAACGCGGACAACGGGGAGAGCTGATGGCTCTGTCTTTCACGGGCAAGAAGCGCATTCGGAAATCGTTCGGCAAGATCGCCGAGGCTGGCGCGATGCCGAACCTCATCGAGGTTCAGAAGAGTTCTTACGAGCAGTTTCTGCAAAAGGACGTCAAGGCGTCCGAACGGCGCGAGGAAGGCATCGAGGCGGTGTTCCGCTCTGTCTTCCCGATCAAGGATTTCTCCGAGCGCGCCTTGCTGGAGTACGTCACCTACGAATTCGAGCAGCCGAAGTTCGATGTCGAGGAATGCCAGCAGCGCGACATGACCTACGCCGCGCCGCTGAAGGTGAAGCTGCGTCTGATCGTGTTCGAATCCGACGAGGAGACGGGCGCGAAGTCCATCAAGGACATCAAGGAACAGGACGTCTACCTCGGCGACATCCCGCTGATGACCGACAAGGGCACGTTCGTCGTGAACGGCACCGAGCGGGTCATCGTCAGCCAGATGCACCGGTCCCCGGGCGTTTTCTTCGACCATGACAAGGGCAAGACGCACGCGTCCGGAAAGCTGTTGTTCGCCGCGCGGGTCATCCCCTATCGCGGCTCCTGGCTCGATTTCGAGTTCGACGCGAAGGATATCCTGTTCGTCCGCATCGACCGCAAGCGCAAGCTGCCGGCGACGACGCTGCTGTACGCGCTGGGCATGGATGGGGAGACGATCCTCAACACCTTCTACGACAAGACGAGCTACCGCCGCACGCCAAAGGGCTGGACGACGCGGTTCCGCGCTGAGCGCTGGCGTGGCGTGAAGCCGAACTTCGACATCGTCGACGCCAAGACCGGCAAGGTCGTGGCCGAGGGTGGCAAGAAGATTTCGGCGCGTAACGCCAACAAGCTCGCGGAGGACGGTCTCGTCGACATCCTCGTGCCGTCTGAAGATCTCTACGAGCGCTTCCTCGCGGAGGACGTCGTCAACGGCGAGACCGGCGAAATCTTCGCGGAGGCGGGCGACGCGATCAACGAGGCGCTGGTGGCCGGGCTCATCGACGCCGGCGTCGAAGAGATCGCCATCCTCGACATCGACAACGTCACCGTCGGTCCGTACCTGCGCAACACATTGGCGCTCGACAAGAACGAAACGCGCGAGCAGGCCCTGTTCGACATCTACCGGGTGATGCGCCCGGGCGAACCGCCGACGCTGGAGACCGGCGAGACGCTGTTCCGCGGTCTCTTCTCCGACCCTGAGCGGTATGACCTGTCCGCCGTCGGTCGCGTCAAAATGAACATGCGGCTTGGCCTCGAAACCGACGACGAGCTGCGCACGCTGCGCGCCGAGGACATTGTCGCCGTCATGCGCACCCTGCATGACCTGCGTGACGGCCGCGGCGAAATCGACGACATCGACAACCTCGGCAACCGCCGGGTGCGCTCGGTGGGCGAGCTGATGGAGAACCAGTATCGCGTCGGCCTGCTGCGGATGGAGCGGGCGATCAAGGAACGGATGAGCTCGGTCGATATCGAGACCGTCATGCCGCACGACCTGATCAACGCGAAGCCCGCGGCCGCCGCCGTGCGCGAGTTCTTCGGCTCCTCGCAGCTCAGCCAGTTCATGGACCAGACCAACCCGCTCTCCGAGATCACGCACAAGCGGCGTCTCTCGGCGCTCGGGCCGGGCGGCCTGACGCGCGAGCGCGCGGGGTTCGAAGTCCGCGACGTGCACCCCACGCACTATGGCCGCATCTGTCCGATCGAGACGCCGGAAGGGCCCAACATCGGTCTGATCAACTCGCTCGCCACCCACGCGCGGGTGAACAAGTACGGCTTCATCGAAAGCCCGTACCGGAAGGTGGTCAACGGCAAGCCCTCCAACGAGATCGTCTACCTCTCGGCCATGGAGGAGCCGAAGTACGCCATCGCGCAGGCCAACTCGGCGCTCGACGCCAAGGGCGCGCTTTCGGAGGACTTCGTGCAGGCGCGCATCAACGGCGACGCCACTCTGCACGAGAAAGACAAGATCGACCTGATCGACGTCTCGCCGAAGCAGGTCGTGTCGGTGGCGGCCGCGCTCATCCCCTTCCTGGAGAACGACGACGCCAACCGCGCGCTCATGGGATCCAACATGCAGCGACAGGCCGTGCCGCTGCTCAAGGCCGATGCGCCACTCGTGGGCACGGGCATGGAAGGCATCGTCGCCCGGGACTCCGGCGCGGCGATCGCGGCGCGTCGGACCGGCATCGTCGAGCAGGTGGACAGCCAGCGGATCGTCGTGCGCGCCACCGAGGAACGCGACACGACCAAGCCCGGCGTCGACATCTACCGTCTGCTGAAGTTCCAGCGCTCCAACCAGAACACCTGCATCACCCAGCGCCCCATCGTCAAAGTGGGTGACACGGTGATGGAGGGGGACATCATCGCCGACGGTCCCTCCACGGACCTGGGTGAGCTCGCGCTCGGCCGGAACGTCCTCGTCGCGTTCATGCCGTGGAATGGCTACAACTTCGAGGACTCCATCCTGATCAGCGAGCGCATCGTAAAGGACGATGTGTTTACCTCGATCCACATCGAGGAGTTCGAGGTCGCCGCGCGCGACACCAAGCTCGGGCCGGAGGAAATTACGCGCGACATCCCCAACGTCGGCGAGGAAGCCCTGCGCAACCTCGACGAGGCGGGCATCGTGGCCATCGGCGCGGAAGTGCTGGCGGGCGACATCCTCGTGGGCAAAGTGACGCCGAAGGGCGAGAGCCCGATGACGCCGGAGGAGAAGCTCCTGCGCGCGATCTTCGGCGAGAAGGCCTCCGACGTGCGCGACACGTCCCTGAAACTGCCACCCGGCGTGCAGGGAACGGTGGTGGAAGTGCGGGTGTTCAACCGCCACGGCGTCGACAAGGACCAGCGCGCGCTCCAGATCGAGCGCCAGGAAATCGAACGCCTCGCCAAGGACCGTGACGACGAGCTCTCCATCCTGGAGCGCAACATCTTCGCGCGTCTTAAGGAGATCATGCGCGGCAAGACCGCCGTCTCCGGCCCGAAGGGCTTCAAGAAGGGTCCCGTCACGGACGCGACCTTCGAGGCCGTGACGCGCGGTGGGTGGTGGCAGATCGGGCTCGACGACGACGCAGCCAACGCCGAGATCGAAGGCCTGAAGAAGCAGTACGACGACGCCAAGAAGCGTCTGGACGACCGCTTCGCCGACAAGGTCGACAAGCTCCAGCGCGGCGACGAACTGCCCCCCGGCGTGATGAAGGTCGTCAAGGTGTTCGTCGCTGTGAAGCGCAAGCTCCAGCCCGGCGATAAGATGGCCGGCCGCCACGGAAACAAGGGTGTCATCTCCAAGATCGTGCCGATCGAGGACATGCCGTTCCTGGCCGACGGCACGCACGCCGACGTAGTGCTCAATCCGCTCGGCGTGCCGAGCCGCATGAACGTGGGCCAGATCCTGGAAACCCACCTCGGCTGGGCCTGCGCCAACCTCGGCAAGCAGGTGACCGCGGCGCTGGAGATCTACCAGCGCGACGGCGAGCGCAAGCAACTCGACGCCAAGCTGAAAGAAATCTACGGCAAGGACGCCGAGCTGCCCGCCACGATCGAGGGGGCGGTGGAGCTGGCGGAGAACCTGGAGAAAGGCGTGCCGATCGCCACGCCGGTGTTCGACGGCGCCAAGGACGCCGATATCCGCGCCATGCTGCGTCAGGCCGGCCTCGCCGAGAACGGTCAGGTGCAGCTCTACGACGGCCTCACCGGCGAGCCGTTCACGAGGCAGGTGACGGTGGGCTACATCTACATGCTGAAGCTGCACCACCTCGTGGACGACAAGATCCACGCGCGCTCGATCGGGCCCTACAGCCTCGTCACCCAGCAACCGCTGGGCGGCAAGGCGCAGTTCGGCGGCCAGCGCTTCGGCGAAATGGAGGTCTGGGCGCTCCAGGCCTACGGCGCGGCCTACACGCTGCAGGAAATGCTGACGGTGAAGTCCGACGACGTGATCGGCCGCACCAAGGTCTACGAGGCGATCGTCAAGGGCGACGACACCTTCGAGGCCGGCATCCCGGAGAGCTTCAACGTGCTCGTCAAGGAAATGCGCTCGCTCGGGCTGAACGTCGAGCTGAACAGCATCATCGACGAGAATGACGAGGACGCGCCGGCGCAACTGGCGGCGGAATGAGGGAGCGGGCGGTAACGCCCCTCCCCCTTCGCCCCAAGACGAATTTCCCCTGAAAGGGACTGACAGATGAACGAGATGACCCCCTTCGCCAACCCGGTTGCCAAGCCGGAGACGTTCGACCAGATCAAGATCGGGATCGCCTCCCCGGAGCGCATCCGCTCCTGGTCGTTCGGCGAGATCAAAAAGCCCGAGACGATCAACTACCGCACGTTCAAGCCCGAGCGCGACGGTCTGTTCTGCGCGCGTATCTTC
>JANRIM010000083.1:0-102666 GCA_033764865.1 Hyphomonadaceae bacterium
GTGCGCAAGCGCGTCACCGAGATTTATCTCGACAGCCAGCGCTGGAACAACCGCGTCACCGCACACGGCTACACGCTGTGGGACAATGTGTTCGCCGGCAACCGCTACAATCTCCGGCTCTGGTTCGCGGGCTTCAAGGACCGCGCGCGCGGCTGCCTGCGTGCCGCGATCCGCGTGATCGTGGCGCGTGAAGGCCTGAGCGCCGCCGGCGCGATCTTCGGCCTCACCATCGTATTCACGACGCTTGCCTATATCGCGTTTCGCGACGCCGGCAATACTGCGCTCCTGATCGGCATGGCGGCAACCTTGCCGCGCCAGATCGACATGACCAACGAGGTGCACCAGCTCGCGATCGACTTCAACGATGTGCTTGCGGCCTGGACCCGCGTCGGCGGCATTGCCGAGAACATGCGCCCCGAGCCGGATTCGCATTTCAATCGCCGCATCAAGTTCGACCGGCTGGTCTTGCGCGAGGGTGGCGAGGTCCAGGTGGTCGGCTCGGTCGATGACGCGTTGCGCCTCCTGCTCGGGACACCGAATGGCCGCGTCAATGTGCGTGGCGGCAACGGCTCCGGAAAATCCACGCTGCTCGCCGCGCTGAAAGGCGAGATCAAGAACCGCGCATATTATTGGCCGACCACGGACCGGCTCGCCTTCCAGTTTGCGAGCAAGCAGCCCGACCCCGGAGAAGACGAGGATGAGGAGACGCCGAAGCGGCGCAAGCGCAAGCCCGGCTTCTCCTCCGGCGAGCGGCAGATCAAGTCGCTGCAGGAGATCGTCGCGCATACCGATGCGCCGATCTATCTGCTCGACGAATGGGACGCCAATCTCGACGGGCCGAATCGCACTGCGGCGAATGCGCTGGTCGAAGAGCTTGCGAAGCGCGCCCGGGTGATCGAGATATCGCACCGTGACGCGGCGTGATTCCCGGAACAGAGCCGTTGCAAAAATGCGACGGCGCTCGCGCGCCGAAGGGCGGCATAGCCGATATGTTGCATTGCACCAATTTTGACATTGCAATGCAACAAGGGAGCGCTTAAGTCCGTCAGCATGATCGTTAAAGGCAATTCGATGAGCAAGAATAACGGCACAGCCTGGAAGACCAAGTACGGCCCCCGTCGTGTCCGGCACGAAGAGGCAACCCTCACCGAGGCCATCGCTGCGGCCCAGGGATTGTCGGACGACCTTGAGCAGCAGATCGAGATTGCGTCCTCGCTGATGGGCCTTCCGCAGGATCAGGTGCGTGCGGCGTTGCTCAACCTCGCTCCCGCCCGCAAGGAGCTCACCAGGTCCGTGATATCGGCCGGCTCCTCTTCCGGCGCTTCTGCGCGGCCGCGTGTCGTCCTGGTCGAAAGCAAGCGCCCGCGCCGCGCGTCTATCGCACAGCGATAAGAACCCGAACCCTCGTCTTCGGGCGCGCGTGCCGCATTACATGTTCAGCACGCGGCCATAAGCGTCGAGCACCGCTTCCTTCATTGTCTCCGACAGCGTCGGATGCGGGAAGATGGTGTGGAACAATTCCTCTTCCGTGGTCTCGAGATTCATCGCGATCACGAAGCCCTGGATCAGTTCGGTGACTTCCGGACCGGACAAATGGGCGCCGAGAAGCTGTCCGGTCTTCTTGTCGAAGATGACCTTGGCGAGCCCCTGATCCTCGCCGAGTGCGACCGCCTTGCCGTTGCCGATGAACGGGAAGCGCCCGACACGGATATCGAGCTTCTTGTCCTTCGCCGCCTGTTCGGTGAGCCCGACCGATGCGACCTGCGGCGAGCAATAGGTGCAGCCCGGGATCAGCGACTTGTCCATCGCATGCGGATGCAGGCCCTTGATCGCCTCGACGCAGATGACACCCTCGTGCTCGGCCTTGTGCGCCAGCATCGGCGGACCGGCGACGTCGCCGATCGCGTAGATGCCCTGCACGTTGGTGCGGCACATGCCGTCGATCGCGATGGTGCCGTGGTCGGTCTTCACGCCGAGCTTTTCCAGCCCGAGATTTTCGATATTGCCGACCACGCCGACCGCAGCGATCACGCGATCGACCTCGATCGTCTGGGTCTTGCCCTTGCCGTCATCGATCGTGGCGACCACGCTGTCGGCTTTCTTGTCGAGCTTTGCGACCTTGGCGCCGGACATGATCGTCATGCCCTGCTTCTCGAATTGCTTGCGCGCGAAGGCAGCGATCTCGGCATCCTCGGCCGGCAGGATCTGCGGCAGCACCTCGACCACGGTCACGGCCGCACCCATGGTGCGGTAGAACGACGCGAACTCGATGCCGATGGCGCCGGAGCCGACGACAAGCAGCGATTTCGGCAGCTTGTCCGGGTTCATCGCCTCGAAGTAGGTCCAGACCAGCTTCTTGTCGGGTTCGAGCCCGGGAAGCACGCGCGGCCGCGCGCCGGTCGCGACGATGATGTGCTTGGCCTGATAGCTGCCCGGCCCGAGAGAGCCTTTCGGTGCTTCGACGGCCGACGCCTTCACACTGATCTTGCCCGGCGCGTCGATGAACGCCTCGCCCCAGATCACGCTGATCTTGTTCTTCTTCATCAGGAAGGCGACGCCGGTATTGAGGCGGCTGACGACATTGCGCGAGCGCTGGATCACCGCCTTCGGGTCGAAGCCGACATTGTCGGCGGACAGGCCGTAGTCCTTGGCGTGCTGCATATAGTGGTAGATCTCGGCCGAGCGCAGCAGCGCCTTGGTCGGGATGCAGCCCCAGTTGTTGCAGATGCCGCCGAGATACGACCGCTCCACGATCGCGGTCTTGAAGCCGAGCTGCGCCGCGCGGATCGCGGTGACATAGCCGCCGGGTCCCGAGCCGATGATGATGATGTCGAACGACGTATCAGCCACTCCGGTCTCCAATTCCGTGACGCCCCCTGAAAAGGCGATTGTCGCCGCCGGATAGCAGGTTTAGCCTGCAAAGAAAACACAACGAAAAATGCTCGGGAGGATGCCATGCGTAAGACCCTCGCGGCCGCACTGCTCGGCTGGTCCGTCTTGTGTTGCGGCGGCGCGTCAGCCGCCGAGGTGACGGTCTTCTGCACGCAGGCCTTGCGGACTTCGCTGCTCGATCTCGCGCCGCGCTTTACCGCCGCGACCGGCCACAAGGTCAATCTGGTCGTGGCGCCCTCTGGGCAATTGGTGAAAAAGGTCCAGGCTGGCGAGATCGCCGACCTCCTGATCGCCAATGCGGGCAATATCGACGCGTTGATCAAGGACAAGAAGGTGACAGGCGACCGGATCGACATCGCGAGAGCGCAGGTCGGGCTCTCGATCAAGGCCGGCGCACCGAAGCCCGATGTCTCCACGCCCGAAGCCGTCAAGCGCGCCTTGCTCGACGCCAGGGCTGTCGCCTATTCGGCCGGGGGCCTGAGCGGTACCGCATTCGAAAGCGTGCTGACGAAACTCGGCATCGCCGAACAGGTGAAGGCCAAGGCGAAGAACGCATCGCCCGCGGCGAAGCTCGTGGTGTCGGGCGAAGCCGATATCGCCGTGCAGCAGATTTCCGAACTGATCGCGGTCGAGGGCGCCGAGCTGCTCGGTCCCCTGCCCGGCGCACTCGATCAGGTCACGCAATTCTCGATGGGTGTGCTGGCGGACGGCAAGCAGAAAGAGGTCGCGCGGGCGATGATCAATTATCTGCGGACGCCGGAGGCGCAGGCGGTGATCAAGACCAAGGGGCTGACGCCGGGGTGAGTGCGTCTTTTCGCTACACCACCATCATCACCGGATTTTCGATCAGCGTCTTGAACGCCACCAGAAGTTCGGCGCCGAGCGCGCCGTCGATGGCGCGATGATCGCACGAGAGCGTTACGCTCATCATTGTCGCGGCGACGATCTGACCGTTGCGCACCACGGCACGCTCCTCGCCGGTGCCGACCGCGAGGATCGACGATTGCGGCGGGTTGATCACGGCGGTGAAGTCCTTGATGCCGTACATGCCGAGGTTCGACACCGAGGACGAGCCGCCCTGGTATTCGTTCGGCTTGAGCTTCTTGGCCCTGGCGCGCGCGGCGAGATCCTTCATCTCGTTGGAGATGGCGGACAGCGATTTCAGTTCGGCCTGGCGGATGATCGGCGTGATCAGGCCGAAAGGCAGCGCCACGGCAACGCCGATGTCGGAATGCTTGTGACGGAGCATCGCGGCTTCCGTCCACGACACATTGGCTTCCGGAATTTTCTGCAGAGCCAGCGCCATCGCCTTGATGACGAAGTCGTTGACCGAGAGTTTGTAGAGCGGCTTTCCCTCCGCATTCTTGCCGGCGGCGGCGTTGATCTCCTCGCGCGCCGCGGTGAGCTTGCCGAGATCGCAATCCACCGTCAGGTAGAAGGTCGGCATCGAATTGGTCGCAGCGGTCAGGCGCTGTGCGATGGTGCGCCGCATGCCGTCGTGCGGGACGCTCTCGTAGGAGCCCTGCTCGTACAGACCGAGGATCTGCTGATCGCTCATGGCAGGCGCGGCAGCTGGCGCCGTCGCAGCAGCCGGCGCACCGGCCGCAGGCGCGGCCTTCAGCCCCTTGCCGGATTTCGCAGCGTCGATGTCGCGCGCGATCACGCGGCCGTGCGGGCCCGAACCCTGGACGCGGGCGATGTCGAGGCCTGCTTCCTTCGCGAGCCTGCGCGCCAGCGGCGAGGAGAAGACGCGAGCGCCGCCGTTGGCTTTGGCTGGTTGTGCCTGCGGTGCAGCGGGTTTTGGTGCAGCGGCGGGCGCTGACGGTGCAGGAGCCGCGACCGCTTGAGGCTTCGGCTCTGGCTTCGCTGCAGGGGCTGGCGCCGAGGCGGGAGCAGCCTTCGCGCCACTCGCCGCCGTCTTCACATCCTCGCCGTCGCCGGCCAGTACCGCGATCACCTGATTGACAGGAACGTCGGCGGTCCCTTCCGGCACCAGAATCTTCGCAAGAGTCCCCTCGTCGACGGCTTCCACTTCCATGGTCGCCTTGTCGGTCTCGATCTCGGCAATGACGTCGCCCGACTTGACCGTGTCGCCTTCCTTCTTCAGCCACTTGGCAAGGTTGCCCTTCTCCATCGTCGGAGAGAGCGCGGGCATTCGGATGTCGATCGGCATCGCGTTGCTCCGCCTATCGGTACGTTACGGCCTTGGCCGCATCGACGATCTCTGAGACCGACGGCAGCGCAAGCTTTTCGAGATTGGCGGCATAGGGCATCGGCACATCCTTGCCGGTGATGCGCGTCACCGGCGCATCGAGATAGTCGAACGCCTTTTCCATCACCCGCGCGGAAATCTCCGCGCCGATGCCGTTCTGCGGCCAACCCTCTTCCACCGTGATCAGCCGGCCGGTCTTCTTCACCGAGGCGATGATGGTCGCGTCGTCGAGCGGGCGCAGCGTGCGCAGGTCGATCACCTCGGCCATGATGTGCTTCTTGGCCAGTTCCTCGGCCGCCTTCAGCGCATAGGTCATGCCGATCGAGAACGAAACGATAGTGACGTGATTGCCCGGCCGCACGACCTTGGCCTTGCCGATCGGCACCAGATAATCGTCGAGCTTCGGCACCGGGAAGGACTGGCCGTACAGAATTTCGTTTTCCAGGAACACGACCGGATTGGGATTGCGGATCGCCGACTTGAGCAAGCCCTTCGCGTCCGCAGCCGTGTAAGGCGCGACCACGATCAGCCCCGGAATGGCGGAGTACCACGCCGAGAAATCCTGGCTGTGCTGGGCTGCGACGCGGGCGGCAGCGCCGTTCGGTCCGCGGAACACGATCGAGGCGCCCATCTGTCCGCCGGACATGTAGAGCGTCTTCGCCGCCGAGTTGATGATCTGGTCGATCGCCTGCATCGAGAAATTGAAGGTCATGAACTCGACGATCGGCTTCAGTCCCGCGAGCGCCGCGCCGACGCCTAGTCCCGCAAAGCCGTGCTCGGTAATCGGCGTATCGACCACGCGCCGCGCGCCGAATTCCTGCAGCAAGCCCTGAGTGACCTTGTAGGCGCCCTGATACTCGGCGACCTCCTCGCCCATGACGAAGACCGTGTCGTCGCGGCGCATCTCTTCGGCCATGGCGTCGCGCAAGGCTTCGCGCACGGTCTGCGTCACCATCTCGGTGCCGGCCGGCACGTCGGGTTCGGGCTCTTCGTCAGGCTGGGGCGGCGCTGCGACCGCGGAAAACGCCTCGCCGGTTTCCTGCGGCTGTTCGGAATCCGGTGCGTCGGGCGCTTTCGATTCTTCGAACTCCTGGCGCGGAACAGCGGCTGGCCTCGCGGCCGGTGCGCCGGCCTTGATCGCGGACGCGTCCTCGCCGTCTCCCAGCAGCACCGCGATCGGCGTGTTCACCGCGACGTCCGCCGTGCCTTCCGGCACCAGGATCTTGCCGAGCGTGCCCTCGTCGACCGCCTCGACCTCCATGGTCGCCTTGTCGGTCTCGATCTCGGCGATCACGTCGCCTGACTTGACCGCATCGCCCTCCTTCTTGAGCCACTTGGCAAGGTTGCCCTTCTCCATCGTGGGCGAGAGCGCGGGCATCAGGACATCAATCGGCATGGACGCTCTCTGGTTCAGCGAACCGCAACACGGGATTTCTAGCGCAGGATGTCGGTATAGAGCTCCGACGGATCGGGCTCCGGATCGACGGTAGCGAACTCGGCCGACTCGTTGACGACGCCGCGCACCTCGGCGTCGATCTTCTTGAGGTCGTCCTCGCTCGCCCATTTGTTCTTGAGCAGACGCTGGCGCACCTGTTCGATCGGATCCTGTTCGGCACGCACCTTCTCGACTTCGTCGCGGGTGCGGTACTTCGCCGGATCCGACATCGAATGTCCGCGATAGCGGTAGGTCTGCATCTCGAGGATGTACGGGCCGTTACCCTCGCGGCACCAGGCGACCGCCTTGTCACCTGCCGCCTTCACGGCGCGCACATCCATGCCGTCGACCTGCTCGCCCGGGATATTGAACGACGCGCCGCGCTTGGAGAAATCCTGCTGCGCCGACGAGCGGTGCACCGCCGTGCCCATCGCATAGCGGTTGTTCTCGATGATGTAGATGACCGGCAGCTTCCAGAGCTCGGCCATGTTGAAGCTTTCATAGACCTGACCCTGGTTGGCGGCGCCGTCGCCGAAATAGGTCAGGCAGACATTGTCGTTCTGGCGGTAGCGGTTGGCGAAGGCGAGGCCGGTCCCGAGCGAGACCTGGGCGCCGACGATGCCATGACCGCCGTAGAAGCCCTTCTCCACGGAGAACATGTGCATCGAGCCGCCCTTGCCCTTGGAATAGCCGCCGCGGCGTCCGGTGAGTTCGGCCATCACGCCCTTGGCGTCCATGCCGCAGGCCAGCATATGCCCGTGGTCGCGGTATCCGGTGATGACCTGGTCGCCGTCCTTCAGGGCCATCTGCATGCCCACCACGACCGCTTCCTGGCCGATATAAAGGTGGCAGAAGCCGCCGATCAGGCCCATGCCGTACATCTGGCCGGCCTTTTCCTCGAACCGGCGGATCAGGAGCATGTCGCGGTAGGCCGCAAGCTCCTGCTCCTTGCTGAATTCGGCACGCGGGGCCGCGGATTCGGCAGACGTTGTCGTCTTCTTGGCTACGGCCATCGCGGATTCCCTGGCGCTCCCTGCCCGTTTTGAACGGTGGCCATCACTTACCTGAATTCCGGGGCGGATTAAAGCGGGCGCCATGCGCTGTGCGCAATGCCGTTTGCGGCGAAATGCCTGAGGTGCAACAGGAAATTTCGAGAACCAGCGCTATCTGGGCTTGACCATCATCACGAGGTCATTGGGATGCGCAACATTGACCAGCAGGCGCGCCTGCTCGTCCAGCGTGTCCGGATCGATCCGGTCCGGGCGCAGCAGCGCCACCTTGCGGTCCCACTGGCGGCGTTCGGTCTTGAGCCGATCCAGCTCGGCGGTCAGTTCCACCATCTGCTGGTCGATCTGGTGACGGGCATTCAGGCCGCGCTGCCCGTTGAACGCATGAAAGCCGAAATAGCCGATCAGTGCCGCGGCCACCAGATAGAGGCCGAGCGCCGTCAGGATTCCACGTGCACGTCTGCGCGAGACCATTGCCGCAAGATGCCTGCGCCCTGTTAAGGCGGGCTTAATGGACTCAAGAGGAGCTAAAGCGGTCCGCTTGCGGCGGATGTCAAAAGCGCGGCAGGTCGGCTATGCTTCGGTCCCGCCAACAACATCGACAATCGGAACGTCGGTTTGGACCGGAACACCGACGACCTTCATCGGACGATCTCCTATTCGGCCCTGAGGCATAATCTCGGGTTTCTGGGAGTCGGTCTGTTGTGTATCGGGCTCGGCATCCTCCTCGTCTATATCAAGATCGACGCGTTTTCGTCCGGCTCGCAGAACCAGCTCATGCTGATCGCGACATTTGCGACCGGCGCAGTCGCGGTCCTCTACGCGCTGTATCAGATGCTGGTGTCCCGAAAACCGATGTTGGTTCTCTCACCGGAAGGGCTTTGCGTCAGGATTCCCGGCGTGAAATCCGTTCTCATACCCTGGCGCGAAGTGCGCGGCGTGGACACCGCCGACATTTCCGCAGACTTCCGCGGTCAATCCACGACCTTCAAGGATGTGACGGTGGTGCTGGTATCGCGCAGCTTCTACAAGCGGCACATCCATGTTGCGTCTTGGCTGATACGCGGGCCTGGCTGGGATGCCCATTTCGTGCCGGCCGGAGACACCGTGCAGGTCGCATTGCATCACAAGGTGCTGCTGACGACTGCAGAGGAATTGCGCACCGCAGTCGAGGCGCGCTGGCACGCGTTCCGCGATGCCGCACCAACCAGTGGTGTCCCGCAAGTTGGACGACGCTGTCCTGACTAAGCCTTCAGCGCGGCGCGTCCCGGATAGATCGCCTGGCTCCCGAGTTCCTGCTCGATGCGCAGGAGCTGATTGTATTTCGCGGTGCGGTCCGAGCGCGCCAGCGAGCCGGTCTTGATCTGACCGCAATTGGTCGCGACCGCGAGATCGGCAATCGTCGCGTCCTCGGTCTCGCCCGAGCGATGCGACATCACCGCGGTATAGGCGGCCTTGTGCGCCATCTCGACCGCGGCCAGCGTCTCGGTCAGCGTGCCGATCTGGTTGACCTTTACCAGGATCGAATTGCCCATGCCGGTCTTGATGCCTTCGGCGAGCCGCTTGACGTTGGTCACGAACAAATCGTCGCCGACGAGCTGGCACTTGCCGCCGATGGTCTTGGTCAGCAGTTTCCAGCCCTCGAAATCGTCCTCGGCCATGCCGTCCTCGATCGAGGCGATCGGATATTTCGAGACGAGACCTGTAAGATACTCGACTTGCTGCGCGATGCTGCGCTTCTTGCCCTCGCCTTCATAATCATAGACGCCGTTCTTGAAGAACTCGGTCGAGGCGCAGTCGAGCGCGAGCAGCACGTCGTCGCCGGCCTTGTAACCGGCTTTGGCAATCGCCTGCATGACGAAGTCGAGCGCGGCTTCGGCGCTCGGCAGGTTGGGTGCGAAGCCGCCTTCGTCGCCGACATTGGTGTTGTGGCCGGCCGTCTTCAGCGCCGCCTTCAGCGTGTGGAAAATCTCGGCACCCATGCGCAGCCCCTCCGCGAACGAGGACGCGCCGACCGGCATCACCATGAATTCCTGGAAGTCGATCGGATTGTCGGCATGGGCGCCACCGTTGACGATATTCATCATCGGCACCGGCAGCGTGCGGGCGGAGGTGCCGCCGACATAGCGATAGAGCGGCAGCCCGCTCGCGTCCGCCGCAGCCTTCGCCGTCGCAAGCGACACCCCGAGCAGCGCGTTGGCGCCGAGCCGCGCCTTGTTGGGCGTGCCGTCGAGCGCGATCATGGTCTCGTCGATCAGCACCTGGTCCTCGGCGTCCATGCCGCCGATGGCATCGAAAATCTCGCCCTCGACTGCATCCACAGCCTTGCGGACGCCCTTGCCGAGATAGCGGGCCTTGTCGCCGTCGCGCAGTTCCACCGCCTCATGCGCGCCGGTCGAAGCCCCCGAGGGCACCGCGGCGCGCCCGAGCGAGCCGTCCTCGAGCAGGACATCCACCTCGACGGTGGGATTGCCGCGGCTGTCGAGGATTTCGCGGCCGACAATATTGACGATGGCGGTCATGGCTCAGGTCCGGCTGTGGTCTCGTGTCGGCGCCGCTTGTACAGGATGGACCCGCGCGCGCAAGTCGCGCTAAGAGCCGTCGATGGCTCGCAAATCCAAGGCAACAGACAAGCTCCAGCTCGGCCGCCCGGCCGCCCTGCCCGCCTCGCCCGAGGCGGCGCAGCTCGACCGCGTCCCGAACCCGCATCCGGACACGAGCTACGTCGTGCGCTTCGTGATGCCGGAATTCACCGCTCTTTGCCCGATCACCGGACAGCCGGACTTTGCGCATTTCGTGCTCGACTATGTTCCCGACAGGTTCCTGGTCGAGTCGAAGTCGCTCAAGCTCTACCTGAACTCCTTCAGAAACCACGGCGCGTTTCACGAGGATTGCACCGTGGCGATCGGCAAGCGGCTCACCGCGCTGTTGAAGCCGCGCTGGCTGCGGATCGGCGGTTACTGGTATCCGCGCGGAGGCATACCCATCGACGTGTTCTGGCAGACGGGGGACGCGCCGCCGGGGCTTTGGGTCCCCGACCAGGGCGTGCCCGCCTATCGCGGACGCTAGTAGCGGGTCGTGAGTCTGGTGGCGTCCGGACGGATGCGCTCCGGCTGGGCCTGCGTCTGGGTTCCCAGGCAGATGAAACCGGCGATCCGTTCCTCAGGCGCAAGGCCCAGGGCGGCGCGGGCGTCGGCGTCGTAGCATGGCCATCCGGTGAGCCAGACCGCGCCGAACCCCATGGCGTGGGCGGCGATCAGCAGCGTCTGGGCGACGGCTCCAGCGGAGAGGACCTGCTCCCATTCCGGAATCTTGGGGTGCGGGGCGGCCGTGGATATCAGGGTGACGGTCAATGGCGCGCGCGTGAAAAACGCCGCGGCCGCTGCTCTCAATTCGTCGCCACCCTCGCTCCGCGCCGCGAGGACCCCGGCCAGTGCGGCGCCGGCGCGAACGGCGCCGTCCCCCTCCATGACCAGAAAGCGCCACGGCGCGAGCTTTCCATGGTCGGGAACACGCGTGGCGAGCCGAAGCAGCGCGGCGAGTTGTGCGGGGGTCGGCGCCGGCGCCGCCAAGTGGAACGGCTTGGACGAGCGCCGCTCCGCCAGCAGGCGCAGGGTGTCGGGCGATGGCCGGACGGGCGCGCTGGGCGCGTTCTCCTCCGGAAACAAGGGCACGTCGGACGGGTCAAGGGTCATGGCCCACCATTTCCGCGCACGCTCCGGGTGGCAATCATCAATCGCCCGCAACACTGTTTCGCGTCACAGCCGCACCAGATAGGCGTGCGCGCCTTCCAGGACCCGCACGCCATCCTGGTTGTCGACGCTGGCGGCCATGCTGACCACGCCCGTCGATCGCTGACGGGTCAACGCCGTGATCTCCAGCAGTGGATAGAGGGTGTCGCCCGGATAGACCGGCTTGAGAAAGCGTGCGCTTACCTCCGTGAACCCCACGAGCTTCTCGCCGATGACATGGGGAAACAGGCCAGCGCCCGCGGCCGTCAGCGCCAGCACCATGAAGCCGTGGGCGAGGAGGTCCCTGTGGCCCTGCGCGCGGCAGTACGGACGGTCATAGTGGATGGGATGATTGTCACCCGAAAGCGCCTGGAAGGCCGAAAAGTGCGCGTCCGTGAGCGTCCGCGCAGGACAGGGAAAGCGCTCGCCCACGGCAAGCTCGTCGAAGCGTCGAACCGGCGTGAGGGGACGGGAGAATGGATCCAAGCTCATGGCCCCTTCTGTTTCGTGCGCAGCCGACGCACAAGGCGCCGATGAGCGACGACAATCCCTGGCGGCTGCGCGGCGTCCGCGCCATTTACGACAATCCCTGGATCGGACTGGAGGAACTGGACGTCCTCAACCCCGCCGGCGCGCCCCACCGGTACGGGATCGTGCGGTTCAAGAAACTGGCGGTCGGCGTGCTGCCCATCGACGCCAACGGGGATGTGCATCTGGTCGGCCAGTGGCGCGTCCCGCTGGGCCGGTACTCCTGGGAAATGCCGGAAGGCGGCTGCGAACCGGGGGAGGACCCGGCCGCCTGCGCGCGCCGCGAACTGGAGGAGGAGGCGGGGGTGCGCGCCGCCCACATCATTCCCATCCTCGAAATGGACCTCTCCAACTCCGTAACCGACGAAGCCGCGCTGTGCTTCCTGGCCACGGGCCTGTCCCCCGGCGACGCGGCCCCGGAAGCCACCGAGGTGCTCCGCAACCGCACGGCCCCGTTCCTGCAGGTCCTGGGGGACGTCACGAGCGGACGTATCCGCGATAGCCTGACCGTTGCGGCCGTGCTGCGGGCTTACCACATGGCCAAGACTGGGGCCCTTGATCCCATCATATCGAAGGCCATGCTGGGCGACCACGAAGGCGACGTGCGAACGTGAACACCTGAGGCGAGGAAACCCCATGGCCGAACCCAAACCCCGCGTGTTCGAGGCGTCCGGCGGCGTCTGGTCCCAGCTGCGCGTGGAAGCCATGCAAGCGGCGGCGGAAGAACCTCTCCTCGCCAGCTTCCTGCACGCCAACATCCTCCACCACACCCGCGTGGAAGACGCCCTCTCCTATCACCTCGCCTCCAAGCTGGGCGGGGGCGACATGAACCCGCTCCAGCTCCGCGAGGTGGCCGCCGAGGCCTATGCGACGGAGCCCGAGATCGCCCGCCAGGCCGAGCGTGACATGCGCGTCGTACGCGAGCGCGATCCCGCCTGCCGCACCTACCTGCAGCCCTTCCTGTACTACAAGGGCTATGCTGGCCTGCAGGCCTACCGCATCTCCAACTGGCTTTGGCGCCACGAGCGCGAGGAGCTGGCGTTCTATCTCCAAAGCCGCATCAGCGAGCTGTTCTCCGTCGATATCCACCCCGCCGCCAAGATCGGCGCGGGCGTCTTCATCGATCACGCCCATGGCATCGTCATCGGCGAGACGGCGGTGGTGGAGGACGATGTCTCCATGCTGCACTCCGTCACCCTCGGCGGGACCGGCAAGGAGCGGGGCGACCGCCACCCCAAGATCCGGCGCGGCGTGCTGATCGGCGCGGGCGCGAAGGTGCTGGGCAACATCGAAGTGGGAGAGGAAGCGCGCATCGCGTCGGGCTCCGTCGTGCTCACCAGCGTGCCTGCACGGTGCACCGTGGCGGGCGTCCCCGCCCGCCCCGTCGGCGGCGTCTGCTGCGAGGACGCGCCGGCGCGCAACATGGATCAGCTGCTGGACCAGGCCGTGCTGACGGCCTACGGCGACGGCATCTGACCTCCCGTTTGGTGGACGCGCGACGCCCGCGCTAGAACAGTTCCCCAAGAACCAGGGAGGCGGCGATGCGGGACTTCGACGACAAGGTTGTGCTGGTGACGGGATCGGCGACGGGCCTCGGAGCGGCCATCGCCATAGGCGCGGCGCGCCGCGGGGCCAAAGCGATTATCCTCAACTGCACCAAGAGCCTCACCGAGGCGGAGGAAACCGCCGATCGCGTCCGGGCCGCCGGCGCCGAGGCCATCATCGCCCGGGGCGACGTCTCGGACGACGCCGCCTGCCGCGCCATCGCCGAGGCCGCGCGGCCGTGGGGGCGCATCGACGCGCTGGTCAACAACGCCGGCATGACCAAGCAGGTGCCCAACCATGCCGACCTGGATGGCCTGGACAGCGCCGACTTCCTGCGGCTTTACGGGGTCAATGTCGTCGGCCCGTTCCAGATGGTGCGCGCTGCGCGGCCGCTGCTCGAGGCCGCCCCGAAGCCGGCTGTCCTGATGATCTCGTCCATCGCAGGGGTGACGGGCATCGGCTCGTCGGTGGCGTATGCCGCATCCAAGGGCGCGCTCAACACCATGACCGTATCGCTGGCGCGGGCGCTGGCGCCCCGGATCCGCGTCAACGCGCTGTGCCCAGGGTTCATCGACACCCGCTGGTTCACCGACGCCTTCGGAGAGGAGACGACCCAGCGCATCCGCGACAACGTCGCCGCCTCCACCCCGCTCAAGGTGGCCTCCCAGCCTGAGGATATCGCCGACTCCGGGCTGTTCCTGATCAGCGACGCAGCCCGCCACGTCACCGGCGAAACGCTCCTGGTCGATGCGGGCATGCACCTCGGCTACGCCCCGCTGGCGGCGCGGTGACGCCCGCCGCCTGCGCCGATGGTGCGGTGCGGGCGCTGGGGGCCTTGCCTTACGGTCACGTCAGCAAGTGGCGCCCATTTCTAGGGCGTCCCGGCCCTTTTGCAGTGCAACATCAATCCAGTTCCCGGAAATCGTCCGGTCTGCGTCCCCCCGGCGATGACGTGCGCCCGAAACGCGCCGACGATCACGTGTCATTAACCAGTCGCAGAGCAAATGGCGCTGTCTGTGAGGCGTTCCGGGGTGGATCGGAAGGCCGTTTTCTCGCCGGCGGTGGCCGGACTTGGAGGGATCGTATGAAGAAGTTGAACATGTTGATGGGGGTCGCGGCCGCTACCGTGGCGATGGCGGGCGCGGCGAACGCAGAGACCACGTTCACCGGCAACGTCGCTCTGGCGTCCGATTACGCGTTCCGCGGCATTTCCCAAACCGGTGAAGACCCCGCGATTTCCGGCGGCTTCGACGCGGCGAACGGGATTTTCTACGCGGGTGTCTGGGCGTCCACCATCGACTTCGCGGCCCAGGACGCCGAACTGGAAGTTGACCTGTACGCCGGCTTCAAGCCCGTCGTCGGCCCGGTGACTCTCGACCTCGGCGTCATCGGCTACCTCTACCCGAACGCGTCGGACGACGGCAGCGAGCTGGACTATGTGGAACTCAAGGGCGGCGCGTCGATCACGCCCGCGGAAGGGTTCTCGCTGGGCGGCGTGATCTACTACTCGCCCGAGTTCACGCTGGACGGCGGCGACGCCATCTATGTGGAAGGCACGGCCGGCTACACGATCAACGACATGTTCGCGGTCTCCGGCGCGGTGGGCAACCAGAGCGTGGATGCCTCGAACTACTTCGGCCCCGGCGACGACAGCTACACGACGTGGAACCTCGGCGGCACGCTGACGCTGGCCGGCTTTGGCTTCGACGTTCGCTACGTCGACACCGACCTCGACTTTGACGCCGCCGAAGAGCGGGTGATCTTCACCGTCAAGCGCGCCCTCTAGGTTTCCTCCTCTCTCCCCGAGAGGGCTGCGCACGTGAAAAGCCGTCGCTCGCAAGAGCGGCGGCTTTTTCTTGCGCCCGACGCCGGCCCTTTAGGCTTGTCCCGGCGGCGCGGCGACACACACGACCAGCAGTCTGTTTACGGCTCCTTTACCGCGAAGGGGCATCGTTCACTCAGGCGCTCACGGCGCACCAATCGGCCGGGGCTGCGTCGGAAACAGCTCCCTCGAGAGGCAAAGGACAAGGAAGCCAGGAACTCCCTATCGTTCGCGTTGACGGTTTCACCTGCTCTGCACACAGTTCGGCCGCCGCGTTGCTCCCGCGGCGGCCGTCGTGCATTCAGGTCATGGCGATCAGGCCGACGTACGGGTCCGCCACAGCGAATAGAGCATGGAGCCGCCCAGCAGCACGAGCGTGGCGATCAGCGACCAGTGCGCCTCCAGGTACGGCACAAGGTGAAGCTCCTTGTAGAGCCCGAAGTTCCAGATGATCTTGAGGCCGATCAGCACCAGGACAAGCGAAAGCCCGACCTTGAGGTACTTGAAGCGCTCCACAGCCGCGGCGAGCATGAAATACATAGACCGCAGCCCCAGGATCGCGAAGATATTCGACGTGTAGACGATGAACGGATCGCGGGTCACGGCGAAAATCGCGGGCACCGAATCCACCGCGAACACGATGTCCACCAACTCCACCATCACCAGGGCCAGGAAGAGAGGCGTGGCGTAAAGCAGCGGTTTGCCCTTGGGGCCGGGCCGTTTGACGAAAAAGTTGTGGTTCTCGATGGTGTCCGTCATCCGGATGTGGCGGCGGAGGAACTTGAGGATCTTGTTGTCCTCAAGGTTCATCTCATGATCGTCTTTCGACGTCAGCATCCGCCAGCCCGTGTAGATCAGGAACGCTGCGAAGAGGAACAGAACCCAGCTGAACTGGTTCACCACCGCAGCGCCCGCGCCGATGAACAGCGCGCGGAACACGATCGCGCCGATGATCCCCCAGAACAGGACGCGGTGCTGATACTCGCGCGGCACCGCGAAGAACGTGAAGATCATCGAGATGACGAAGATGTTGTCGAACGCGAGCGCCGTCTCCAGCAGGTAGCCGGTGAAAAACTGGATCGTGGCCTGACCGTTCAGATCGTTCGGGTTGTCGTAGAACTCCGGTGGCGGCTGGTAGCCGAAGTACACATAGGCGCCGAAGGCTATGGCGAGAGAGGCGAACGCCGCCCACATGCCGGCGCTCTTCGCAGGGGATACGACCTCGTCCTTGGTGTTGACGACCCCCAGGTCGAGCCAGAGCAGGAAACCGATGAACGCCAGGAAGGCGAACCAAAGCCATACCGGCTGGCCCGCGAAGGCGCTGGTCAGAAATTCCAAGGGAATGCTCCCCACTTGCCGCGCCGCGTCAGCGCCATCAGGGCGTAGTCCGACATCGCGCATGCCGCCGCAATACGCCAGAGGGGCCCGGACCGGGTGAACAGTCTGTGCAGATAAGGCCTCGCGCGTCCGTGATCACCCCGGGGGTGCTCACGTTTTCGCGAGGTCCCTGGTGCGGACGGTGGGACTTGAACCCACACCGCCTTGCGGCGAACGGATTTTAAGTCCGCTGCGTCTACCGGTTTCGCCACGTCCGCGCCGCCCTCAGTGGTACCGAAAGGGGTTGATCCTGGCGAGGGCGGCAGGTCGGGCCCTCTAGTCGACCCACTCACCCGCCCCGCCCTGCGCCGTCACCAACGCCATCAGCGCCGCCCGACCCCGCGCCAGAGCGTCCGGATCGGCGCTGCGCGCCACCAGATGGACGCCGAAACCGTCGGGCGGCTCGAACCAGGGGTAGGACCCGAAGGACACGCCGGGCTCCGCGGCCTGGAGCGCGCCGAGCGGAGCCGCCAGGTCCCCCTCCCGGAGGGACCGCGCCCGCACGGTCACACTGTGCACGACCGCTCCCCGATCCAGGCGATGGCCTACGTCCTCCAGCATCCCACGCATGATCGACGGCACCCCCGCCAACACGAAGACGTTGCCGATCTGGAAACCGGGGGCCTTGGAGACCGGGTTGGCGATGAGCGACGCCCCTTCCGGGATCCGCGCCATGCGCAGGCGGGCCTCGTTGAGCTCCGTGTGCGGGCCATACTGGGCGGCCAGGATCGCGCGGGCGTCGGCGCGGACGTCGATCGGAACGCCAAAGGCTTCCGCGACCGCGTCGGCCGTCCTGTCGTCGTGGGTGGGGCCGATGCCGCCGGTCGTGAACACGTAGGCGTAGGCGGTCCGCAGCGCATTGACTGCCGCTACGATGGCGTCCGGCGCATCGGACACCACCCGAGCCTCCCCCACCTGGATGCCCAGGGGCGCAAGGAACGTGGCGATGGTGCGCAGATTGGTGTCCTGGGTGCGCCCGGACAGGAGTTCGTCCCCGATCAGGAGCACGGCGGCGCGGGAGCTGGGAACGGTCATGGGCCCTTGCGTAGCGCGCCGACGCGGGCCGGCATAGACAGCCAGGATGCGCTTCGACCCGCCGCTGATTCCCGCAACCCTTGTGCGGCGCTACAAGCGTTTCCTTGCGGATGTGACGTTTCCGGACGGGGAAGAGGCCACTGCCCACGTCGCCAATTCCGGAAAGATGCTGGGGCTCGACGCGCCCGGATCGAGGGTGTGGCTGGCGCCGGGAACAGGGAAGCTGCCGTGGTCGCTCAAGTTCGTGGAGACGGCGCGCGGATGGGCGGGCGTCGACACCCATCTGCCCAACAAGTTGGTGGGCGAAGCCCTTCGCGTCGGCGCGCTGCCGGAGTTTTCAGCCTTTGCGACGGTGCGCGCGGAGGTGGCCTACGGTGAGGCGAGCCGCGTCGACTTCCTGCTTTTGGATGGGGGCGGCGCCCGGCTGTGGCTGGAGGTGAAGAACGTCCACCTCCAGCGAACGGCGGGCCTCGCGGAGTTCCCCGACTGCCTCGCCGCCCGCAGCGCGCGCCACATGCGCGACCTTGCCGCCAAGGTGAAGGCTGGCGATCGGGCGTGCGCCCTCTTAGTGGTGCAGCTTCAAGACGCCGAGCGATTCGCGCCGGCGGCGGATATCGATCCCGGCTTCGCTGCGGCGTTCGACGCCGCCGTGACGGCAGGGGTGGAGGTCCTCGCCTATACCTGCGCCATGGAGCCAGGAGGCATCGCGCTCCATCGGCGCATCCCGGCCTAGGCTTTCTCCGCGGGGGCAAGCCCCGTCTCCCCCCTCGCTGCGGCCGGAGGTCCCGGCTCGACACAGCGCCTTTGGCGCGCGAAAGCTGGAGGCGGGAGAGAACAACCATGGATATGAGCGCCCACCTCAACCAGCTGCAGATCGGCTCGCTGCCGGATTTCTTGCGGATGGAGTGGACGGAGGCGCGGGAGGGGATTGTACGAGGCCGGTTCCGCGTCGAACGCAAGCATATGGCGCCCAACGGTTTTTTGCATGCGGCCAGCGTCGTGGCCCTGGCGGACAGCGCCTGCGGGTATGGCTGCCGGATCGCCTCGCCGCCCGAAGCCACCGGCTTCACGACCATCGAGATCAAGACCAACTATCTGGGCACGACCCGGGAAGGCCTCGTGACCTGCGTCGCCCGTCTTGTTCACGCCGGGCGCATGACCCAAGTGTGGGACGCTGAGGTGGCCTCTGAGGTCGCCGGCAAAACCATCGCGTTGTTCCGGTGCACGCAGATGCTTCTTTATCCCAAGGACTGACGCCGTCGCGGCGTCCTTGAGGGGTGGGGCGCTCCGGTTCAATGCAGCGCCAATCGTGCTATAGCCGCCTCAACCACCCGCCCGCCTGATCAGGACCGCCATGTTCGTCGACGCCGCCCTCAACCCCACCCGCATCACCGGCCAGGTGAAGCTGCACGGACCGGAGGCGTTCGAGGGCATGCGAAAGGCCGGCCGGGTTGCGGCGGCCTGTCTCGATATGCTCGTCCCCTTCGTGAAGCCGGGCGTCACCACCGCCCGGCTGGACGATCTGGCGCGCCAGTTCGTTTTCGACGCCGGCGCTCTGCCTGCGTGCCTGTTCTATCGCGGCTATCGCCACACGATCTGCACCTCGATCAATCATGTGGTGTGCCATGGCATACCGGGCCCCCGCGTGCTGCGCGAAGGCGATATCGTCAACATCGACGTGACCGTCATTGTCGAAGGCTGGCATGGCGACACCAGCCGCATGTACGCCGCCGGGCCCGTCAAGAAACGCGACCGCCTGCTGATGGATGTCACATACGAGGCCATGATGGCCGGCATCGCCGCCATCCGGCCGGGCGCGACCCTGGGCGATCTAGGCTACGCCATCCAGCGCCGGGCCGAGGCCGACCGGTTCTCCATCGTGCGCGATTTCTGTGGCCACGGCGTCGGCCGCATCTTCCATGATGCGCCGAACATCCTGCACTACGGAAAGCCCCGGGACGGTCTCACGCTCAAGCCCGGCATGATTTTCACCGTGGAGCCCATGGTCAACGCCGGCGGGCGGGACGTGAAGGTGCTGAACGACGGTTGGACCGCCGTGACCAAGGACAAGCAATCCACAGCCCAGTTTGAACACAGCGTGGGCGTGACGGAAACCGGCGTCGAGATCTTCACGACGTCCCCGTCCGGCCTGCATCAGCCGCACCAGACGCCCGCCTGATCCATGCCGTCGGGGCGGGGGAAGCGTCCAGGTCGGGTTGAGGACGCCGGGGGGCTGTTTCCGGAACCCGGCGCCGCAGCCGCGCCGCACTATCATGAACACCGCGCGCGATTGCGCCACCGGTTCGCACACGCTGGGCCAACAGCGCTCGCCGATTACGAACTGCTGGAGCTGCTGCTGTTCCGCACCATTCCCCGCCGGGACACCAAGCCGCTCGCCAAGGCGTTGATCGCGCACTTTGGCGATCTTTCCGCGGTGCTGGCCGCCGAACCCGCGCGCATCGCCGAGATGCCCGGCGCCGGCGAAGCCGTAGCGCTCGACCTCAAGGTGATCCAGGCGACGCTCGAACGGGTGATGCGGGCAGAGGCTTCACGGCGCCCGCACGTGGGCGACTGGTCCAAGCTCGTGGCCTATTGCCAGGTCGCCATGCAGCACGCCACGCGCGAGCAATTCCGGGTGCTGTTTCTCGACGTCAAGAACCAGATCATCGCCGACGAAGTCCTCGGCGAGGGCGGCCATGACCATGCGCCTGTCTATCCGCGCGAGGTTTTGCGCCGGGCCCTGGAACTGCGGGCGGCCTCCCTCATCCTCGTCCACAATCACCCAAGCGGCGATCCCCGCCCCTCGGCGGCGGACGTGGACATCACCCGCGAGATCGTCGCCGCCGCCGACGCGCTCGGCATCCGGGTTCACGACCACGTCGTCATCGGCCGCCATGGGCAGGCGAGCCTGAAGATGCTGGGTCTTATGTAGGGCCGCGCCCTACAACCGGCGGACGTACTTCCGGTACGACCAGTATTTGTCGCCGCCATCGAACACGCACTTCCAGCCCCACGACAACAGCACGGGCCGCATCATGCGGTTGAACCAGCCGTGGGCGCAGACGATCACGTTCTGCCCGCGCAGCGCGTGCGCTGCGAGCGTGGCGGCGGCGGCCTCGGCGCGCTGCTCCGCCTCCCGCCGGGTCTCCCCGCCGCGCGAACCGCCGAGCCACCAGTAGATCCGCGCATACACGCCCCAGCGGCGCGGCTTGCGCCGTCCCATGATCGGCGGCGGCGGCAGCGGCGCCTCGATGAACACCGGATCATGGATCACCGCGCGGTCTCCGGCGATGGCGGCAGCCGTTTCGCACGCCCGCCGAAGCGTGGACGAGAAAATCAGGTCGGCCTCGTCCGCCAACGCGCGCAAGGCCGGAGGCGGCGTTTCGCCGTCCACGAGACCGGATGCGTCATAGCCTTTCCACCACTCGATGTATTCCCGCCAGGTCACGCGGGCCTTGCGGTCGCCCACGGGCTTGCCGTGGCGAACGATCACCACCCAGCCGGGCTTGTCGCCACGGCCACCCTCCCCCCCCGGGGTTGTCGTCTGCTCGGCGCGATCCATCCCCGCTCCGCGTCGCGACGCCCGCCCCGTTCGGAGGCAGCTTCCGCCGCGCGAGTGCGCAGCCTTCTGGTGGGCGCGCGCGCGAGCGATACAGGCCGCCGCCCGGGGAAACAACCGCCCGCGCGCATCCCGCGCCCCTATGTGCGTGGGAGGTCAGGCGGCCAGCGCCGCCACGAACGCCCGCGAGGCCGATCCCAACGCCCGCAGGTCGTAGCCGCCCTCGAGACTGGCGACGACCCGCCCCCGCGCCGATCCCTGGGCCGCCTCCCGCAGCATGGCGCCCGCCCATGCGAAATCGGCGTCTTCCAGCGCCATCTCGGCCAGCGGGTCGGCCTTGTGGGCGTCGAACCCGGCCGAAACCAGCACGAGCGCCGGGGCGAACGCGTCGATCGCAGGCAGGATCCGCGTCTCCATGGCCGCCCGCCAATGTGCGCTGCCGGCCCCGGGGGGCAGCGGCGCATTGACCACATTTCCCGCGATGCCCGTATCGGCGGCCCGGCCCGTGCCGGGGTAGAGCGGCGACTGGTGGGTGGAGGCGAACAGCAGGCGCGGCTCCCGTTCCGCCATGGCCTGGCTGCCGTTGCCGTGATGCACGTCGAAATCGACCACGCAGACACGCGCGAGGCCGTGCGCATCCAGCGCATGCATGGCGCCGACGGCGATGGAGTTGAAGACGCAAAAGCCCATGGCCTGGGCCGGCTCCGCGTGATGGCCAGGCGGGCGCACGGCGCAGAAGGCGGTCTGCGCGTCGCCGGCCAGAATGGCGTCGACCGCCGCGGTGACGGCGCCGGCCGCGCGCCAGGCGGCCTCGCGCGATCCATCCGACAGGAAGGTGTCCCCGGTGTCGAGCGCCACCATGCCCTCGCCGCGCTGGGGGAACACCCCCTCCATCGCCGTCACGAACGCCGCCGGGTGCACGCGCTCGATGGCGGCGCGATCCGCCCATGGCGCCTCCCTGCGGTCGAGCGACATGTCCGCAAGCGCGGCCAGCACGGCTTCCAGCCGCTCCGGTCGTTCAGGATGGCCCGGCGGCACGCCGTGTTCGAGCATGGAGGGGTGGGTGATCAGCAGCATCCGCCCTTCTTCGCGCGGGCTTGGCCGACGGGCAAGCCGGTGCGATAGCACACCCCGATGACGAGCCCCGAAGACTTCGCGCGCGCCCGCGCATCAGCCTCGGACCCACGCCGCGCGGGGAACGGCGATCGTCAGGCGGTGGCCCGTACGCTGGCGCGGGCGTTCGCCACCGATCCAGTGGTGGACTACTTCGTGCGCGCCGATCATCGCCGCGAGCGCGCCCTCGCCACCTGGTTCGACTTTGCGATGGCGCGCTTCGGCCTGCCGGGTGACGAGACGTGGATGACGCAGGACGCCCGCGCCGTGGCGCTGTGGCTGCCGCCGCCGCAGGCGGCGCTCAACCTGACCGTCGCGCAGGAGCTCGCTGCGTTGCCGGTGTTCCTCTCCGTCGTGGGACTGTCCCGGGTGGGGCGGATGCAGCGGCTTCGGACGGCGTTTGACGCCCACCACCCGAAGGCGCCGCACTGGTATCTCTTTTTCCTCGCCGTGGATCCCGATCACCAGGGGCAAGGCCTCGGGTCCACCGTCCTGCGCAGCACGCTTTCGCGCATCGACGCGCTGGGCCAAGCGGCGTACCTTGAGGCGTCGAGCGAGAAGAACGTGCCGCTCTATCTGCGCCACGGCTTCGAGATCACAAGCGAATTTCGTCCTGAGCCCACCGGGCCGAAGCTCTGGGGCATGTGGCGGGAGCCCAGGCCGCGCGATCAGCGCTAGGCCGCGGGCGCGAGAGATACGCCAGGCGGCGGCGGTTCATCGTCGGGGACGAAGAAGTCCGGCATCAAGGGGCGCGTGGGGTCGACCCGGTACTGGTCGAAGTCCCGCACGCCCGCGCCATAGAGCACGACGTCGTCGATGAAGAAGTTGCCGGTGCAGGTCTTCGCGGGCCTTGTGAGTATCCAGTGCGCCGCATCGGCCATGATCGCCGGCGTCCGGCACATGCGCATCCCTTCGTCTCCCGCCAGCGCGTAGCGGATTGCCGCCGTGGCGATGCCCGTGCGCGGCCACAAAGCGTTGAACGCGACGCCGTCGCTTCGGAATTCCTCGGCCATGCCGAGGACGCACATGGACATGCCGAATTTGGCCATCGTGTAGGCCACGTGGCCACCGAACCATTTCGCGCTCATGTCGAGCGGGGGCGACAGGTTGAGGACGTGGGGGTTGGCGGCGCGCTTCAGGTGGGGAATGCAGGCCTTGGACGTCAGGAACGTTCCGCGCGCATTGATCTGGTGCATCAGGTCGTAGCGCTTCATGTCCGTCTGCGCCGTGCCGGTGAGTTGGATGGCCGAGGCGTTGTTCACGCAGATGTCGATGCCGCCGAACGTCTCGACCGTCCGGTCGACGGCGGCGAGGACGCTCGCCTCCTCGCGCACATCCACGACGAGCGGCAGAGCATTTCCTCCGGCGGCCTCGATCTCGGCGGCTGCGGTGTAGATCGTGCCTTCCAGCTTTGGGTGGGGATCGGCCGTTTTGGCCGCCACCGCGACGTTGGCGCCGTCGCGCGCCGCACGCAGCGCGATGGCGAGGCCGATGCCGCGGCTCGCGCCCGTGATGAACAGCGTTTTTCCGGCGAGGCTCACGGCGTCTTGCTCCACAGTGCTTCGGTCATTGGGCCCGGCGCCAGATTTCCGACCGGCAGAACGGACCCACGCAGCCCTTCAACTCCAGCGTGCCGTCCGCGCGGGGCAGCAACTCCGACCGGTAGGTGCGTCCCGAGTTCGGATCGTAGATGCGACCGTTCACCCAGCCTGCGGCGCTGCGGGTGAAGCCGTCGAGTATCTGGAGCCCGACGAGCGGGCGGCTGCGCAGCGCGCGATCGGGGTTCTTAACGTCCGTCGCCACCGGGCCGGCGGGATCGCCGCCGCCCACGATCCGTCCGCAAGCGCTGTCCCCGCACGGCGCGATCTCGATCCGGCCGCCGCCGTCCCCCGTGACCCATACGCCGAACGCCTTGGCCGGCGCCGCAGCGGCGGTCATCGGGACCATCGCCGACGCCACCGCAATCGCCATCATCCACAACCGCGCCATGCTGATCCCCTGCGTTGCTTCGCCTGCCCGCCACTGCGCATACGCGCCACGGATCAGGCGGATGCGATTTCCTTCTCCGACCAGACCCACAGCCGCTCAGCCCCCTCAGGGTCTAGCGCGTAGGGCAGGACGCCGGACCACGGCTCTGCTTCGGTCCAAGGGGCGGCCTCGGCGCAATTCTCCAGGTAGCGACCGCCGACGCCCTCCAACTCGGCGCCGATGGCGGCCCAGATACTGGTGGCCGCGCCCTCTTGCGGCGTCTTCATCCGGGGATTGGGGACGCCGTCGGCGTCGATCCAGCCGAAGCCGATCTGCTCCTCGCGGGTAAGGTGGCGCTGGAGCGGCGTGAGGATCCCGCCCGGCATCACGGCGTTCGACAGCACCCCGCGATCGCGCCACCGCGCGGTCACGCCGACGGCGAACAGGGAATTGGCGGTCTTTGACTGCCCGTACGCGGTCCATTTCTCATAGTCCCCGGCGCGGAAGTGGGGGTCATCCCATCGGATGTCGGACCGCCGGTGACCGATCGAGGAGAGGGACACGACGCGCGCCGGACGGTCGCCTCGTCCTGCCGCCTCCAACGCCGGGGCGAGCAGCGTCGTCAGCAGGAAGTGGCCGAGGTGATTGGCCCCGATCTGCATTTCGTACCCTTGCGCGGTGCGCATCAGGGGTGAGGCCATCACGCCGGCGTTGTTGACCAGGACGTGCAGCGGGCCAGACCAGCTGGACGCGAACGCCCGGATGCTGGCCGCGTCCGCGAGGTCGAGCCGGCCGACCGTCACCCGCGAAGCCTTCGCCTCGGCGTTGATGGCGCCCGCCACGCGTTCCGCCGCCGCCTCGTCGCGTGCCGCGATCGTCACTGCTGCGCCCGCCAGCGCCAACGCCCGCGCCGTTTCAACCCCGATGCCGGACGCAGCGCCAGTCACCACCATGCGCAGCCCTGTGAGATCGTGACCGGCGGCCACGTCCCGCGCCGTCGAGCGATAGCCAAAAGGCGAAGCGATCAGCGAAGCCACCCGACAACCCTCCCACCGCACAGTGATCGCGCCTGGTGGCGAGCATGCGCCCCCCTGCGCACACGCGCAATTGGCGTATTGCGGAAGACAAGCCACGCGAAACGGGCTGGAGATACTTCACCGCACGCGCGGGGCTTTCCCCAGCCCGAACCGCCCCCGAAACGATTGTTCTCGCCAGACGCGAAGTTTTCAGCTAACGTTCATAAAGTCTTAACGTTTGCTGGCCGGGCTCAGATGGAAGCAATTGTCAAAGACCCCTCGTCGGGAAGCGACGCCGAGTGCGACCTTGAAAGACGGCTCGCGGCCGTCGAGGACGGTCGCGTCAACGGCCTCTCGGTCGCCGCCGCATGCCGCCTGGCCGGCATGTCCACGTCCACCTACTATCGCCGTCGACGGCCCCCGCCCGCCGCGACGGGCAAGGCCCTCGCCCGCGCCGCCCGCGCCGCTCCGGCCTGGCCGTTTCCGCCGAGGACCCCGCGCGCGCCCTACTTCTGGGATCAGGCGTTCGCCGATGAACTTTCGGATTCCTTCGTCCGCCGGGAATTCGGCGCCGGGCCGCTGAAGGCCCGCCAGGGGAGGGCGTTGTCTGCGCTCGCGGCGCGGCCGTCACGGTCGGCGGCCCTCAAGGTGAGGCTGGAGCGCCTGCTTGAGCGGCTTTCGGCGGGGCCTCTCGGCGCGGCTGCGCCGCCGCTCGCCGCACTCGCCCTCGTGGCCGCGCTCGGGGCGGCGGCGGGCTGGATGGTGTCGGTCGCCGCCGATCCGGCCGCGTGGCTCAACCACCCGGACCAGTTGGCCCGCCTGGCCGAAGCCGCGCGCTGACCCGCAGGCCCCGGACGGCCATCGAGACGGTCAGCCCGGGGCGCCGCCGCCAGTTGCGCTTCGGCGCGCGCCAGCCTTAGAAAACGTCCACGTCGGCGCCTGCGCTGGCGAGATCAATGCGCGCAAGGGTCCCGCAGAGACCCGATCCGGAGGTTTTTCCATGTTCCGTCGCCCTCTCGCCGCCGGCGCCGCCGCGGTCGCTCTCCTCGCCGTCGCCGCCGTGGCCCATGCGCAGGGCGGGCTCAAGACTTTCACCGATGCGCAGAACCGGTTTTCGTTCCAGCACCCCGCGAACCTGCCGGTGGACGTGGTTGCCCGGCCCAACCAGCCGATGAACGTGCTGGTCGGCGCAGCCGACTACGAGTGCCAGATGTTCGTCGTCGACCGGCCGGAGCTGGCCGCCGCCCCGCCGGAGGCTTTCGTGCGCAGCTACAGCGCCCAGCTGTCGTCCGACGCATGGAAGAAGTCCATGGACGGCTTCGCCCTCTACAACCGGGCGGGGATCGTGACCGGGGTTTCGGTGGACACCGCAAAGTTCTGGCCCGTCCAGCGCGCCGACATTCGCACCGACGAGGGCAAGCCGGTCATCGCCGCGATGCAGGCGCGCCCGGGTCTCGACGTCTGGCAGTTCTGCACGAGTTTCGATGACGCAGACCACGCCGCGACCTTCAACCAGATCATCGCCACTTTCGCCGGCCCCAACGACGCCGCCCTACAGGCGCAGGGCGAGGCCGCCATCGCCGCACGGGGGGCCGCAGCGGCCGAAGCCGCCGCTGCGGCCGCCGCCGCCGAAGCCGCCAGCAAAGGGAAAAAGGGCAAGAACCGCTAACCCCGTCCTGGCGGTCCACGCCCGCATCCCGGATTTCGACCCGGCGGCCGTGAGCGATTAGCGCTTGCGTTTGACCGGGTGATCCGTATGTATCCGCGCTTCACGCGAGCCGCGGTCGCCGTGCCCGCGCCCGATGTCGTTTCGGGCCGGACGCCGTCGATCCATCGTGGGGACCGGTCCTTCCCCGATCCCCATGCCGCGGCTCCACAGGAGGGATGGAGACCGATGCCGCTTTACGAACACGTGCTCATCGCACGCCAGGATATCTCACCCCAGCAAGTGGACGCCCTTGTCGAAGACGTGACCCGCCAGATCCAGGATGCGGGCGGCAAAGTGGGCAAGTCCGAGTACTGGGGCCTTCGCAACCTCGCCTACCGTGTGCGGAAGAACCGCAAAGGCCATTACTGCCTGCTCAACATCGACGCGCCTGCGCCCGTCGTCCATGAGCTCGAGCGGCGCCAGCGGATCAACGAGGACGTGCTGCGCTTCCTCACCATCCGCGTCGATGAATTCGACGAGGAGCCGTCTCCCGTGCTCGCCCGCCGCGACCGCGACGAGAAGCGCCGCGCGCGCCGCGAGGGCCGTGAAGATGGCGTCGATGGCATGCTGGATGGGGAGTTTGGCTCGTGAGCGAGAAGAAGGGTTCGGCCAACAAGGTCAACATTTCCAACATCCCGGCGCGCCGCCCGTTCGGCCGCCGGCGCAAGGTCTGCCCGTTCTCCGGCGCGGAAAGCCCGAAGATCGACTACAAGGACGTGAAGCTGCTCCAGCGCTACATCTCCGAGAAAGGCAAGATCGTGCCCGCGCGGATCACGGCGGTCTCCGCCAAGAAGCAGCGCATCCTGTCGATCGCCATCAAGCGGGCGCGCTTCATGGCGCTTCTCCCGTACGCGGTCCAGTAGGAGAGACGCAGCCATGCAAGTCATCCTTCTGGAACGCGTCGGCAGCCTCGGCGGCATCGGCGACGAAGTGAGCGTGCGCGACGGCTATGCGCGCAACTTCCTGCTGCCCCAGCACAAGGCGCTGCGCGCAACGGACGCAAATCGCAAGCGTTTCGACGGCATGCGCGCCGAAATCGTGGCCCGCAACGAAGCGGCGCGCGCGAAAGCGCAGACAGCCGCCGAGAAGATCGACGGCCTGTCGATCATCCTGTTGCGCTCCGCCGGCGAGAGCGGACAGCTCTACGGCTCCGTTTCCGCGCGCGACGTGGCGGAAGCCGCCGCTTCGGCGGGCCATGAAGTGCCCCGCGCCGCCGTCGTGCTGGACAAGCCCATCAAGACGCTGGGCCTGCACACCGTGCGGGTGAACCTCCATCCGGAGGTCACCTCCACCGTGACGCTGAACGTGGCGCGCTCGCCCGACGAGGCCGAGCGTCAGGCAAAAGGCGAGAACGTGATCAGCGCGGCCCAGGAAGAGGATCGCGCCATCGCTGAAGCGCAGGCGCAGGAAATCGCCGCGGGCACTCTCGCCAACGAAGGCGCCCCGAACTAGGCCTGCACGCGGCCGCCCAACAGGCGACCGAGGGATCGAAAGACGTCGTCCACATCCATGGGGGCGGCGTCTTCGCCACCCAGCAGTTGTTGATGGATCACCGTCAGCAAGAGCGGCGCGAAAAGCTGCAGTGCGGCTGCGCGGGCCATAGGCTGACGCGCGGCTCCGCCCACGTGCGGGGCCATGCGTCGGTCCAGCGCGGCGAGCGAAGGCTCCAGCAGGGCCGTGAGGTACGCCCGGCCAACCCGCGGATCCGCCACCCCTTCCACAATGCCGAAGCAGTGGGCTCGGGCGAAAGCGCCGTTGCGCACCCCGATCAGGGACAACTCGATGTAGGACTCCACGGCCTGCGCCGCGGAGGCGGTTTCGGTCTCGACGGCGTCGATGATCGGGCGCGCGCGGACGCCCAGCTCCTCGATGATGGCGATCGCCACGTCTTCGCGATCGCCAAAGTAGTGCCGCAGGGTGGGCTCGCTCACGGCGCAGACCTGGGCCATCTGCCGCAGGCTCGGCCGCGTCGGCGGCATGCGCAGCACGTAGTCGCACAATTCCTGCACCAGACGGGCGCGCTTTTCTGCGTAGTCGGGATTTCGACGGCCGGCTGGGCGGGGCATGCGATAACCTCGCCCTAGTGCTACCGCGCATCGCTGCGGCAAGCTACGGGGGCGCGGAACCGGTGGAACCGCGCCCCCGAGACTTCAGAACGCGTACCGGAGCTTCACCGTGACCGGCGCGGCGATCCGGGAGCCCTCTTCGTTGATCGAGCCGAGGCCGAGGCCCCCGATGGCGGCGTCGTCGCCGTCCAGGTCGCCCTGGTACCGCAGACCCGTTTCGGCGATCAGCGACAGGCGGTCGCTGACGTCGTAGGAGACCCCGACGTCAAACCCGGCCGTGACGGTCGTGGTGTCGCCATAGAACGGCACGTTGGTCAGGGCGATGTCGTTGGGTTCGGCCCCCACGCCCGCCGGCACCGGCACGCGGAAGCTGGCGCGGATCTCCTCGACGAACGCAACGCCGGCCCGCCCCGCCACGTAGGGCCGCAGCGCGCCCGCCCCGAAGTACTGGCGCACGCCTGCTTCCAGGCTGGTGCTTTCGAAGTCTCCGAAGGTGCCGAACACGGGCAGCTCGGCGGACAACGCCGGGACGAACGCCGTCCCCACCTGGACGGTGCCTTCGTCCGCCTTCACGTAACGCAGCGCGCCGAACACCTCACGGTCGCCGCCGACGCCATAGGCCCCTTCCAGCTCGACGACCGCGGCCTCGCCGTAGATGTCATCGAAGGAACGCGAGCCGATCCGGAGCTCCGCCGCGGCTGCGGGAAGGTTCGGGTTCAGCGCCGCCAGGGACGCAACGGGGGCGATCGCCCCGCCATGGACGTCGCCGTCCACGGGAAATTCCGCGCCGACGCTCACCGACCCGGCGAACCGGCCCTGCTCCAACGGCGCCGCCATGGCCGGCGCCGTCGTCAGGCCCATGACCGCGGCGGCGGCCATCATCACAAACGCTCTGGACATTGGATTCTCCAACACGATCTCACGGTGAACCACCGCACCTTTATTATATCGTATTGTCGATATGAATCAATAAAGATCGGATGGACGCTGGCGGGCGCGGACCGACTCATGATTTCGCTGCCGGAATGTCCGCTGACGGCTCCGCCTCCCCCCTCGCCATAGCCCCGCCCCACGACCTGCGCGCCGAGCAGGCGCTACTGGGCGCGATCCTGTTCGACAACGACGCCTTCAACCGCATCGGCGACAAGCTGAAGCCCCATCACTTCTACGACCCCGTGCACGGACGCATCTTCGCGGCGTGCGCGGACATGATCGGCAAGGGCAAGCTGGCGGACGGGGTCACGCTGCGCGAGCGCTTCCAGCGCGAAAGCGGGCTGCAGGAGATCGGCGGCGCAAGCTACCTCCTGACCCTGCACGAGAACGCCGCGCGCATGACTTCGCACGCGCGCGACTACGCCGAGATCATCTACGAACTGGCGGTGCGGCGTGAACTGATCCGCGTGGGCAACGAAATCACCCACCTGGCGATCGAGCCGCCGAAGGAATTGGACGCGCAGGGCCAGATCGAGGCGGCGGAAGCCAAGCTCTACGCACTCGCGGAAACCGGCACCACGTCCCGCGGGTTCAGTGCGTTTTCACAGGCGCTGGAGGCGTCCATCGAATCGGCGGCGGCGGCGTTCGACAGCGGCGGCGGCGTCTCCGGCCTGGCCACCGGCCTCATCGATCTCGACAAGAAACTCGGCGGTCTGCACAAATCCGATCTCATCATTCTGGCCGGTCGCCCCGGCATGGGCAAAACCTCGCTGGCCACCAACATCGCGTTCAACGTCGCCAAGGCGCGCCTCGAGTACAATCGCCGCAATCCCGCCGAGGACGAGAAGCCCGAGGGCGGCATCGTGGCGTTCTTCTCCCTGGAAATGTCCGCCGAGCAGCTCGCGACGCGCCTTCTCTCCGACGCCGCCGACATCGAGGCCTACCGGATCCGCACGGGCGACATCCGCAAAGAGGAGTACCAGCGCCTTGTGGACACCTCGCAGGAGCTCCACGCGCTGCCGCTTCACATCGACGAGACCGGCGGGATCAGCATCGACCACCTCATGGCGCGCGCGCGCCGCCTGCAGCGGACGCACGGGCTGGACCTGCTGATAATCGACTACCTGCAGCTCATCACCGCCTCGGCCCGCAAATCCGAGGGTCGCGTGCAGGAAGTCAGCGAAATCACGCAGAATCTGAAGGCCCTCGCCAAGGAACTCCGGGTCCCGGTCATCGCCCTCTCCCAGCTGTCGCGGCAGGTGGAGAGCCGGGAGAACAAACGGCCGCAATTATCCGATCTTAGGGAGTCGGGCTCCATCGAGCAGGACGCCGACATCGTGCTGTTTGTGTACCGGGAGCACTATTACGCCATGATGTCGCCCCCGGACATCAACAAGAACCCCGATGCGCACATGGAGTGGGTCGCGTTCACCGGGCGCATTCAAAACGAGGCTGAAGTCATTATAAGCAAGCAGCGCCACGGCTCCACGGGCGACGTCAAGCTCAGCTTCGAAGGCAAGTTCACCCGCTTTGGCAATCTTGAAACCCGATACGGCCAGTGAGGCGCCGCCGCCCCGTCGTCTCGCGCGGCTGTCGGTCGATCTTTCGGCCATCCGCGCCAATTGGCGGACGTTCGCGCGTCGCGCGGCGCCGGGCGAAGCGGCGGCGGTCGTCAAAGCCGATGCCTATGGTTGCGGCGCGCGGCGCGTGGCGCTGGCGCTGGCGGAGGAAGGCGTGCGCACCTTCTTCGTCGCCACGCTCGGCGAGGGCGTTGCGGCGCGGCAGACGCTGGGCGATGCGCACGACATCTATGTCCTGAACGGGCCCGAAGCGGCCACCGCGCACCTGTTCGGTCCGGCCCGGCTGTTTCCCGTGCTGAACGATCTCGACCAGATCGCCCTCTGGAACGTTGCAGGGGCGCCCACGGCGGCGGCGTTGCACATCGACACCGGCATGAACCGGCTGGGCCTGGCGGTGGCGGACGTCGCCGCCGCCAAGGCTGCGCTGGCGCATGCCGATATCCCGCTGGTGATGAGCCACCTCGCCTGCTCCAGCACGCCGGAGCATCCGCTCAACGCCCACCAGGCTACGCTCTTCGCAGAGGCGGCGGCGCACTTTCCCGGGGCACGCAAAAGCCTGTCCGCCACAGGCGGGGTCTTTCTGGGGCGGCCCTACCTGTTTGACCTCGTCCGTCCCGGCATCGGCCTCTACGGGGACAACAGCCTCGACGCGGGCGGGCGACAGCTGGCCGTGGCGGCGACCCTTGAGGCCCCCATCGTCCAGGTCCGCGCCGTCGGCGCCGGGGAGAGCGTGGGGTACGGCGCAAGTTTCGTGGCGCCCGCGCCGCTGATTGCGGCAACCATTGCGCTGGGTTACGCCGACGGCTACTTGCGCGCCGCCTCCGGTCGCGGCTACGGCGTGCTCGCCGGGGTCCGATGCCCGGTTCTGGGACGCGTTTCTATGGATCTGATCACGCTCGACGTCACCGCCGCCGGCGGCGCCGCGCGCGCCGGCGCGTGGGTGGAGATGCTCGGCGCAGCCGCGCCGCTGCGCGACCTTGCGGCCGCCGCAGGCACAGCGCCCTACGAAGTGCTCACCGCGCTCGCCGGCGTCGGCCGGGTCTACAGGAGCCGTTCATGAACGTGTTCGCCCAGATCGGGCGCGCCACGCTCGGCATCCTGCGCGAGACCGGCCGGCTGTCGACGTTCGCCGGCCATGCGGTGCTGGCGTGCGTCCAACCCCCGTGGTTCGTCAGCCAGATCGCCAGCCAGTTGATGCGGATCGGGTACTATTCCCTTCCGGTGATCGGGCTGACGGCGGTGTTCATCGGCGCGGCGCTGGCGCTGAACATCTACACGGGCGGCGCGCGGTTCAACGCCGAGCAGTTCGTCCCCAACATCGTCGTGCTGGGCATCACCCGCGAGCTGGGCCCGGTCCTCGCGGGCCTGATGCTCTCTGGGCGGGTGTCGGCGGGCATCGCCGCCGAGATCGGCACCATGCGCGTGACCGAGCAGATCGACGCCATGAGCACGCTGTCCACCGACCCCTTCCGTTTCCTCGTGGCCCCCCGGGTCCTCGCCGCCACGCTCACCTTGCCGGTGCTGGTGCTTGTCGCCGACATCATCGGCGTGATGGGCGGCTGGCTGGTGAGCACGGGCAGCCTCGGCTTCAACGGCGTCATCTACCTGCGCAACACGCTGGAATTCCTCGAAGCGGCGGATGTCACGCTGGGCCTCATCAAGGCGGCCGCCTTCGGCTTCATCATCGCCGTGATGGGCGCCTACCAGGGATACCGCTCGAGCGGCGGCGCGTTGGGCGTCGGCCGTGCGGCGACCAACGCCGTGGTGGGCTCCACCGTCCTGATCCTCGCCGCCAACTACGTCATCACGGCCCTGTTCGTCGCATGAGCACCCCGAAGCTGAAACTCGACAACGTCGTGAAGGCGTTCGGCCCCAAAAAGGTGCTGAACGGCGTCACGCTGGATGTGGCGCCCGGGCAGTCCCTCGTCATCATAGGCGGCTCCGGGGTCGGAAAGTCCGTGACGCTCAAGTGCGCCCTCGGCCTCATGCGGCCCGACAGCGGCCGGGTGCTGGTGGACGGCGAGGACATCACCCGCGCGCACGGGCGCGAACTCGCCAAGCTGCGCGCCAAGTTCGGCATGCTGTTCCAGGGGGCGGCGCTGTTCGACAGCCTCACCATCTGGGAGAACGTGGCGTTCCGCCTGCTCTACGCCGACCGCGTGCCCCGCACGCAGGCCCGGGAGCGCGCCATCGAGACGATGCGCAAGGTGCGGCTCGCGCCGGAGACGGCGAACCTGCGGCCGGTGGAGTTGTCCGGGGGCATGCAAAAGCGCGCCGGCCTCGCCCGCGCCATCATCGCCAAGCCCGACATTCTCTTCTTCGACGAACCGACCACCGGTCTCGACCCCATCACAGCGGACGCCATCAACGATCTCATCGTGGAGATGGTGAAGGACCTGGGCTGCGCGGCGGTTTCGATCACCCACGACATGGCCAGCGCCCGCAAGATCGCCGACGAGATCGCCATGATCCATCAAGGGTCCATTGTCTGGCGCGGTCCCGCCTCGGGCATTGACCAGAGCGGCAGCCCGCTCGTCGACCAGTTCATCAACGGCCGCGCGGATGGGCCGATCAAGGCCGTCGTCTAGACGCTGCGCTGCAACATTCCGTCGTCAGCTGTGAGCGGGCGCCACAATCGCGCCCCTCTTTATGATCGCAAAGACACACCGTGCGTGTTTCGACACGCGAACCGCGGTTCGGCGCGCCACGGCGTGGTGAATGAAATTGACCGGCGCCTTGCAACCGCGCCTGATGGCTCCACGTTCGATGTGCAGCGACCGTCAATGGACGGTGATCGACAGGTGTGGGGGTTAACAGCGCGTCATGTCCTTGACCGATCTTCTGCGCGCAGACGATCAGGAACTCGTCGAGCATTATCCGAACCGTGCGGAGCACGCGGCGGACCTCGGCGTTCACCTGGTCGGTCTTGTGGCGGCGCTGGTCGGCGGCGGCGTGCTTTTTTACTGGGCGCTGGCCAAAGGCGGCGCCAGCGTGGCGATCGCCACGGCGCTCTACGCCCTGTGCCTCATGGTCATGCTGGCCTGCTCGGCCACCTACAACCTCACCCGGCCCTCGCCTGCGCGGCGCATGCTGCGGCGTCTCGACGAGGCGGCCATCTTCCTGATGATCGCGGGGTCGTACACGCCGTTCCTCGTCCACCTCTACGAACCGCCGTGGAGCGCGCTGAACATCGCGCTCGTGTGGGCCATCGCGCTGGGGGGCGCGGCCGGCAAAATCCTTGCGCCGCAAATCTCCGACCGCGCGTGGTGCATCGTGTACATCGCCTTCGGCTGGCTGGCCGTGGCGCTGATCGGGCCGTTTGCAACGCAGATGCCGCTGAACGTCATCGTCCTGCTGGCTGCGGGCGGCCTCGTCTACACCGTGGGCGTCCTGATTTACCTTGCGCACGCGTTGCCGTTCCGGCGCGCCATCTGGCACGGGTTCGTCATCGTGGGCGCGGGCCTGCATTTTGCGGCCGTGGCGTCCGGAGTGGTGTTCGGCTAGGCCCTCCGGGGGAGACCCCGCGACGATGATCAAGCTCACCTTCTGCCTTGTCCGCCTGCCCCACCTGAGCCGCGAGGACTTCCAGCGCTACTGGCGCGAGACGCACGGGCCCCTGGTGGCGAGCGTGCGGGAGCCGCTGCGTATTCGTCGCTACGTCCAGCTCCACAGCGCAGACCCCGCCGTCAGCGCCGACCTGCGCGCGACACGCCAAAGCCCGGACCAGTTCGACGGCGTGGCGCAACTCTGGTGGGACAGCGCGGCCGATCTCGCCGCCACCGCCTCTGATCCCGCCGCCCGGGAGGCGGGCCGGCGGCTGCTGGAGGATGAGCGCCGGTTCATCGACCTCCCCCGCTCGCCGCTCTGGCTCGGCGAGGAGCATGTGGTGATCGGCTAAACGTCGCGGGGCCCGGCGGCGGTTGCGTCGAGCACCATACGCCGGCTGTCCTCGGCGCTGGGGCAATCGGCGGTCTCCATCCGCGACTGGCGCGCCCGCAGGCAACGCTGATAGCGCTCGGCGTTGTTAAAGACGATCTCGCCGGCGGGCGTGTTGACCCACAGCCGGATTTCCTCCCCCAGACCGTGCCCGTCATCGGCGGCGAACGACGACGGCGTCGCCGGGCCGGCCATGAGGTCAGCGGCGGCCATGGCCATCGGCGTGACGTCCTTTTTGCGGATCACCTGGACGGACGCAGACTGCGCGACCCCGGGAGACGGCGCCGGCGGGGTGCGGACGGTCGACAGGAGTGTGCCCCCGATCATGGCGATCAAGACGGCGGAGACGCGCGCGATCGCGCGCACTTCGATGGCGTCGCTATCCATTCCCCCTCCTTCTCCCGTCCGTGTGGCGGGATTGGGAACGCGTGGCGGCGTGAGTTAAACGCGGGGACCGGTTTCAGCCTCGTGAAGAATGCGCCATGCGCAGTTCGCCTTCGGTTTGGGGGACGACCGGACTACGCTCCGCCCGGCCCCACCACCTGAGTCGCCCCGTCATGGCCAAATCCGACACGATCTTCGTCTGCCAGTCCTGCGGCGCCATCGCCGCCAAGTGGGCGGGCAAGTGCGAGGCCTGCGGCGCCTGGAACGCGATGCTTGAGGAGGCGGTCCGACCGGTCGTCCCCGGCGCCATGGCCCCGCCCACCGGCAAGCGCGGCAAGGGCCTGGTCTTTACGGAGCTGGACGCCGCCGGCGCGCCGCCGCAGACGCGCCTCCTGTCCGGCATCTCGGAGTTCGACCGGGTGTGCGGCGGCGGGTTGATCCCTGCGTCGGCGCTGCTGGTGGGGGGCGATCCCGGCGTCGGAAAATCCACGCTGCTGCTGCAGGCCGCCGCCGGCCTCGCGCGCAGGGGGGCCAGCGTGGCCTACGTGACCGGCGAAGAGGCCGAGGCGCAGGTGCAGGACCGGGCGCGGCGGCTCCACGCATCGGACGCGCCCGTGCAGCTGGCCGCCGAGACCGACCTGCGCAAGATCCTGGACGGGCTGCGCGCGCTGAAGCCCGACGTCGTCATCATCGATTCCATCCAGACCATGTGGGCGGACGGCGTCGAGAGCGCCCCCGGCACTGTGACCCAGGTGCGCGCGTGCGCCCATGAACTGGTGCGCTTCGCCAAGCGCGCAGGCTGCTGCGTGCTGCTGGTGGGCCATGTCACCAAGGACGGCCAGATTGCGGGACCGCGCGTCGTGGAGCACCTGGTGGACGCCGTCATCTACTTCGAGGGCGAGCGCGGCCACCCGTTCCGCATCCTGCGCGCCGTCAAGAACCGCTTCGGCCCCACCGACGAGATCGGCGTGTTCGAAATGAAGGAGCGCGGCCTGGAGGAAAACGCCAATCCTTCCGCCCTGTTTCTGGGCGGACGCGACGGGCGCGCCTCGGGGGCGGCGGTGTTCGCCGGCGTGGAGGGCACGCGGCCGGTGCTGGTGGAGATCCAGGCGCTGGCGGCGCCGACTGCCTACGGCACGCCGCGGCGGGCGGTGGTGGGCTGGGACTCGGCCCGGCTGGCGATGATCCTGGCTGTCCTGGAAACCCGGTGCGGGCTTGGTTTCGGGGGGCGGGACGTGTACCTCAGCGTCGCGGGGGGTCTTCGGATCACGGAGCCGGCGGCGGATCTCGCCGTTGCGGCGGCGCTGATCTCGGCCCTCTCCGACGCGCCCCTGCCGCAGGATTGCGTTGCTTTCGGGGAGGTGGCGTTGTCGGGTGACGTCCGCCCGGCAGGGCGGACAGAGCTCCGGCTGAAAGAAGCGGCCAAGCTCGGGTTTCGGTCGGCGTTCGCGCCAGAAGGCGCAGAGAGCGGGACGGTCAGAGTTCGCGGCATCGCCCGAATCGGCGATCTTGCGGCCCTCCTGGCGCCCGGATGAGCGGAGGGGCGTAGATGGAAGGTCTTGGGTTGACTGCGTTCGACGCCGTAGCGCTCGCGATCGTGCTGATATCGGCCGTGATGGCGTTCGCCCGCGGCCTCATCCGCGAAGTCTTTTCCATCGTGGCGTTCTTCGCGGCCATCTTCGCGGCGATCTGGGGCTACCGCCATGTGGCGCCGATGCTGGAGGGGGCCGTCGGCAATCCGCTGTTCGCGACCCTGTTCGCCGGGTTCCTGATTTTCCTGGTCGTGTTCGTGGCCATCACGGTGCTCACCTCCATGCTCGCCAAGGCGGCGCACAGCTCGGGGGAGATCGGCACTTTGGACCGCGGCGCAGGGCTGCTGTTCGGGGCGGCGCGGGGCATCCTCATCGTCTCGTTGTTCGTGCTTCTGGTGCGCGCCGTCACCGGCCCGCCGGAATCGACGCCCCAGGCGGCCACGCCGTCGTGGATGGTGGAGGCGCGTCTCTATCCCTTCTTCGGACGCACCGCGTCGGTGCTTGAGGGTTTGGGCCCCCGCGCCCGCACCTATATGCAGGAGCGCCGCGGGGCGTCCGACGACCCCGCAGACCCTGCGCCAGCCAACTGAGGCCCTGCATGACCGAGGCGATCCCAGCGTGTGAGGCGGTCCTCGCCGACGATCGCCTCCGGGAGGAATGCGGCGTCTTCGCAGTCTATGGCGCCCCGGAAGCGGCCGTCCTCACCGCGCTGGGTCTCCATGCCCTTCAGCATCGCGGGCAGGAAGGGTGCGGCATCGCCACCTACGACGGCGTGCGGTTCCACACCGAGCGGCACCTCGGCCTCGTGGGGGACCACTTTTCGGGCGACACCGGAGACTGGCGCTCCCGCCTGCCCGGTCACCTCGCCATCGGCCATACCCGCTACGGCACGCAGGGCGGCCGGCTCCTGCGCAACGTCCAGCCGCTGTTCGCGGATCTTGCGTGCGGCGGCGCCGCCATCGCGCACAACGGCAACCTGACCAACGCCCGCTTCCTGCGGGAGCAGCTGGTCAACGACGGCGCGATCTTCCAGTCCACCTCCGACAGCGAGGTCTTCCTGCAACTGATGGCGCGGGCGGCGCGCGCGAAGGTGGAGGACCGCTTCGTTTCCGCGCTGGCGCAGGTGGAAGGCGCCTACGCCCTCGTCTGCCTGACGAACGACGTCGTGCTCGCCGCCCGCGATCCCATCGGCATCCGCCCGCTTGTGCTGGGCTGGATCGGGGATGCGCCCGTTCTCGCCTCCGAGACCTGCGCGCTCACCAGCGTGGGCGCCCGGTTCGACCGTGAGATCGAGCCCGGCGAGGTGATCACCATCGCCGCCGGCGCCAACGGGGCGCCGAAACTGGAAAGCCGTTTTCCACTCACCCGCCGGGAGCCGAGGCCCTGCCTGTTTGAATACGTCTACTTCTGCCGGCCGGATTCCGTGGTTGGGGGCAAGAGCGTTTACCAGGTCCGCAAGCAGATGGGGCGCAGGCTCGCCGAGGAGACGGCGGTCGGCGCCGACGTGATCGTCCCGGTGCCCGACAGCGGCGTGCCGGCGGCGCTTGGCTACGCCGAACGCAGCGGCATCCCCTACGACCTCGGCATCGTGCGCAGCCACTACGTCGGGCGCACGTTCATCCAGCCCACCCAGAACGCCCGCAAGAGCGGGGTCTCCATGAAGCACTCCATCAACCGCGCCGTGATCGAGGGGCGCCGGGTCGTGCTCGTGGACGACAGCATCGTGCGCGGCACCACGTCCAAGCAGATCGTGCAGATGATGCGCGATGCGGGCGCCCGGGAAGTGCACTTCCGCTCCGCCAGCCCGCAGATCCTGTACGGCGACTACTACGGCATCGACATGCCCGACGTGGCCGACCTGCTCGCCCCGCAGCACAATGGCGACGTCGACGCCATGGCCCGCTGGCTCAACGCCGACAGCCTGGGCTTTCTCTCCGTCGACGGCGCCTACGCCGCGATGGGCATGACGCGCGATCCGCGCACGCCCCAGTTCTCGGATCATTGCTTCACGGGCGATTATCCCACGCGCCTCGTCGACCAGATGAACGCGCAGGGCGCCAAGGACTTCCAGCTCTCCTTTCTTAGCGAACCGGAAGCGGCGTGACCCAACCGCCCGTCGCCCTCGTCACCGGCGCCTCACGCGGCATCGGACGCGCGGCGGCGCGCGCCTTGGCCGCTGCGGGCTACCACGTGATCGCGGTCGCGCGCAGCCAGAAGGCGCTTGAGGGCCTCGACGACGAGATCGGCAAGGCGGGCGGCGCCGCCTCCCTCGTGCCGATGGACCTGAAGGACTTTCCCGCCATCGATCGGCTCGGCGGGGTGATCTACGAGCGTTGGGGACGTCTCGACGCCCTGTGCGCGAACGCCGGCCATCTCGGCGAACTGATGCAGGTGGGCGAAGCCGCCCCGAAGATGGTGGAGGAGGTGTTCGCCACAAACGTGCTCGCCAACCAGCGCCTCGTGCGCTCCGTGGACCGGCTCCTGCGGGCGGCGTCCCCGCCCGGGCGCGCAGTGTTCCTGACGTCCGGCGCCGTGGGCCATTCCCGCGCTTTCTGGGGCGTGTACGCGGCCAGCAAGGCGGCACTCGAGGCGCTCGCGCTGGCCTACGCCGCGGAAGTGGGCTTCACCGGCGTGAAGGTGAACCTGCTTGATCCGGGCGCGACCCGTTCGACGATGCGGCTCAAAGCCTACCCTGGCGAGGATCAGACCACGCTCAAAGGTCCCGAGGTCGCCGCCGCCACCATCGTGGACATGCTGGCGCCCGGCTATCCCTTGCACGGCGAGAAAATCATCCTGCCCCGCTGACCCGGCGGCCCATCCAGCGGTCAATGGCCACCAGCCCAAGCCCCGCCGCCAGAAAGAACGCAAAGAGCGCCGCAGCGTTCACCGCCAGCGCGCTCCAGCCGATCCTCGGCAGATCGATGAAGAAGTAGGGATAGAAGCCGTCCAGCGCGCCACGCGCGACGGCGTAGATGAGATAGCCCACCGGATAACCGAGCCAACCCACCACGTCACGCCAGCGATGGCGGCCTTTCGGCACGCACGCGATCCAGTACGCCGCCATCAGGACGGGCGTGGCGTAGTGCACGATCTTGTCGGCGACGAAACTCCAGCCCGCCGGGCTCCAGGTGGCGCTCAGGATGAAATGGTACACGACGCCGACGATGGCGATGTAGAGGGTCGTCGCGGTGAGAACCTGCACGCTCGGCGTGAAGCGGCCGCCGAGTGCGGCCCCGCTCGCCACCAGCGCCACCAAAAGGTTGGTCAGCAGCGTGAAGTACGCGAAAAACCGCCAAACAGCCGCCAGCGCGCCTTCGCCGTCGGCGACGAAATCCCGAACCAGCAACGCCATCTGCAAGGCGAGGCCGCACCACGCCACGGCGGCGACCACCGCGGCGAAGGCCCGCGCCCTCGCGGCGGACGCGATCACTCCTCACCGCTGGAGAAGGGGTTCTTGTTCTGCCGCACGATGAGGCGCACCGGCTGGCCCTCCAGGCCGAACGCCTCGCGGATGCCCGTCACGAGGTAGCGTTTGTAACTGTCCGGCAGCGCGGTGGCGCGCGAACACATCAGCACGAACGTCGGCGGGCGCGCCTTCACCTGCGTGATGAAGCGCGGCTTGATGCGCTTGCCGTTCACGGCGGGCGGCGGATGGCGCGTGATCGCATGCTGGAGCCAGTTGTTGAGATCGGAGGTCTTCACGCGCGCGTTCCAGTCCCCGTAGACCTCCAGCACGGCTTCCATGAACTTCGGCAGACCGCGCCCGTTCTGGGCCGACACCGTCACGATGGGCGCGCCCTTCGTCTGAGGCAGGGCCTCTTCCGCGCGCGCGCGCAATTCCTTGAACCGCTCCGGCGGATCCTCCGCCTGGTCCCACTTGGCGAGCACATACACAAGCGCCCGGCCCTCCCGCGCCACCAGGTCGGCGATAGCGAGGTCCTGCTTCTCGAACGCCTCCTTCTGATCCATCACCAACGCGCACACATCGGCGAACTTGATTGCGCGCAGCGTGTCGGCGACGGAGAGCACTTCAAGCTTCTGCTGGACCTTCGCCTTGCGGCGCATTCCGGCGGTGTCCACCAGCCGGATGCGCTTGCCGCCCCATGACCAGTCCACGGTGATTGCGTCCCGCGTGATGCCCGCTTCTGGCCCGGTGAGCAGGCGATCGTCGCCGATCAGGGCGTTGACGAGCGTGGACTTGCCCGCGTTCGGACGCCCGACGACGGCGAGCCGGATGGGCCGTTCCCCGCCCGGTTCTTCGGCCACCGAGGCATGCGGCGAGGCCGCCACGATGCCGGAGAAGAGCTCCGACATGCCCTCCCCGTGCTCGGCCGACAAAGCGACCGGCTCCCCGAACCCCAGCGAGAACGCCTCCAGCCAACCGGACTCCCCGGCCTTGCCCTCGCACTTGTTGGCGGCCAGCACCACCGGCTTGCCCGACCGGCGCAGCACATCGGCGAAACGCTTGTCGAGCGGTGTCACGCCAGCGCGCGCATCGACGAGGAAGATCGACACGTCCGCGTCGGCGATGGCGGCCTCGGTCTGGGTGCGCATCCGCGCCTCGAGGCTCTCGTCGGTCAGGTCCTCGAAGCCCGCTGTGTCGATCAGCGTGAGGTCTAGGTCGCCCAGTCGCCCCTGCGCCTCGCGACGGTCGCGCGTGACGCCGGGCAGGTCATCGACGATGGCGAGCTTCTTGCCCGCCAGCCGGTTGAACAGCGTGGACTTGCCGACGTTGGGTCGGCCGACGATGGCGACCTTCAACACCATGAGCGACAATCATCTCCGGAAGCCTTCTCGGCGTCGCGTCAGCGCAACGCCAGAAGTTTCCCCTCGTCCGTCAGCAGGAAGACGGTCCCCCCCGCCACGACCGGGGGAATGTACACCGCGCCGCCGAGACGCACGGACTTTTCGACCGCGCCGGTGGTGGGATCCACCACCACGCCGTCGCCGAGGGACGACGCGAGGAACAGCTTGCCGCCGACGAGAATCGGCCCCGTCCACGCGACCCGGCCCTTGCGCTCGTCCTCCTCCTTGTATCGGCGCAGCTGCGTGACCCAGAACGGCTGGCCCGTGGTGCGCTCGATGGCTGTGAGTTCGCCATCGATGGTGACGGCATAGAGCGTATCGCCCGCCACCCACGGCGTCTGCGTGGAGGCCATGCCCCGCGCCCAGATGCGCTGGCCGCTGCGCTGGTCGATGGCGGCGAGGATTCCGGAGTGGCTGGCCGCGTAGACCGCCCCTTCCTTTACGACCGGCCGGCCGGCGATGTCATTGATGGCCGAGAGGGAGGTGAGACGGCCGGCGCGCGTCAGCGCGTCCACCCAGAGGCGGCGCCCGTTCGCCGCCAGCAGCGCCACCACCTCGCCAGACGCGAACGGCGCAATCACTGTATCGCCCTGCACCGCGGGGCTGGAGGCGGCGAGAATGCGCGCAGGCTCCGCGATCGCCTGGTGGGTCCACAGCACCTGGCCCGTGGCGGCGTCCATGGCGATCAGTTCGCTGTCGCTGTTGGAGGCGAACACCCGACCCCCGCCCACCGCCGGCGCGGCGTGGAAGGGCGATTCTGACGGCGTGCGCCACAGTTCGGCGCCGCTGGCGGCGTCAAAGGCCACGGCGAACCCGAAGCCCGAAGCGGCGAACACCTTGCCGTCCGCGGTGGCGATGCCCCCGCCAAGCGCGATCTTGTCGCGGCCGCGGCGGGGCGTGAGCTCCTTGGACCACAGCCTGTCACCGTCCCGGACGCTGTAGGCCGAGAGCGTCTGGTCGGCGTCGAGAACGAACACCCGACCATCGGCGATCACCGGCGGCGAGGCGATGCGGCGGTTCGCGTCGGACCCCGCGCCCGCATCGCGCCGCCAGACGATGTCGAAGGCGCCGGAGAACGCCGCATGCGCAGGGGCATTGTCGGCGGGGCCGCCGGGCTGGGGCCAGTCGGCGGTTTCGACGGGCGCAGGCACCGTGGGCGTGCGCCCCGCCAGCGCCGGGTCCACTTCGAGCTTCTGCTCAAACGACAGGATGGAAATCCGGCCGTCCTGCGGCTCGGCCGCCTCGGCGGGCTTTTCGCGATCGAAAGGCGTGATGGCGTCCACGGCCCCCGACACCGTCGAGCAAGCGGACAGCGCGACGGCCGCCGCCATCAGGGCGACGTTGGGAATGCGGCTCATTTCTTCTCTCCCGTGGACTCAACCGGCGTGGGCGCCGAGGCGGGCTCTCCGCTCCCGGCCGTTGGCGCCGGCGCCGCGGGGCCCAGCACCTGCAGGAAACTCGCAGCACGGTTGCGCACGCCCTCTGGCGCCTCGAACGCCGTTTCCAGATAGGCGAGCTCCCGGCGCGCGCGTTCGGGCTGGTTGGCCTCGTAGGCCTCCACCGCCAAGAGCTCGCGGGCCAGATACGAGAACGGCCCCCGTGCGTCGATGACGGGCTTCAAGCGCGCCTCGATCGCCGCGAAAGGCTCGCTCTCGGCGGCGATGTAGGCGGCGCGCAATTGCGCGGACTGCTTCAGCACGGGCTCGCGCGCCATGCCCGCGGCGGCGTCGAACGCAGCCAGGGCGCCCGCCAGGTCTCCCTGCGCCTCCAGCGCGCCGGCGCGCTCCATTTCAGCCAGCGCCTTGTAGCCGCCGCTCGCGTTTTTCTGGAATTCCTTGAGCGCCTTTTCAGCGCCCGCGGGATCGATGGCCGCCTGCTGCTGCAAGGCGGAAAACCGCTCTCCGATGCTGCGATTGTTCGCCGTGCTCCAGACAGTCCAGGCGCTCGACAGGCCGACGACGACGACAAGCCCCACGGCGGCGGCGATGACGTACGCACCGTACTTGCGCCAGAAAACCTGAAGCTTGTCCTCGCGCAGGCGTTCTTCGACTTCCTCGAAAATATCCGTCACGCGCGATGTCCATCCCGGTTCAGGGCCCGCAACACGCAGGCGACTGGCAGTTCCCCTCAGGGCGGGCGCACCCGCCGGCCCCTTTGGCGGCGCGGAAGCTAGCCGCGCTCGCCGTCCCCCGCAACGCGGGCCTTGGGCTTGAGCGCATAGGTTTCGGCCGCGGCGGGGAACGTCCGCGCCCGCACATCGGCGGCGTAGGCCGCGATTGCGTCGTCCACAAGGCGGCGCAGGTCCGCGTAGCGGCGGACGAACTTGGGCGTCCAGTCGAAGAGGCCCAGCATGTCGTCGGTGACGAGGATCTGGCCGTCGCAGGCCGCCGACGCGCCGATCCCGATGGTCGGGGCCGAGACCGCCGCGGTGATCTCGCGGGCGAGGTCCTCGGCGACCCCCTCCACCACGATGGCGAAGGCGCCGGCGGAGTCGGTGGCGCGGGCCTCGGCGAGCACCCGGTCCCGTTCGGTCTCCGTGCGCCCCTTGGCGCGGAAGCCGCCATCCACGTTCACCGCCTGCGGGCGCAGGCCCACATGGCCCATCACGGGGATGCCCCGGCGGACGAGGTACTCCACCGTCCCCGCCACCTCCGGCCCGCTTTCCACCTTCACGGCCTGGCAGCCGGTCTCCTTCATGATCCGCGCGGCGTTGGCGTAGGCCGTCTCGGGGCCCGCCTCGTAGGACCCGAACGGCATGTCCACGACCACCATCGCCCGGTGCGCGGCCCGCATGACGGCCTGGCCGTGCAGGATCATCATCTCGAGGCTGACGCCCACGGTGTTGGGCAGGCCGTGCACCACCATCCCCACGGAATCGCCCACGAGCAAAACGTCGCAGTGGGCGTCGAGGATGGCGGCCATGGGCGCGGTGTAGGCGGTCAGGCACACCACCGGCTCCTTGCCCTTGCGGGCGGCGATGTCGGGGGCGGCGAGGCGCTTGTGCTGGACGTGCTGGGACATGCGCCCTTGCTATCGCGTCACGGAACCGGCCGCCAGCGAACGCCCCCGTCCGTGGCGGACTTTCGGCGCCAGGCTCAGCTGCGCTCGGTGTAGGCGAGGGCCGCGAGGGTGGCGGCGGCGGCGATCAAGAGCGCCGTGGCGCCCCCGCTCAGCATGGGCACGTCGTGGGCGAAGCGCGCCATGGACAGCGTGATCCCCGCGCCGAGCGCGTCCCTGAACGGCCACAGGACCGCCCCGGCGAAGGCCGTCGCCCCCAGCACCGCCACGTTGCGACGGACCTTGTCCGCCGCCCGGACATCCTGGACGCGGGTCATCACCGACTGGACGAAATCCTCGTCCCCCATCGGCGGCCGTGCGCCCTGTGCGAACAATGCACGCATTCTGGCGTCCTCGCTTTCCCCCTCGGAAAACTGTGAGGTCATGCGGCTTCTCCAAACTCGGCCAGGACTTTCGCCCTGCCCCGCATAACATGCGACTTGACCGTGCCCAAAGGAAGGCCCAGCGCCTCTGCGGCTTCCGCGTGGCTCATGCCTTCCCCGTAGCAGAGCGCGACGGCGGCCCGTTGCTCCGGGCTCAACACGGCCATCACCCGATCGAGATCGAGGCGCGCCTCGGCCCCGGCGCGGTCGTCGTGGACGGTGACGGCGTCAGCCATGACGGCCTCCTCCCGCCGCGTGGACGCCTTCGCGGACCGGCGGTTCTGCAAAAACTGAGTGTAGGCGATCCTGCATAACCATCCCTTGAACGCGCCCTTGGCCTCAAAGGATCCGATCCTGCGCCAGGCCATGACAAACGTTTCCTGCGCGAGATCATCGGCGAGCGCGGCGTCGCCGGAGCACAGCCGGCGGAGAAAGCCGCGCACGAGGCTCTGGTTCCGGCGCACGAGGCTCTCGAACGCATGGGTCGAGCCTCGTTTCGCTTCGCGCGCCAGGGCCTCGTCGGTCTCGCTCACGTCTCCTTCTTCTTCTCGCGCCGCAGCATCGCCGCGACGAACTGGCCAAGGCCGATGAAGCCCACGATGGAGGCGGCCACGAAGAAGCCGATGCCGGCGTCGTCGTCCCATTGCGGCGTTCCGGGGATCACGCCCGCCGCGAGCAGCCCCGCGACGATCAACCCGACCGCGAGAAAGATCAGCACGACCCCGCCGCGGAGGTCCTGCGCCACGGAGCGGACCGGCTTGTGCAGGGCGCTGATGGCCTCGACATCGAGTTTCTGGCCGCTGTCGATGGCCCGGCGCATGGTTTCGTTCAGTTCCCGGCGGGAAACCACGTTCCCCCAGATCGCCGCCACGGAGATGACCGCGATCATCACCCAAAGGCCCAGCGGAATCAGTATTTCGCTCATGTGATCAAGCTCCTCCGCGGGTGTGTCAGGTCCGGGTCAACGACAGGGCCGCCAACGGGCCGGCGATCAGGGCGGCGCCCAACAGCGCCACGACGATTTCCCACATTTTCATTCTCCTCGATCCGTCGCCGCCTGTGTGGGCGGGTTCGTGGAGAAGATGCAGCCTGCCCCCGCTTTGGATGCGGCGCGAGGGGAAATCCGGCGAAAAGAAGGCAGGGTGCGCCACGGGTTCGAGGGCCGCGGCCCCGACCGTCTCAGCGCCGGGTCGCCAGGGCCGCCGCCCAGATGTCGGGCTTGAACCCCACGAGCAACGCCCCCGCCCCCTCCAGCACCGGCCGCTTGATCATCGAGGGCTGCGCCAGCATCAGCGACAGGGCGCGCCGCCGGTCGAGGTGCTGCTTCTCGGAGTCCGCGAGGGCCCGGAACGTCGTCCCCGAGCGGTTGAGCAACGCTTCCCAGCCGACTTCGTCCGTCCAGGCCTCCAGCTTCGCCCGCGGGACGCCTTCGGCCTTATAGTCGTGGAAAGCATAACTCTTGCCGGCGGCGTCCAGCCAGTCGCGGGCCTTCTTCATCGTGTCGCACGACTTGATGCCATAGATCACGAGCGTCGGCTGGCGCGGCATGGAGGGCTCCGGTCCGCAGCGACCCTAGGCTGAGCGGCGCCGCCCCGCCAGAGCGCCGGCACGGCGCCCCGCCGTCGCAGACCGCGCGCGGCTTGCCAGTCTCCCCCCGCCCACTACTGTGCGCTCGAACATAACGCCGCAGGGCGAAGGGGAGACAGTCCATGGCCGCCAGTCCAGCGCCCGCCCACACAGAGGCGGCGGGAGCGCCCGGGTTCGCCGGCTACGGGAGCAAGTCCTACCGGGCCTACGTGCTCGGCATGCTGTTGCTGGTCTACACCTTCAACTTCATCGACCGGACGGTGATCTCCATCGTCCAGGAGCCGATCAAGCAGGAGTTCGGTCTTTCCGACCTCCAACTCGGACTGCTGGGCGGGCCGGCGTTCGCGCTGCTCTATACGCTGTTGGGCATCCCCATCGCGCGGCTGGCGGAGCGCCACAACCGCATGACCATCCTCTCGGTGTGCCTTGCGGTGTGGAGCGGCTTCACGGCGCTGTGCGGCGTCGCCGGCAACTATCTCCAGCTGTTTGCGGCGCGCGTGGGCGTTTCGGTGGGTGAGGCGGGTTGCACGCCGCCGGCGCAGTCGGTGATCGCCGACTACTTCCCGGCCGACCGGCGCGCCACCGCGCTGTCGGTCTACTCGCTCGGCGTGCCCATCGGATCGATGATCGCGGCCGTCGGCGGCGGCTGGATCGCCACGGAGGTGGGGTGGCGCCAGGCGTTCATCCTGCTTGGTCTGCCCGGCATCCTCTTGGCGCTGCTGGTCAAGGCGAGCGTGCGCGAACCACCCCGCGCCGGCTCAGCCGCCACCGCGCCGGGCTTCGGCGAAACGCTCAGGGTGCTCTCCAAGAAGCCCGCGTTCTGGCACATGGCCATGGGCGGGGCGATCACGTCGTTCGTGGGCTACGGGGTCGGCGGCTTCCTGCCGCCCTTCCTCATGCGGGTGCATGGGTTGACCCTGCTGGAGGCGTCCCAGTTCGCCGGCGTGATCCTTGGCGCGGCGGCGGCCGTGGGCACGTTCATGTCCGGGTTCCTTGCGGACCGCATCGCCAAGCGGCACCCGAACGCACTGGCATGGCTCCCGGCGCTCGGCCTGTTCATCGCGACGCCGCTTTTCCTGGGCGCGTACTTCGCGCCCACCCTCACCTGGGCGATCGCGCCGATGGTGATCGGCGCGATGTGCCAGTATTTCTACCTCGGCCCGATGTACACCGTGGCGCAGGGCGTGGTGTCCCCGCGCATGCGCGCCACCGCCACCGCGATCCTGCTCTTCATCGTCAACATGATCGGCTACGCGCTGGGTCCGCCTTTCATCGGGGCCGTCTCCGACCTGCTGGCCAACCAGGCGCTCGCCGCGTCGGACCTGTCGGTGGCGCTGTGCGGCAAGGCCAGCGAAGCAAACGCGGCGGCCTGCGCGGCGGGCCAGGCGCAGGGGCTTCAGTACGCCATGATGATCGGGGTGTGCTTCTTCCTGTGGGCGGCGGCGCACTTCATGTTCGTGGCCCGCACGCTCCAGCGCGACACCGTCAGCTAGGCGCGACGCCGAGAGCCGTCACCGTCTCGATGGTGAGATAGCCCACCGCGAGGTTGTTGGCGCGCTGGAAGGCCTCCATCGCGCGCAGGGTCGCGGGGCCGAACACGCCGTCGGACGCGGTCGGGTATCCGCGCGCGCTGAGCGCCCGCTGCACCGCCGCCAGCTTGGCCCGCGAGGCGTTGGTGCCGCACAGCACTTCGCGCCACTCCATGCGGGCGGGCGACACGATCCGCTGCAGCTGCTCGGTGCGGCGCACCTCCGGGATGACCACCGTCTCCACCGTTTCGGGGCTCACGAGCCGGCGATCCTTCACCGTGCGGTACTGGGCCGGCACGACCCGGGCCTCCACCCGCGCCGGCGACACCAGTTCGCGGCGCGTCACCTGGCGCGTCACGGCGGGGATGGTGCGGGTTGTTGTCCGCTCCGGCGTGACGACGCGGCGGCGCGTCACCTGCGCGTATTCGGCGGGCACCTCCACCCGGCACAGGAGATCGGTCTCGGCGCCGGCGGGCGCCGCCGTCGCGGGACGGCCGAAGAGATTGTCCCCCGGCTTCCACGTGACGTAGGCCGGGCGCACCAGGACGCGCTCGGCATACGTCTCCCACCGGGCGGGAATGACGACCGGCTCCACCCGTTCCGGCGTCACGACCTCCGTCTCGGTGAACGTGCGGTAGACGCCCGGAACCACGACCTGCTCGGTCCGCGGCTCGCTGACCAGCACCTGGACGTCGACCACCTCGTACCGCGGCGGGATCACCCGCTCCTCGGTGCGGGCGGGCGTGACGATGCGCTCCTCGCTGTAGACTTCCATGACCGCCGGGATCGTCACCCGGGCGAAGCACTGGCCGGGCCTCGCCTCCGGCGCCTGCGCGCCGGCCGCGCCCGACGTCAGCAGGACCACCGTAACCGCCGCGCCCCAGATCTTGGCGAACCCGACCATCGACATCTCCCACGCGGCCCCGCCGGGCCGTTCAACGCTGCGATTTTATCCAGCAAAGACTGCGCGCTGGCGAGCGGACGCTGCGGGCGGGCGCGCCCTGTCGCAGGTTTCGCCAAACCGTGGTAGCCGCACGGCCATGATACCCCGCTACGCACGCCCGGAGATGGTGGCCCTTTGGTCGCCGGAGACCCGGTACTCCATCTGGCTGGAGATCGAGACGCTGGCCATGGAGGCGATGGCGGAGCTCGGCGTCATCCCGGCCGCCGCCGCCGCCGCCTACCGCGCCCGCGGCGCCTTCGACGTCGACCGCATCGACGCCATCGAGCGGGAAGTGCGCCACGACGTGATCGCATTCCTCACCAACGTGGCCGAGCACGTCGGCGACGAGGCCCGCTTCGCCCACCAGGGCATGACCTCCTCCGACGTGCTGGACACCTGCCTCGCCGTCCAGATGACGCGCGCCGCGGACCTGCTCATCGCGGCGTGCGTGCGCGTCTGCGATGCGCTGGAGAAGCGGGCCAGGGAGTTCCGCGACACCCCGTGCATCGGCCGCAGCCACGGCATCCATGCCGAGCCCACCACGTTCGGGCTCAAGCTCGCCGGCCACTACCAGGAATTCCGCCGCGCGCACGACCGCCTCACCGCGGCGCGCGACGACATCGCCACGTGCATGATTTCGGGCGCGGTGGGCACCTTCGCGCAGATCGATCCACGCGTGGAGGCCCACGTGGCCCAGAAGCTGGGCCTGCGGCCGGAGCCGATTTCCACCCAGGTCATCCCGCGCGATCGCCACGCCCACTATTTCGCGATGCTGGGGGTCGTGGCGTCCAGCGTCGAGCGGCTGGCCACCGAGATCCGCCATCTGCAACGCACCGAGGTGCTGGAGGCGGAGGAATACTTCGAGCCCGGGCAGAAGGGCTCGTCCGCCATGCCCCACAAGCGCAACCCCGTGCTGACGGAGAACCTGTGCGGTCTTGCGCGCCTCGTGCGCAGCGCGGTGACGCCGGCGATGGAGAACGTGGCGCTCTGGCACGAGCGCGACATTTCCCATTCCAGCGTGGAGCGCGGCATCGGCCCCGACGCCACCATCCACCTCCACTTCGCGCTGCACCGCCTCGCGGAGGTGATCGAGAAGCTCGTGGTGTACCCCGACGCCATGGCCCGCAACCTCGCGCTGCTGGGCGGGCTGCACAACTCCCAGCGCGTCATGCTGGCGCTGACGCAAGCGGGCGTATCCCGGGAGGACGCTTACCGGCTGGTGCAGAAGCACGCGATGGACGTCTGGCGCAGCCCCGCCCCTCGCGCCGGCGACGCGCTTCAGGTGCGGCTGGCGGGCGACGCGGAAATCTCCGCGCGTCTCGACGCCGACGCCCTTGCCGCATGCTTCGACGACGCACATCATTTCACGCGCGTGGACGCCATCTTCGCGCGCGTGTTCGGTTAGGCCATGAAGCGGGTGCAAAAATGCAACAAGTGGATCGACGGACGTTACTTGCCGGCGCGGGAGCTGCGGCGTTGAGCGCGTGCGCATCGACCCCGGCGGACGCCCCCGTACTGCCGCAGGTCCCGACGGGAGGACCGCCGGTCGCGCGCGTGGCGCCGGTCTCGGAAACGCTGTGGGGCCGCGAGATCATCGATCCCTACCGCTGGATGGAGAACGACGCCGACCCCGAATTCGCGCCTTGGATGCGCGCGCAGGCGGCGTATGCGCGCCAGACGCTGGATGCGATGCCGGGACTGGCGGCCATGAAGGCGCGCGTGGCGCAGCTCTCCGGCGAGGTCGCGTTCATCGGCCCCACGCAACGCGCGGGTGCATCGATCTTCTACACCAAGCGCCCGGTCGGGGCCGACCAGTTCCGCCTTTACGTGCGCGACGCTTCAGGCGTCGAGCGGCTGCTGATCGATCCCGGCACGCTGGGCACGGCGGAAAAACACATCTCGCTCGACTGGTGGTTGGCGAGCCCATCCGGGACTCACGTCGTTTATGGCCTTTCGCCGTCCGGCTCCGAGAATTCCATCGTCCACATAATGGAGGTCGCGACCGGCGTTATCCTGCCCGAGCGCATGGACCGTGCGCAGTACGCGAGCCCCTCGTGGCTGCCGGACGGTACGGGGTTCTTCTACAACCGGCTCGCCGCCGGCGCCGCGCCGGACACCGAGGCCTACTACAAGAACTCGGTCTGCTGGCTGCACCGGCTCAACACGCCCGAAAGCGCCGACGTGCGGATACTGTCGCCGGGCCAGTATGCCGATGTGGAGATCGAGGAGATCGCGTTTCCCGGCGTGTTCACGACGACCGGCTCAAGCTACGTCACGGCGGGGGTGTTCACCGGCGTGCAGAACGAAATCGCGCTCTACACCGCGAGGCTTGACGACCTGCTCGCCGGCCGGCCCGGGTGGAGGCGCGTCTGCACCCCGGCCGACAAGGTGGTGGGGTGGGCCCAGCGCGGCGACAGTCTCTACCTGCTGACCTACATGAACGCGCCGCGTTATCGCGTGATCAAGGTGCCGGCGCACGCGCCGAACCTGATGCGGGCCGAATTGATCGTGCCGCAGAGCGACCGCGTGATCGCAGGGATCTCTCCTGCGGCGGACGGCGTCTACGTGCGCGATCTCGACGGCGGCGTGGGCCGGGTGCGCCGCATCGCGCCGAACGGGACAGTGAGCGAAGTCGCGCTGCCGTTCGAGGGCGCTGTCACCCTGCGCACCAGCGACGCGCATCCCGGCTGCGACATCCTCATGGAAAGCTGGGTCAAGCCGCCGACGCTCTTCACCTACACCCCCACCGGCGGACAGGTCGTCGATACCGGCATCCAGCCGCAGCCTGCGCTCGATGTATCGGCGTACGAGTCCGCCCGCGTGTTCGCTACGGCCGCCGACGGCGCCAAAATCCCGCTGTCCATCCTCTACAAGAAATCCATCGCCCGCGACGGCAGTGCGCCGGCGATCGTCAACGCCTACGGCGCCTATGGCATCACGCAGGACCCTGTCTTCCTGCCGCGCACGATCGCGTTCCTGGAACAGGGCGGCGTGCTCGCGACCGCGCACGTGCGCGGGGGCGGAGAGTACGGACGGGCCTGGCATGACGGCGGGCGCCTGCTGACCAAGCCGAACACGTGGCGCGATCTTATCGCCTGCTGCGAGGAGCTGATCCGGCAGGGCTACACCCGCAAGGAAAAGCTCGCCATCCAGGGCGGCTCCGCGGGCGGGATCACGGTGGGGCGCGCGCTCACCGAACGGCCGGACCTGTTCGCCGTGGTGATCTCCAACGTCGGCGTCTCCAACACGCTGCGCGCAGAATTCTCACAGAACGGCCCCCCCAACATCCCGGAGTTCGGCTCCGTGACCACAGAAGACGGCTTCAAGGGGCTCTACGCCATGGACTCAACCGTCCACGTCACGCCCGGGACCCGCTATCCCGCCGTGCTGCTCACCACCGGCATGACCGATCCCCGCGTCGAGCCCTGGCAGGCGGCCAAGATGACCGCCCACCTGCAGGCGGCGACTTCGAGCGACAATCCGGTGCTCCTGCGCATCGACTTCGACGCGGGGCATGGCCTCGGCTCCACGCGCGCCCAGCGCGATGCGGAAGTGGCAGACACCTACGCCTTCGTGCTCTGGCGCGCGGGTCTCGCCGGCGCTGCGGGCGCTGCGCAGGCGCCCACCGCGCCCTGAAGTGCGCTTGGTCGCACACGCTGGAGCGGCCGGAACGGAGACGTGCGAACGCGGTCCGGCGGAGGCGCCCGCCCGGAGCGCGCACGCACCTGTCCCCGCTGCGCAAGATTCCTTATCCGACAGCACCTTGGCCTGCCGTATACTGCGGGCATGATTGTGCTGGTGCAGGTCCTCATCGCTGTGTTCAGCGCGCTCTTCGGGGCGCAATGCGCCCCCGTGCGCGTGCTGCGATCATGGGACCTGCGCATGCAGCGGGCGGTCGAACGCATGATCCAGCGCGGTCGCGCGGTGCTATACGACGGCGAGGACGAAGCGACGGTCACGAAGCGTCTCGACCGCATGGCCTGGATCGCGCGTGATCCCCTCAAGGCCGTGCGCCATCTGTCGCGCCTGCATCGCCGCGTGTTGCCAAGCCCGCAGTTCAGCCAGGCCTGTCCGCCGGATTTCGCGCCGCCATGGCTCGCGATCGCGCCGCTCGACGTCGGCGCCGACGCGCTGATCGCTGCGCCGGACAGCTAACCTTTGCCTGACCAGGGCGGTGGCCGGCCCCCGCCCTGGCCCAGGCGGCGGCGCGCGCACAACCCAACGCTTTTTCGGGGCCAACGCTCTTTCGGGGAACGCTCTTCGGGGCGAACGCGCCCGCGCGTCAGCCCGCGATCTGCTTGCGCGCCTCGGCCAGGAGCTCTTCCATCTTGGCGCGGATGAGGTGGTCGGAGGGGGCGACGCCCTTGGCCACGAGGTCGGCCTTGATCTTGCGGAAGAGGTCCTCGGTCCCGGCCTCCTCCAGATCGGCCAGCACCACGCTCTTGGCGTAGGCCTCCGCCGGATCGCCGGACATGCCCATCAGGCCCGCGGCCCACAGGCCCGTAAGCTTGGCCCGCCGCGCCTGGGCGCGGAACTCGGCGTCCTGGTCCAGCTCGTACTTCTTCTCCTGGGCGCGCTTGCGGTCGTCGAACTCGCTCATCGGGCATTCCTTCCAACGGTGGCCTCCAGATAGAGAGGCCGCCCGCCCGGATCAATCGGACGGACCCCGGGGACGGAGGGGGCGACCGGACGCCCGGGGAGGCTCGCGAGGCCAGCGCCCCCCGAACCGGCCTTCGGCGGCGGCGCTGCGCCGTTGTGAGCCCGCCCCGATTCCTCTAGGGTCGCGGTCCGGGCGCAGCGCGGAGCCGCCGTCCCACACTCAAGTCGCCGACAGCATACGCAAACATTTTCATGCCGGAGGCATGATGGAGGACGTAAAAATGTCCCGCCGGAAGAAGATTTACGAAGGCAAGGCCAAGATTCTGTTCGAGGGACCGGAGCCCGGAACCGTCATCCAATACTTCAAGGATGATGCAACCGCCTTCAATGCGCAGAAAAAGGCGATCCTTGAGGGCAAGGGCGTGGTCAACAACCAGATCAGCGCCTTCATCATGCAGAACCTCAACGCCATCGGCGTGCCCACGCACTTCATCAAATACATGAACATGCGCGAGCAGCTCGTGCGCGAGGTGGAGATCATTCCGCTGGAAGTGGTGTGCCGCAACGTGGCGGCTGGCTCGCTGTCGACGCGGCTCGGGCTGGAGGAAGGCACGCCGCTCCCGCGCTCGATCATCGAGTTCTACTACAAGAACGATGCGCTCCAGGACCCGATGGTCGCCGAGGAGCACATCACCGCGTTCAACTGGGCCTCCACCCAGGAGATCGACGACATCATGGCGCTGACGCTGCGCGTGAACGACTACCTGTTCGGGATGTTCGCCGCCGTCGGCATCAAGCTGATCGACTTCAAGATCGAGTTCGGCCGGCTCTACGAGGGCGACATGGTGCGCACCGTCATCGCCGACGAGATCAGCCCGGACAGCTGCCGCCTTTGGGACGTGCAGACGAACGAGAAGATGGACAAGGACCGCTTCCGTCGCGATCTCGGCAACGTCACCGAAGCGTACGTGGAGGTGGCGCGCCGTCTCGGCATCCTGCCAAAGGTCGCCGGCGCGGGCGGCGAGAGCGTGCACTGAGGGCCCATGATGAAGGCGATTGTGACCGTGGGCCTGAAGCCCGGCGTGCTTGATGTCCAGGGCAAGGCGGTGGCCAGCGCGCTGAAGGGCCTTGGATTCGATGCCGTGGCGGACGCCCGCGTCGGCAAGGTGATCGAACTCGAACTCTCCAGCGACGACCGTGAGCGGGCCGTCGTGGAAGTGCGGGCCATGTGCGAGAAGTTGCTGGCCAACACCGTGATCGAGAGCTACCGGATCGATATCGACGCCTGAGCGGGCGCGTCAGTCGCCGCCACCGCCGCCGTCCCCGCCGCCGTCGCCATCGCCGCTGGCGTCGTCGTTGTCCTTGCGGCCGCCGGAGTCCGCGACGACTGCGCCGCCATCCCCCTTGCGCCCGCCGCGTCTGCCCGCGCCACGGGGCAGGAACGCAAGCCCCACAAGCACCAGCGCCCCGCCGAGCAGCGCCATGGCCAGTTCCGGCGCCAACGCCATGGCGTCACCCCCGCGGTTCAAGCCGGTCGAACAGCCAGATCAGGCCGCCCGTGAGCGCGACGCCCGCAAGGACCACGACGACAAGGACAGTCACGGCGTCCGACCTCCCGAAGCGGCGCTTGGACAAGCGCCCGACGCGCCTTAATAGACCTGCATGAAATCCGCCGTCATCGTCTTTCCGGGCTCGAACTGCGACCGCGACTGCGTCACCGCCATGGCGCGGGTCACGGGCGTCCAGTCCGCGTTGGTCTGGCACACGGAAACGGCGTTGCCGGACCGGCTCGACCTCGTGATCCTCCCGGGCGGGTTCGCCCACGGGGACTACCTCCGCTCCGGCGCCATGGCGGCGCGGAGCCCGATCATGGAGGCCGTCCGTCGCCACGCCGACGAAGGACGCCTGGTCGCGGGCATCTGCAACGGCTTCCAGGTGCTCACGGAGTGCGGGCTTCTGCCCGGCGCGCTGATGCGCAACGTGACCATGCGCTACGTCTGCAAGGATACGCCGCTCGCCATCGCCAACCCCGATACAGCCTTCACCCGCGCCTACGGCGACGCCCGCGAGACGGTGATGCCGGTCGGCAACGGCGACGGACGGTACTTCGCCGACGAGGAAACCCTCCGCCGGCTCGAGCAGGAGGGCCGTGTGGCGTTCCGCTACCTCGACAACCCCAACGGCTCCGCCAACGACATCGCCGGCATCGTCAACGACCGCGGCAACGTGCTCGGGCTCATGCCCCATCCCGATCGCTGCGCCGACCCGGCGCTTGGGCGGACAGGGGGCTGGGGGTTCTTCCAGAGCCTCCACGAGGCGGCAGCCTGACTTGACCTTGCCACGCCGTGTCGATTGACCATCACCAACGACACCGATGAGAGGACGCGCCCATGAGCTTCGACGACGAAGTCGATAGCGCCCGCAAACGTCTGGAGGCGGCGCTGTCCGCCGAGGATGACGACCCCTTTGACGATCTGGCCGCGCTCCAGGCGCTGTTGCCGTTGCTGGAAGCCAAGATCAAGAGCCGCCGCCTGTCCTTCCAGCTGGGCGACGACGACGACGAGACGTCCATCGAGATCGTCCACAACGCCACCGACGAGGCGCTGGGCTTCATCATCGCGCAGGACGGCGAGTACATCTTCGAGTCCAACCTCGAGGACTACTTCGAGGACTTCGTGGACGAGAGCGCCGACAGCTTCACGCTGCGCCTGTACGAGACGCTGCGCGCGGATCTTCCGAAATACGAAGTGGAGAACAAGCGGTAGCCGGACGCCTACTTCGCCGATTTGCCGCCCTTGACCGCCTTCTTGGCCGCCGAGCCCTTCGCGGGCTGGGCCTTCTTGGGCGGGGATTTCCGGGCCACGGCCGCCGGCGGGCTCTGCACCTTCGCGGCGCGCGCCGGCGTGGCGGTCTTCGCCGCCACCTTGACGGGCGCGGACTTCTGGGCGGCCTTCGGAGCCGCAGCCTTCGCCGCCGTCTTGACCGGGGCTTTGGCGGCTTTCGCCGCGGGCGCTGCCTTGGCGACAGTCGAGGCCTTCCCAACGGGCGCCGCCTTGACGGGCGCAGGCTTCCCCGCAGGCGCGGCCTTCGCGACAACCGGCTTCGCCGGCGCCTTCGGCGCAGGAGACTTGCTCCCGGCCGGCTTGCCCGCCGGCGCCTTGCCGGCCGGCGCCTTGGCCTCGGCGGCTTTTACGGGAGCTTTCGCCGCGGGCGCGGCTTTGGCCGCGGGGCGTTCAGGCGCGGGCGCGGCGGCCTTGGGCGCCGCAGCGGGCTTCGCGACCGGCGCCGGGGCCTTCGCCGAGACAGGCTTGGAAGCGACCTCCAGCACGGGTTTGGACGCAGGTTTTGCGGGCGTGGGCTTTGCGGGCGAGGCAGGCGCGACGGTCGGCGCGGACTGCGCGGCGGCGTCCACCTTGGCCTGCGCCTTCGCCGCCTTGGCGACGGCCTTGGCTTCCTTGGCGGCGGCGGCGACCTTGACCGCTTCCGCCTCCTTCTTGGCGGTCGCGCGGACCTGCGCCGGCGTCGGCGGAGCGGGCGGGGGCTCCGGCGGCGTCCGCTGGGCGATTTCGGCCAGGATCAGGGGCAGGAGTTCGTTGGCGGAGTTGCGCTGATGGGCGCTGTCACTCGTCAGGAGCCGTTCGGCGTTGGCGCGCAACGTCGCGAGATCCGCATCGCTCAGGGTCGGAATCTTGTCGGCAACGGACATGTCTCGCCTCTTTAACGGCGGCGGACTGGCCTGCGGCCTCCGCCGCCACCGCCACCCGGCGCTCCTTCAGTCTTGTGCCGGAATACCACGCGACCCTTGTCAGCGTCGTACGGCGACATCTCGATCGTCACGCGATCGCCGGCGAGCGTGCGGATTTTATTCCGTTTCATCCGCCCGCCGGTGTACGCGAGAACTTCGTGGCCGCCCTCAAGCGTGACCCGGAACCGGCCTTCCGGCAGGACTTCCGTCACCACGCCCTCGAACTCCATAAGTTCTTCTTTGGCCATGAGGTTACACAGGCTTCAGGTTGACGGCAGCCGGTTTCCCCTTGCGCGGGTCCGTCTGCACTTCGAAACTCACCGCCTGGCCATCCCGGAGGCCCGTGAGGCCCGAACGTTCCACCGCGCTGATGTGAACGAATACGTCCTGACCGCCGCCGTCCGGCGCAATGAAGCCAAAGCCCTTGTCGGGGTTGAACCATTTCACGATGCCAGTGGCCATCGTCTCTTCCTTCCGAAAAATCGCCGGATGGCCGCGAGAGGCCCTATTGCCTTCGCGCGCCAAAGGGCGCGGGAACTTTGGCGGGCAACGAAGCGGCTGGCGCATAGGGCGCGCTAACAAGTGTCGAGTCGACCGAAGTACCGGGCGCAAGACATAATCCCGGGGCCCGCCAAGTCAAGATTTCCCCCCGTTCACCAAGGTCATTCCGCCCTCTGCGGCGCAGCGCGCGCCCGGGACGACGCGCCAGCGGCTCCCGCCGGGCAGACCTTCACGGGCCGCTCCGCCCCCCCTAGTGTCGGGCCATGGCGTCTCCACCCGCGCGGAACCCGCAGGCTGTTCCATGACCCCCGCCGTCGGCCGCAGCGAGCGGGCGGGCCTCAACGGCCACCGTCCCTTCGTGCTCTGGTTCACGGGTTTTTCGGGGTCCGGCAAATCCACGATCGCAGCCCTCGTGGAGCGCGGCCTGCACCGCGAGGGACGGCGCACGGCCTTGCTGGACGGCGACCACATACGCCATGGCCTCAACCGAGACCTTGGCTTCTCCCAGCGGGATCGGGAGGAAAACATCCGCCGCGTCGCCGAGGTGGCCCGGCTCATGACCGACTCCGGCCTCATCGTGTTGGTGGCCTTCATTTCACCGTTCCGGGCGGACCGGGCGATCGCTGCGCGGCTCATGGCGCCCGGGGAGTTCGCCGAAGTCTTCATCGACACCCCGCTGGCGGTCGCCGAGGCAAGGGACGTGAAGGGCCTCTACCGGAAAGCGCGGGCCGGGCTGCTGAAGGACTTCACCGGCATCGACAGCCCTTACGAACCACCGCTCGCGCCCGACATCCGCATCGACACGCTCGCCCTCTCCGCGGCGGACGCGGCGGCGCAGATCGTGCGCTTCGCCCTCGACCGGACCGCCCCGCCCCCCTGAGGGCCTTTACCGCAGCGCAACCCGCCTGCCATTGATGACCGCCTGCGATAGGGTGTCGCGATGGACCAATCGACTTCCGACCGCCTCAACGGGGAGGCGATGGCGGCCATCCAGGCGCGGGACTTCCCCCGCGCGCTGAGCCTGCTGGCGCAGGCGGAGGCCGCCCATCCCCGCGACCCGCAGACGCCCATGAACCGCGCCCTTGTGCTGCGCAGCCAGGGCAACCTCCGCGGCGCGATCGACGCGCTCGACGCCGCGCTCGCCCTTGATCCCTATCAATACGTGGCGCTGCTCTCGAAGGGCGCCCTGATGGAAAAGGCGGGCCAGGTGCGGGAGGCCGCCAGGATCTTCAAGAACGCGCTCAAGATCGTCCCGTCGGACAACGCGCTGCCGGCGCCGTTGCGCCCGGTGGTGGAGCACGCGCGCGCGGCTGTGGCCCGCAACACCGAGGCGCTCAATAGCTTCCTGCGTCGACGCACGGAAGCGTTGCGCGCCGACTTCCCGGGAGAGGATCTGCGCCGGTTCGACGAGTGTCTCGACATCGCCTCCGGCGCCAAGAAGGTCTACGTGCAGGAGCCCTTGTTCCTGACCTTCCCCAAGCTTCCGGCGATCACGTTCCATGATCGCGCGCACTTCCCGTGGATGCCGGCGCTTGAAGCGCAGACCGACGTCATCCGCGACGAACTCACCGCCCAGCTGAAGGTCTACTGGGATCGCTTCCACCCCTACATCCAGTTTCCGCCGGGCGCGCCGGTCAATCAGTGGGAGGCGCTCAACCATTCGCCCGATTGGACAAGCCTCCACTTGTGGCGCGACGGACGGAAGATCGCCGAAAACTGCGCCCTCTTCCCCCGAACGACGGCCATCCTTGAGAACCTGCCGATGGCGGATCAGCCGGGCTTTGCGCCGACGGCGATGTTTTCGGTGCTCCAGCCGCGCACGACCATCCCGCCGCACACCGGCTCGTCCAACACCCGCCTCATCGCCCACCTGCCATTGATCATTCCCGAGGGCTGCCGGTTCCGCGTGGGCAATGACGTGCGGCCATGGGTGATGGGCGAGAGCTTCGTGTTTGACGACACGATCGAGCACGAAGCGTGGAACGACAGCGACCAACTGCGCGCCGTGCTGATCTTCGATGTCTGGAACCCCGCCCTGACGATGGCGGAACGGGCGCTTGTGTCGTCCATGATGACGGCGATCAACGCCTACAATCTCGGTGAAACCTAATCCTTGTCGATGAACGGGGCCAGCGCGGCGTCCAGCACGCCGAGGTCGGCGGCGTAGTGGCGCCATCGTCCCGAGGCGTCGGCGTAGAGCGGTCGGCGCACCTGCCAGACGCTGGCGGTCTTTACGGCCCCGCGGCGCCGATGGAAATCGAGGCAGGCTTCCTCCCAGTCTAGGCCGCAGAACGCCAGCACCCGCTCCACCGCCGGCCGGGGATCGCGCACGAAGGCGTCGTAGTCGAAATCGAAAATGTCCGCCCCGTGATGGAGCCGCCAGTGCGCCATCAGGCGGCGATACTCGCTGTAGTAGTGCGCGATGTCGGCGAGGTCGGTGGCGTACGCCATCGCGTGGTCGAGATGCAGGAAATAGATCGACAGGCAGTTGTCGCGCGGATTGCGCACCGTGTTGATGATGCGCGCATCGGGAAACATCGCCTTGATCAGGCCGATGGAGAGAAAGTTGTCGGGGCGCTTGTCGGTGAGGATGTCGGCGCCGGGAAAGATGCGGGTCGTCATGTCGAGGTAGGCTTCGCGCACGCCGGCGAGGCGGCGGTCGTCGACCTGCGCCATGGCCTGGGGAAATGGCGCGAGCGCCGTGGACACAAGCTGCGGCAGCGCGGCGATCTCCCCGCCGGCCGTGACGCGGGAGTGACCGGCGAGAACCTGCTCCAGCAACGTCGATCCTGACCGGAACATGCCGCAGATGAAGATCGGGGCTGGTCGCGTCGAGCGGGCGAGCGGCGCTCCTGGCCGGGGAAAGGTCGCCATCAGGGCGTCGGTCATCGCCGCCTGCGCAGCGCGGTCGTAGCCGCGGACCCCGGGCGGGGCGCTGGCGCGGCTGGCGGCGTTGGCGGCGCGGTAGGCGGCGAACGCCTCCCGATAGGCGCCGGCGGCGTCGAGCACCTTGCCGAGCGCGAAGCCGAGGCTCGCCTTGTCGGCGACGCTGACGTCCGGACGCTCCAGCCCGTGGCGCAGGCGCGCGACAAGGTCCGTGTCGGCGGTCGCGGCCGCGTTGAGGCTGGCGTAACGCGACAGGCCCTCCCAGTGCGTGGGATGGGCGGCGAGGAGCCGTTCGTAGAGGGCCAGCGCGTCCGCGCGGCGCCCGAGGTCCTCGCAAAGATTGGCGAGGTTGAGCAAGGCGGGGGCGTAGTCCGGCGCGTGCGCGAGCGCGGCGCGCAGCTCGGCCTCGCCCTCCGCGTACCGATGGAGATCGTCGACGTAGATGACCGCGCGGTTGAGGCGCACTTCCTCCGGGCCCGCGACACCGTGCGCGAGCGCCTGCTCGTAGGACCGAAGCGCTTCGTGAGGTCGGCCGAGCCGGCGCTGCACCCAGCCAAGGTTGTACCAGCAATCGGGCAGTGCGGGCCAGCGCGAGAGAATGGCCTCGTAGGCCGCGGCGGCGCGGGAATAGTCGCCGCTTATCCGCCAGGCGGCGGCTTCGCGCACGCGGTCGGCCAGATCCTCACTCATGCCCACGACCCTAGCCGGCTCTCCATTGGACGCCAGCGGCGCCGCCTCCCCCAAAAAAGAAAACGGCGGGCCGAGGCCCGCCGTTGAAGTGGATCGAGATTTTCCGAGGGTCCTAGAAGTTGACCTTGATGCCGGCGAACACGTACCGGCCCAGCGCGTCGTAGGTCTGGGGGTAGGTGTTGCCGTTGCCGCCCGTGGCCGCCACGGTCGACAGTTGCGGATCGTCATCCAGGATGTTGTTCACGCCGAAGCGCAGGTTGGCGTTGTCGCGGATCTGCCAGTTGCCCGTCAGATCGAAGTAGTTCTCGGCATCGAAGTACCGGTCGCGACGGGTTCCGAGGCTGGTCTGGTTGAAGTTGGCGGCGAACTGCTCAACCTCACCATAGTAGCGCCACGTGCCCACCAGTTCGACGTTCCAGGGGGTTTCCCAACCCACGCTGGCGCGGTGACGCCATTCGGGGTTCGGCGTGCCGCACTGGTTCCCGTAGAAGCCGGCGCAATCGTAGAACTGCAGCGGGCGTTCCGGCTGTTGCTTCAGCTTGTCGAGGTACGTGCCCACGAGGCTGAGGGAGATCGAGCCGAGATCCGGGAGGCCGGTGTCTGCGATGTCGAAGTTGTAGTCGACGACGAGGTCGTAGCCCGAGGTGAGCAAACCGCCGGTGTTGACGTTCAGGTTCTGGACGAAGCTGTCGCCGACCCAGAGCTGGCCTTGCGGGTTCCGGTTGATCCGGGCGCAGGCCGCCTGGTTGTTCTGCTGGTAGCAGGACGACAGGGTGTTCAGGGCGCCGAGCGTGCCGATGTTGTCTTCCAGCTTGATCTGGAACCAGTCGACCGACACCGTCAGGCCTTCAAGGAACGCCGACGGCGAGAACACGAAGCCGAGCGTGTAGGTATCGGCCGTCTCCGGCTTCAGGTCGGGGTTGCCGCCCGTCAGCTGGTTGTACTGGTTTGCCGGGCTTTGCAGGGCCGCCGACCCGTACTGGGAGGACGGAACGCCCGTCGCGACGCACTGGGCGCGCGTGGCTGTCGGGTTCGGGCCGCATGGGTCGTTCTGCGCCGAGTAAAGGCCGAGGCCCTGACCCGTGAACAGTTCGATCACGTTCGGCGCGCGCACCGCGCGCTGATAGCTGCCGCGCATGCGGAAGCTTTCCACCGGCGCCCAGTCACCGCCGAACTTGTAGGTGTCGGAGGTGATATTGCCGTAGTCCGAGTTCCGGTACGCGATGTCCGCCGAGATGCGGTGGGCGAAGGGCATGTCCTCGACCAGAGGCATCTGGAGTTCGGCGAAGAAGTCGACCGATTCCGTGGCGCCCTGGAGACCCAGCGTCGGGCCGCCCTGACCCGCGCCGTCGCCGGTGGCGAACGCGGTGTCGGTGGTGGTTTCCAGTTCGTTGCGGCGGTACTCGACACCGAACGCCGTGGCGAACGGCGTGGACGCGAACGGGCTGACGAGACCGATCGTGCCGAGATCGCCGGTCACCGCGCCGTTCACGACGGACACAGTGGTCGAGCCGACCTGGATCAGCGGGATCTGGAGGTAGCTGAGCGCCGCCGGCGTCACCCCGCCCACGGCGAAGATGTTGTACGGCACGCAGTTCGTGTCCGTGCCATCCACGAAGGAGGCGCAAGCCGGTTGGCCGGTAGCCGGATCGACGACGACATCGAGCGCCTTCGTGAGGCGGGCGACGGAGAAGTCGTTGAGGTACACACGGCTTTGGCGAACGGTCGCGTAGGTGGCGCTGAGGTCGTAGTTCCAGCCTTCGGTGATCTCACCCTTCACGCCGATGACGCCGCGATAGGTCTCCAGACCGATGGTGTCCTGGCGACCGCCGCCTTCCACGTTCCGGCGGGCGATGTAGGCCGGGCTCACGCCGTCGAAAGACGTGATGACCACGTTGCCGTCGTCGTCGAAGGACGGAGCGCCGCCCGTCAGGGCGGTGTTGTCGCCGAGCGTCGCCGCAATGAAGCCCACCGCGTCCACATCGGGATTGTCGGCGATGAAGTCGTCGACTTCATTTTCCGGCGTGTCCGGGTCGTCAACGATATCCGGCACCAGGTCGATCGCGCACAGCGCGGCCTGCTGCCCCGCCGAGAGAAGCGGGTTGGAGCAATTGATGCCCTGCGGCGTGCTGAAGAAGTTGCCGGAGGGAGCGATCTGAGCGACGGACTGGTAATCCGTGAACATCAGCTGCGTGTAGACTTCGGCGTGCTTGTTGATCTCGTAGTAGCCGAACGCGCCGAACGAGTACCGCTCGTCGGGGCGTTGGAAATAGTTGATCGGGCCGAAGTTGTACTGGTCAGTTGCAGCGCTGAAGTTGCGGAATTCACCGTTGGCGCCGAGCGTGTAGGCGAAGTTCGCGAAGTCCGTGAACTGACCCGTCGCGTTGGTGCCTGAGCCGCCGCAGGTGAAGTTCACACCCGTGCTGGTGCCGAGGGAGCACGCCGAGTAATCGCGGTACCGTTGCGAGATTTCGTCGTTGTTGCGGTACGACACGTAGGCCGTGACGTTGCCTTTGCCATCCGGCGTGCTGGCGCCGATGATCCCCGTGATCTGCTTGCTGTAGCCGTCGACCTGGTTGTCGTCGGGCAGCGCGAACTGGGAGGGGTTGGTCCGGGCGCGGCCGGCGATGACGCTGCGCAGGTTGCCTTCGCCGTCATAGTCGTTGTTGTGCTGGTAGAAGCCGTACTGGGCATCCAGCTCAACGCCTTCGAAGTCCTTGCGCATGATGAAGTTCACGACGCCGGCAATGGCGTCCGAGCCGTACACGGCGGACGCGCCGCCCGTGAGCACTTCCACACGCTCCACGAGCGCGCCGGGGATCTGGTTGAGGTCGGCCGCGGAGTCGTTGATCGTGCCGTAGGGCATGCGGCGGCCGTCGATCAGCACCAGGGTGCGGTCGGAGCCGATGCCGCGGAGCGACACGGTGGCCGCGCCGGACGCGCCGTTCACGACCGTGGCGTTCTGCGCCGCGAACGCTTGCGGCAGCTGGTTCACCAGGTCTTCGACCCGGGTCACGCCGGCGTTCGTCAGGTCTTCAGCCGTCACTTGGGTGACCGGGCTGGTGGTGACGAGGTTGGCCTGCGGGATCCGGGTGCCGGTCACGATCACGACGTCTTCGTCGCTGCTCGCTTCGGGGGCTGGAGCCTGCTGCGCCTGCGCCAGGGTCGGCATGGTGATCGCGAGCCCCGCGAGCACCGTAGACGCGAACAAGCCGCGCTTTGTCTCTTGCTTCACTTGAAAACCTCCAATCCGTAACTGCGAACGCCCACGCCGACGCCGGACCGGAGGATGTGCCCCTCCGTGTGCCGGTCCAGTGCGCTGGTCCTCCCCGAAAGGACATTCAGCGTGGACGAGCGGAGGTTCGAAGAAAGCCGACCCCCGTCTGTGCCTTCTTTTTGGCAAAGGGGTCATGCCCCCGTCAATGAAGGTGAACAGACGCTAACGCTAAAGGGGCGAAGTGTGGCGAAAAGAGTACACATTGGGCGCCGGGCGCCTCAATTACCTCCGCCGGCGGCGGGGAGCCGCCTCCCCGGGAATCCGGCGAAATCAGGCCTTTAGCGACATCCACCGGGTCCTGTGGATATCTTCGAGGTTGTCCTCGAACCCCACGATTCGGGGGTCCACAAGGTTTCTGGACGCCCCGAAACCGACCGGGATCACGGGGCTGTCATCGAGCATGATCTGCTCGGCGTCGCGCATCAGCCCGGCCCGGACGACGGCGTCCCGCTCCTGGGTCGAAGCTTCCATCAGACGGTCGTATTCGGGGTTGGAATATCCCGAGTAGTTCTGGGGTCCGGTGCGGGTCTCGAGGAGGTAAAGGTAGGTGTAGGCGTCGTTGTAGTCGGCGATCCAGCCCCCGTCGCCGCAATCGAAGTTCTTGGCGCGCATATTGGCGTAGTGGATCTGGCCCTCGACCCCGGCCAGCGTCACCTCCACCCAGGGGGCGACGGCCCGCCAGTCGGCCTGCGCCACCACGGCCACTTGCGGGTTGTCCTGGGTGTTCCGGTGGCTGAACGTGAACTTGAGGGGATTGTCCGGGCCGTACCCAGCCGCCTCCAGAAGCGCCCGCGCCTCCGCCCGGCGGGCCTCCAGCGGCGTGTCCGCGAAGTCGAGCCGCCCTCCCTGCGGATACCCGTACATGCCGGGGGGGACGAAGCTCCACGCCGGTTTGTAGCCCGCCTGCCAGATCTTCTCCGCCAGGAAGGTGCGGTCCAGCGCCAGGGTCATGGCGCGGCGCACCCGCTTGTCGTTGAACGGCGGCCGCGTGGTGTTCAGGGAGAAGTACTGCAGCAGCATGTAGGGCGCGACCTTCACGAACCCCGGCAGCGCCTTTTCGTAGAACGCCTGCTTCTTGCCGGGAAAGCTGGTCGACCAGCCCAACTCCCCGTTCATGACCCGGCGGCTCGCCGCGTCGTCGTTGTTGGTGGGATAGAAGTACAGATCGTTGAACACGACGTTCCTGGCGTCAAAGAACGCCGGGTTCTTCACGAGGTGGACCACGTAGTTGGACCACCACTTCTCCAGTCTGAACGGGCCGTTGACCTGGATGTTGGCCGGCTTGATCCAGTCGTCGCCGACCCGCTCCACCACGTGCTTGGGGATCGGGAAGTGGGTGTAGTGCTTGAGCAAGCCCGGCAGGTACGGCGCGGGGTGCTCCAGCCGCATCTCCAGGGTCCGCTCGTCCAGGGCGCGCACGCCCACGTCCGTCACCGGCGCCTTGCCTTCCTTCACATTCTGGGCGTTCAGGATGGCGTAGGTGACCTGCGCATACTCCGCGATCGTGTCGGGGGAGAGGATGCGCCGGAAGGCGAACTCGAAATCATAGGCCGTGCAGGGCATGCCGTCGGACCAGTCCGCCTGGCGGAGCTGAAACGTCCAGACGAGGCCGTCCTCGCTCACGGTCCAGCTTTCGGCCATGCCGGGGATGGGCTGTCCCTGGGCGTCCTCGGTGGTCAGCCCGATGAACATCTCCCCGATGATCCGGTTCTCCCACTGGCCGGACGCCTTGTGGGGGTCCAGCGAGAGCGGTTCCGCCTGGTTCCCGATGTCCAGGATGCGGCGCTCCACGTCGAGACCGATCACCCTGCCTCCGCATCCCGAGACCAGGGCGCCCGCCCCCAGCGCCGCCGCTCCGCCCATGCCGATCACGCCGCGCCGGTTGGTGGTCCAGTTCATCACGCTGCTCCCGCCGGCGCTGCGGCGCCGGGCTGACATTATCGATCCGGACACTAGAGTGCGCCGCGGGATTTCGGGAGACCTTCCATGCGCGTGCTCGTTTTCGCCCCAGCCATCGCCGCCGGCCTGTGGCTGGGCGCCGCCCAGGCCCAGCCTGCGGGCCAGCTGCCGCAGCCGGAGGTGCTCACGAAGGTGTACGCCTGCGCCGACATCGCCGACGCGACGGCGCGCCTCGCCTGCTTCGATGCGGCGGTCACCCAGCTCAAGACGGCGGAGACCCAGGGCGAGTTCACCGCGGTCGACGCCGCCGGCGTGCGGCGCATTGAGCGCGAGGCCTTCGGCTTCGCCCTGCCCAGCCTGCCGCGCCTCGCCATGCCCCGGCTCGGGGGCGGTGGCGGCGGCGGCGAGCCGGAGGTGATCGAAAACGTGAGCGCCAAGGTCGCCCGGCTGGGCTCGTTCGCGGGCAAGCCCTCCGTGATCCTCGACAACGGCCAGACCTGGATTTCCATCGACACCAACACCAACCGCAACATCCGCGAAGGCGCGGAGGTCAACGTGCGCCGGGCGGCGCTCGGCAGTTTCCTGATGTCGGCGAAAAAGGGCGGGGCGGCGCTGCGGGTCCGGCGGGTGGAGTAGGCGCGGGCGCTGCGCTCAGGCGGCGCGGCGCAGCGCGTAGATCGACTCGATGCACGGCGCGCCTGCGCACTCCACGCGCCCCGTCTTCACGAGATGGATCATGTGCGCCAGCACCGAGTGGCAGGCGGCGGGGTGCAGCTTCTTGTCCACGTCGGCGTACATTTCCGGAACCATGGCGCGGATCGTCGACGCGCCGTTCGCCAGCAAGGCCAGGATCTGCGCTTCCCGCGCCAGCCTGTGATCGATGTAGGCCTGGATGAACGCCCGCGTATCGCCCTGGACCGGCGGACCATGCGTGGGCCACAGCGTGGCGTAGTCGCGGTCGCGCACCTTGATGAGGCTGTCGAGGTAGTCGCTCATGTCCCCGTCGGGCGGGCTGATCACCGTGGTGGACCAGCCCATGATGTGATCGCCGGGAAACAGCGCATTCTCTTCGTGAAGCGCGTAGGCGGTGTGGTGGGATGTGTGGCCGGGCGTGGACACCGCCTCGATGGTCCAGCCCTTGCCGCGGAAGACGTCGCCGTCATGCACCGGCACGTCCGGCCGGAACGAGAGATCGTCACCCGCCTCCATGCGGACCTCGGATTCGGTGGGGATCACGGGCTCCGCGCACGCATAGATGGTGGCGCCCGTGGCGGCGGCGAGCGGGCGCGCCGCCGGGGAGTGATCCATGTGGCCGTGTGTCACGAAGATGTGGGTGACGGTCTCGCCCTCGAGCGCCTTGAGCAGCAGAGCGATGTGTTCGGGCATGTCGGGCCCGGGGTCGATCACGGCCACTTCGCCGTGGCCGATGATGTACACGCCCGTGCCGCGGAACGTGAACGGTCCGGGATTCTCGGCGACCACGCGGCGCACGAGCGGGCTCACCTGTTGCGGCACGCCGTACTCGAACGTCATGTCGCGCACGAAGGGGATCTTCGCAGCCATGGTGCCTCAACCGCCTTCCCGCGGACGATCCACAAAAGTGCGGAACGCCTTCGCCAATAGTCGTGTCGCATGAAGTTTGTCCGACAGCGGCAAAGCAGTCGGAGGCCCCATGTCGGTCTTGTTCGCGTCCACGATGTAAAGTCGCCCCTCGCCGACGTCCCGGAGCACGTCGAGACCGCCCCAGTCAAGGCCCAGCGCAGCGCAGAACCGGCCGATGCCGTCGATCTCGGCGCCGCTGTACACATCTTCCGGCCGGGCGAGAACAACCTCGGCATTGGCGTTGGCGAAGCGCTCGCCGATCCGGCGGCGCTTCAGGAATACAACCGTGGGGCGACCGGCCACCGTGGGCGTCCGTATGTCCTCCACCAGCCCCGGCCGCGCGAGGCAACGATTGTCCACGACGCGCTGGTAGACCCGGCCTGTGCGCGGCGCCGTGGGACAGGTGACGATCCGACCGTCATGGGCGCCGTTCGCTTCGCTTTTCTCCACCGCCGGTCCGACGTGGCGTTGGGGATCGAGGGTCAGGGGGTAGCCGAAGGCGGCCTCGAAGGCGGCGCCCACACGGGTCTTGCTCACGTCCGTGGCCGCGAAATTCACCAGCCGGCCGCGGAAGCCGGGCGGCGGGGCGGTGGGCTCACCGACGGTGGCGTCTTCGAACTGGAAGAGGATGTCGGCGTCGGCGGGGTCGTCCACCACGACGCCGCCAGCGGCGCGGATCACGGGCCAGATGAGGTACCAAGGGCGGGCGCGGTCGGGCAGGAACGCCACGGTGAAGGGGCGCCCCGGTTCCGGCGCCATGCCTCGGGCGGCTCCGTAGAACCGGAACCATGCAGCCACCTCCGCGGCGATGGACCGCGAAAACGGCACGCGGGCCCCTGTCTTCTTGACGCGGACGCTGCCCCAGCCCCACTCGAAATCGGTGATCCAGTTCACGCCGGCCATGGGTGCCCGTTCTGTTGCCCGCGGCGGCATACGCTGGGTCGCCCCACCCGTCCACTGGCCCGATCACAGGGCCGTGTGACGGCAGCCGGGTCGCTGCGGCGCGAACCTTGCACGCGCGGGGGGCATGGCCGCGCGACTGATCGATCTCCTGCTGTTTTTTTCCGACCGGGCCCGCGCCACGGTGCTGACGCTGGTGGCCATCGCCCTTCTGCGCCTTGGGACGGATCTCGCCGGCGCGCTCTGATCACGCTTCGCGTCTGATCCGGTCGAGCGTTCCCGCCATCGCCGACAGGTCGTACCCCGCCGCGGACGCCGCGCTGAGAATGTCGGCCGCCTCCATCCGCCCGGCCTTCGCCGTGGCGAGCGCCCAGACCGTGCAGGACCGGGTTCCCGAACGGCAGTAGGCGAGAATCGGCGCGGGGTGCGCAGCGAGCGCCGTCGCCGTCTGGTCCACCGCCTCCGGAGTGGGCGGACCGGAGAAGGGGATCGCCGCGAACGCCAGCCCCGCGGCTTCCGCCAACGCCCGGGCCTCCGCGATCGGCATGGCGTCGGGGCTTTCTCCATCGGGGCGATTGACGATCAGCGTGCGGAAGCCCTCGCCTGCAGCGCGGGCGATATCCTCCGGCCCGAGCTGGGGGGCGACGGAAAACGTGTCCGTGATGCGTCGGAATGCCGTCATGACGTCCTCCGGGGTCCCCCGCTCGTTGACACGGATCGAGCGTGACGAAAAGGTCAGGCCGCCGCGCCGAGTCAGCGACGCCGCCGGGAAGGACTGCATGCTCGCCCAGATCGCACGCAGGCTGCTGATCGCGATCCCGACCATGTTCGTGATCATCGCGGCCGCCTTCTTCCTGATGCGCGCGGCGCCCGGTTCCCCCTTTGACGCCGAACGCCAGGTGCCGGCGGAGATCGAGCAGCGGCTGAAGGCCGCCTACGATCTCGACAAGCCCCTGCCCGAGCAGTTCGCGATCTATCTCGGCAAACTGGTGCTGCACGGCGATCTCGGTCCTTCCATGAAATACAAGGACAAGGACGTCGCGGACATCATCGCGGAGGGCCTGCCCACCAGTCTCATCGTCGGCGCCGCCGCCATGCTGCTGGCCCTCAGCCTGGGCTGCGGGCTCGGCGTACTGGCGGCGCTGCGTCAGAACCGGCCAGAGGACTACGTCGCCATGAGCTTTGCGGTTGCAGGCGTGTGCCTGCCGCCGCTGGTGCTCGCGCCGCTGTTTTCGCTGATTTTCGCCGTCCAGCTGCAATGGCTGCCGTCGTCGGGCCTTTATCGCGACTCCTACACGGTGTCCCACCTGTTGCTTCCCGTCGTGACGCTGGCCCTGCCCCAGATCGCCATCATCTCGCGGCTCATGCGGGCCAGCATGATCGAGGCGATGCGCTCCAACGCGATACGCACGGCGCGCGCCAAGGGATTGCCCGAAGCGGCGGTGGTCTGGCGTCACGCCCTGCCGGTGGCTCTGATTCCCATCGTCAGCTACCTCGGCCCCGCGATCTCCACGGTCCTGACGGGAGGGTTCGTGATCGAGACCGTCTATCAGCTCCCCGGCATCGGAAAGCAGTTCACGATCGCCGCCCTGCAGCGGGACTACACCCTCGTGATGGGCGTCGTGATCCTCTACGCGGGCCTGATCATCTTCTTCAACATGATGTCGGACGTGCTCTACAGCACGCTCGACCCGCGCGCGCGGAGGGACTGACGATGGCCGACACCGCCTTCGCCGGGCGCGCCGGCGCCGCCAAGGGGCGATCCCTGTGGGACGACGCCCGCCGCCGGCTGATGCGCAATCCCGCCGCCGTGATCGGCATCGTCGCGATCAGCGTGCTTTCGGCGCTGGGCGTCATCGGCGTGGCGAACTACTCCTTCCCGGGCCTTCTTGGCCTTCATCCCGTGGATCTCCTGTTCCGCGAGAACGTGTCCAACCCGCCGAGCATCGCGGACGGCTTCCTTTTAGGTACGGACACGCAGGGGCGCGACCTTTTCGCCCGCATCCTTTTCGGCCTCGGGATTTCCCTCGCCGTCGGGCTGGTGGCGACGGCCGTGTCGCTGGTGATCGGCGTGCTGTGGGGGGCGACAGCCGGCTACGTCGGCGGCCCCGTCGACAGCGTGATGATGCGCCTGGTGGACGTGCTCTACTCCGTGCCGTTCATCTTCTTCGTCATCCTGCTGATGGTGGTGTTCGGCTCCAACATCTGGCTGATCTTCGTCGCCATCGGGGCTGTGGAGTGGCTGACCATGGCGCGGATCGTGCGGGGCCAGACGATCTCGCTGCGCCAGAAGGAATTCGTGGAGGCCGCCAAGGCCAGCGGCGTCAACGGCGCCGACATTGTCCTGCGCCACATCGTGCCCAATCTCATGGGGCCCGTGGTGGTGTTCGCCACGCTCAACGTGGCGCGCGTCGTGCTGCTCGAGAGCTTTCTCTCGTTCCTCGGACTCGGCGTCCAGGAGCCGCTCACCTCGCTGGGCAAGCTGATCTCCGACGGCGCCAACAACATGGACACAGCGCCCTGGATGATCATCTATCCGGCGTCGGTGATGTTCGTGACGCTGCTGTGCCTCAACTTCGTCGGCGACGGCCTCCGCGACGCGCTCGATCCGAAAGACCGCTAGTGCGTTTGCCGACGGGGCGGGCGCTCTTTGAGCGACGCAACGTGCGCCGATCGCGGCCCCGAGCGTCGGTCCGATCCCACCGGATCTTGACCGGGCAGCCTCCTTGTCAGCCGCCGGTGGCGGCTTCGCCGAGTTGCCCGTTCAGCGCCTTGAGGTAGGCCCGGATGCGCGCCGCGTTGGCGCCCAGATCGGACAGCCCCACCCGCGACACGCTGCGCACGTCGATCACCGTCCCCGATCCGTCCGGCAGCGCCCGCACGCGGATCGAGATGTCGTCGGTGAAGCCGTACCAGAAGCTGGTGGCGGTGGCCTCGATCGTCCCTTGCGCGGCGTCGTGGCGGCCGATCACCCACCCCGGTTGCTGCTCGGCGGCGGCGAGCGCCACCTGGAAAGCGTCGAACGTCGGCGTATCGGTGACGAGCGGTCGGATGTCGCCGTAGGCGGCGCGGTGGGCGTCGATGACCGACACGCCCGCCATGGCGCCGAAGCGGGGATTGTCCGGGATCTTGGCGGTGGTCAGGTCGAGGGCGTTGCCGCCGGCGATGCCCTCTCGCGCCGCGACCACGGCGTCGCTGAACCCGGGCGGGTCGACGAGATCGGTGGATACGTCATGGATCGGGGGAATTGTGGACGCCTGTTGACGCACCCAGGCCGCATAGCCAAGGCCCAGCGCCGGGATCAGCAGGGCCACAAGAGCGATGCGACGCCCGCGGCGCGGCGGCACGACGAGCGCCAGCAGCAGCCCCAACGCGGCGATGGCCGCCGCGCCGAGCAGCAGCATCGGCCCGAGCTGGAAGGTCATGAGGCCGAAACCCACCCGCCAGTCGAGCAGGCCGAACTTGGTGCCGAGCGCCCCTGCCAGGAACCAGACGGGCGCCAGCAGCGACACGACAAGCGCCAGACGCACCCAGAACCCGCGAAACTTGGCCATCAGCCGCCCTCTCCCGCCGCCGTTCCTGCTTACGCGTCCCCAACGGCATGTCCTAGCAGGCCCCGACGCCCCCGTCATCGGATAGCCCCGGGAAGGCGATCCCGCCGCAGCCAGCCTGCAGCCCCCCTCCGCTGCGGCGCAGGCCGCGAGGTCCCGCGCGCGCCTACGGGGGCGCACACGGGACCGGACGCGCTCGGCGCCTGCCGGATCAACGTCCGCTGGCCTGGCCTCCCGGATAGAAGCCCTGCGACCGCTGGATTTCGTCGAGATAGATCGTGAATTCGGTGATCCTCCAGCTGCCGTCGGCCTGCCGTTTGGCCACATAATCGTAGCGGCACAGCATGTACTCCAGCGTGACGGCCTGGGCTTCCGCAGTGCGCGCAGTGGACTGGATGAAGTGCGGCACGCCGGCGTACGCGCTCGCCCTGGCTGTGTCGGGGCCGGTGAAGCGGATGTCGAAGTTCGACATCAGATGGAGGCTCGACGAGTACTTCGCGTTCTCGAAGAAGCCGTCAGCGAAGGCGATCCAGTCGGCGATCCCCGAGACCTTGCGGAGCGGCGTGGACGACCGGAGCGGATAGACCGTGATCGACACGTCCGGCGCGAACGCCTGCGCATACTCGGCCTGGGCGCGCGTGCGGCCCAGGGGGCGATCGTTGAAGTGCACGGACAGTTCGTCGTTGCCGCGCGCGTAGTGGAACGCCAGCTGGCGGATCGCGTCACGGTCGGCGGCCTGCTGCAGGCGACCGAGGGTTTGGCCGAGCCACTGCTCGTAGGCGGCGGAGCCAGGCCGGCCCGGCGGGGTCAGCGGCGTCTGTGCGGCCGCCACGCCAGACAAGGTGAGGAAGGCGGCCGCGCCGGCGGCCAGCAGGATCGAACGTTTCATGGGGTGTCTCCTTGGCCGCCCGGACGGCGGCGGGCGGGAGATATATGATCGATTGATCAATTTCAAGACTGGGCAATCAACTTGATTTTCGATCGATCCTTCAACATATGGGTCGCATGGCCAGAACGCGCGAATTCGACCTTACGACCGCCCTTGATCAGGCGATGCGCGTCTTCTGGCGCAAAGGCTACGCTGCGACCGCGATGTCCGACATCTACGCCGCCACCGGCCTGAAGCCGGGCAGCGTCTACGCCGCCTTCCGCGACAAGGAGGGGCTGTTCCAGCAGGTCTTCGAGCATTACGCCGGCATCTTCCGGGCCACGCTCCCGACGGACCGGCAGGGCCTCGCCGCCATCCGCGCCTGGATCGAACTGCAGGCAAAACTGGCCGCCGAAGACTCCGACCGCGCGGGCTGCCTGATCGTCAACACCGTCGCCGAACGGGAAGCGCACTCGCCCGCCACGCAGGCCATGGCGCAGGGCCGCATGCGCGAGATTCGCGATTTCTTCGTGCGCCATCTCGTCATCGCCGCCCAGTCGGGGGAGCTGCCGCCGGACACCGACATCGACCTGCGCGCCGACGCGCTCGTGGGAACGGTGGTTAGCATCATGACGCTGGGACGCGCTGGCGCCGACGCCGCCACGATCCACCACGTTGCCGAAGCGGCGCTGGAGCCGTTCCGCGGCAAAAAATGATCAATCGATCCTTTTTTATCTTGATCAGTTGATCTTTATTTCCTAGATGACGGTCACGGCGCGTGGGCGCCCCGCTCGGAAGGGAAATCGTCATGCAAGGACAGAACGTCGTCATCATCGGCGGCAGCAAGGGCATCGGTCTGGAAGTGGCCCGCCAGGCGCTGGCGCGCGGAGCGTCCGTGACCGTGGCCGCCCGGGGCGAGGCAGCGCTCGCCGCCGCCGCCGCCGCGAACCCCGGCCTCAACACCGCCATCGTGGACGCGGTGGACCCCGCGTCCGTCCGCGCGCTTTTCGCCCGCTTTGACCGCGTTGATCACGTCTATCACTCGGCGGGGGTATTCGTGGGCGGCCCGGCCAGCGGCGACGTCAGCGCCTATCGCGCAGCGATCGAGCCGCGCATCTTCGGCATTGCGCATCTGGTCGCCGCCACCGAGGGCAAAATCCCCGCTGGCGGTTCGATCACGCTGACGGGCGGGGTATCGACCGATCGCCCGGCCAAGGGCGCGTGGATCACCAACATCGGCACCGCCGCCGCGGAGCAGAGCGCGCGTGCGCTGGCGCTCGACCTCGCGCCCGTCCGCGTCAACGCCGTTTCACCGGGCTGGACGGACACGCCCATGTGGCAAGCCCTGTTCGGCGAGGACCGTCACGCCGCCTTCGCCGATGTCGCCGCCAAATTGCCGGTCGGGCGGATCGCCACTGCCGCGGAAGTGGCCGACGCCGTGCTGTTCCTGATGAACAACCGCTCGATCACCGGCGAGATCGTCCACGTCGACGGCGGCCACCGGCTGATCTGACGCCACGCGCCTTCACCCCACGCAGAGGATTACGGCAATGCGTTATCGCGTGCTTGGCCGCACGGGCCTTTACGTGTCCGAACTTTCGCTTGGCGCGATGACGTTCGGAGGCGGAGATTTCTGGCGCGCCATCGGCGAGTTGGATGTCGAAGCCGCCGGGCCGATCCTCTCGCGTGCGGTGGATGCGGGCGTCAACCTCATCGACACCGCCGACGTCTACGCCCATGGCCGCTCGGAGGAAATCGTCGGCGCCGCAATTCGCGCGCTGGGCCTGCCGCGCCATGACCTCATCCTCGCCACCAAGGCGCATGAGCGGACGGGCCCCGGCCCCAACGCCGGCGGCTCCACCCTGCGCCACCTTATGTGGAGCGTCGAGCAGAGCCTGAAGCGCTTGCGCGTCGATCACATCGACCTTTTCCAGCTGCATGGCGTCGACCCGGTGACGCCCCCGGAGGAGATCGTGGATGCGCTGGCGGCGATCGTGCGCTCGGGCAAGGTGCGTCATGTCGGGTTGTGCAACCATCCCGGCTGGCGGGCCGAGCGACTGATGGCGATCGCCGAACGCCGCGGCGCGCCGCGTTTCGCCGCCAACCAGATCTACTACTCGCTGGCGGGCCGCGACGCCGAGCGTGAGGTGATTGCGCACGCGGAGACGGCGGGCCTCGGCATCCTCGTGTGGAGCCCGCTGGCGGGAGGGTTGTTGTCGGGCAAGTTCGATCCCCTGTCGATGGGGGACGGCCCAGCGGATGCGCGACGCACCGCCTTCGATTTTCCACCGGTGGATCGCGTCCGCGCCGCCGCCGTCATCGCCGCCGCCCGTCCCATCGCCGCGGCGCATCAGGTGAGCGTCGCGCGGCTCGCGCTTGCTTGGCTGCTCACCCGGCCCGCGGTCGCCAGCGTGATCGTGGGCGCCAAGCGGGTGGAGCAGCTGGAGGACAATCTCGGCGCCGTCGAACTCGCGCACGCCCTGACGACAGACCAACGCGCCCTGCTGGACGAAGCTTCGCAGCTCCCCGAGGAGTATCCAGGCTGGATGGTGGCCTATCAGGCCGCGGCGCGCACGCCCGGCGGAGAGCGCCCCAATGCCTGAAGCATCCTACGATCCGCGCCGCATGCGCGGCCTCGCCGTCCTCGACAGATTGTTCGGCGGTGAACCGGCGAGCAGTCCCGTCAACGCCGACCTGATGGCCATCAGCACCGCGCACCTGTTCGGCGACATCTGGACCCGTCCCGCGCTCGGCCTGCGCGATCGGGAACTCGTAACGCTGTCGGTCATCGCCGCACTGGGCTTCGAGCGACAGCTCCGGTTGCATCTTCGCGGCGCACTCGCCGCAGGCCTCGGTCGCGAGGAGATCGTCGAGGCGTTCATCCACCTCGCGCACTATTCCGGATACCCGTCCGCGTTCACCGCACTTGCCGTGGCGCAGGACGTTTTCGCCGCAATCGATGCGGATTCCGCCGTCGTCGACGCCGGAGGGCGGTCATGAGCGGGACCCGCATGACGCCGGTCGAGCTCTGGATCGACGTGATCTGTCCATGGTGCCTGATCGGGCTGACGAGACTGCAGCGCGCGGCCGATGCAGTGGGCCTCGCACCAGACATCCGGCTTCGCGCCTTCCGGCTGCACCGGGATTGGCCCGTCGACGGGATGGCCTGGCGCGATTTCCAGACCTGCCGAAACTTGTCGGACGCGGTGTTCGAGCACGTGGCGGCGGTAGGGCGCGCCGATGGGCTGCCGTTTGACTTCGGCCGCGTCGCGCGCGTCCCGGATACGACGGCCATGCACCGCATTCTGAATGCGGCCGCGCGCGAGAGGCTGGCCCTGCCTGTGTTTGGCGCAATGGCGGAGGCCTACTTCTTCGCAGGGGTGAACCTAGCCGACGCCGACAGCGCGGTCGCCGCAGCCGTGCAGGGCGGCATGACGCGTGAGGCCGCCGAGCATGCGCTGGCGAGCGCCCGAACACTCGACGCCGTCATCGCCGATGAGCAAGAGGCCCAACGGCTCCGCGTCCGTGGCGTGCCCTTCCTGCGCGTCGGTGACGCGATCATGGCGGGCGCCCAACCCATCGGGGCCTACGCGGACCTGCTGCAGCGCAGCCGTCTGCCGTTCCCCTGACAGGCCCTTGCCCCGTTCCGGCGCACGTCCGCTCCCAGGCGCGACGCCGTTTCCCAGCCTTGGGAGCCAACCAGGAGTATCGCCATGAAGGACCTTTACATCGCCAAAGTCAGCATCGCCCACGGCCGTGACGGCGTCGCCCGCTCCGCCGACGGCAAACTGGACGTGAAGCTCGCCTTTCCGAAAGAGCTGGGCGGCGACGGCGCGGGAACCAACCCAGAGCAATTGTTCGCCGCCGGCTTCTCCGCCTGCTTCGCCAGCGCGATCCGTTTCGCCGCCGGTCAACGCAAGCTCAACGCGGGCGAGGTGACCATCGACACCACCGTGACGCTCTTTGTCCGCGACGACGGACGGTACGGCCTGCGCGCCGACTTCGACGTCGCCGTGCCGGGCCTATCGGGCGACGACCGCGACGCCGTGATCGCCGAGGCCAAGCGGATCTGCGCCTACACGAACGCCACTGCAGGCAACGTGGAGACCCGGTTCACGGTAGCCGGGGCCTAGCGCGAAGGCGCGGCGGCCGGTGCGCCAGTTGCCGATCAACTGGCGCCCGGCGGCTGCGCCGCGTAGCGCGCGAGGAAGGTCGCCGTCGCCGCCGCGACGACCCGGTCCACATCGTCCTCCGTCACGGCAAGATCGCTGACGAGAAAGCGCGGCCAAAAGATGAGGTCGTTGATCATGCCGAGGAATTGCCGCGCGGCGAGCGGAATGTCGGGGATGACGGCGCGCCCGTCGGCGGCTTCCCGCTCCAAGACCGCGTGCAATCGGTCTAGGTACGGCTTCTTGCCGCGTTCATAGAGCTCTCGGCCCAGCTCCGGAAACCGCATGACCTCGGCGATGACCACGCGGAACAATCCCTCGACGTGCGGCGCGCGCAACAGCCGCGCGTAATCCAGGCCGATTGATTGGAGCAGCAAAGGCAAAGCGGGGCGCGGACCTTTCGGCGCTGTCACCGACGCTCCCGGTTGGTCAACCTGCTCCACCTGCGCGTCCACCTCCCAGACCCGGGCCATGATGGCGCCGAAGAGCGCAGCCTTGGTGGGGAAGTACTTGAACAGCGTGCCCGTGGAGACGTCCGCGCGCCGCGCCACCTGCTCCAGCGTAGCGCCGTCGTAGCCCGCTTCGATGAACAGCTCGACCGCCGCGTCGAGGATCGCGCCGCGTTTCTCCCGACCGATCCGCTCGCGATATGCGGCGAGGCCGCCGCCGCGCTCCGCGCCGGGCAGGTCTGCGTCGTTGGGCGCTGGTCGCCGAGATCCCGCCATCAGAGTTTTCCTTAATAAGTTAAGTCACTCATATTGATTTGCAGAAGACGATCGTTAAATGAGTGGCGCCACTTACCATTGGAGATCCACATGGTCCATCGCGCCGCATCAATCCGTCCATCGCTCGGCCGCACCCTGGGTGGGGGCATCGCCGCGATCGCCCTGGTCACTGGCCTTCCCGCCCACGCGCAAACCCGCGACCTCGCCGCGCCCGGCGACTTCCAGGGCCGCATGCTGGTGTCCCTCTCGGACGCCGACATGGTGGCCTCCGCGTATGTCAACGGCCAGCTTGGGCCGCGCGAGGGCGCCGACGCCCTCTCCGTCATCGCCCTGGGTCGTCATCCCCGGGACCTCAAAGCGGCCGAGGTGCGGGTAAGCAACTCCGTGGCCGGCCCGCCCGTCGCCGTCGCCGTCACGCCGGACGGCCGCTACGCCATCGCGGTCGAGACGTTCACGCCCCGCCCCGCCGACGACCGACGCGATCACACATTCAGCGATCTGGAGCACGGCCGCACGCTGACCGTCGTCGACCTCGCCGACCCCATGCGGCCGGCAGTCGTCCAGCGTGTTTCCGGCCCCGAGCGGCCCGATTCCGTCTCCATCTCTCCGGACGGACGCCTGGTCGCCATCGCGGTCAACCCGCTTGGCGACGGCAATGCCCAGCCGATCGCCCTGTACCCCTTCGCCAATGGCAGGCTCGGCGAACCGGCGACGCCCGCCATCCCCGGCTGGACCGCCGGCGACCGCCTGATCCATGCCGAATTCCACCCGACCGAACCGCTGCTCGGCCTCGTCAACGAAACCAAGGCCGAGTTGTCGTTCGTCCGCGTGCAGGGCGAGGGCCGCACGCTGTCGCTCGCACCGCATGGCAATACTGTGGAGATCGAGAAGGCGCCCTACATGGTTCGCTTCACGCCCGATGGGCGCCACGCCCTCGTGAACGGCCTCTACTGGGGCGCGGATGTGGAGGGCACCTGGAACGAGGCGCCGCGCGGCGCCGTCGTCAGCGTCCGGCTGAACGCCGCGACCGCCGCAGACGGCCGGCCTCGCCACGCCCTCGTCTCCCGCGCGCTCACCGGCGTCAGTCCTGAAGGCCTTGCGGTGAGCCCTGACGGGACCATGGTCGCCACGACCAATCTTGAGCGCAGCTACCTGCCCTATGACGACCCGCGCCAGACGTTCTTTTCATCCGTGACGCTGATGCGGCTCGATCCGGCGACTGGCGCGCTGACGCGCGTGGCGGACTACGCGTACGACGGCATCCTGCCGGAGGCTGCCGCCTTCGACGCGTCAAGCCGCTACCTGGCCGTCGTCACCTACGACCACTACGACGACCGCCGTCGCGGTGGATCGATCGACTACTGGCGCATCGGACACGACCCGCTCGATCCGGCCCGGATCGAGTTGATCAAATCGGAGCATTCGACGCCCGTTACGCGCGGCGTCCATTCCATGGTGCTGGTGAAGTAGGCTGCGTTCTCCGCGTGGGATGTTCCGGCCCTCGTGGCCTGGAACATCTCCCGGCGCGGGATCTGCGGCGCCCCTGATGGGGTCCGTCCATGGTCCGCGGAATACCGTGATGAGCTTGCGGACGGGCTCATGGCGCCGCCTTGCCCGTGCATTTGCGACACGATACACCGCGCCCATGCCCATAGGAGACATCGACGAACTCGCCACGTTCGTGCACATCGTCGATCATCAGGGTGTTTCAGCGGCGGCGCGCGCGCTGGGCAGACCCAAGTCCTCCGTCAGTCGTAAGCTCGCCATGCTTGAGGACAGGCTTGGCGCCCGTCTGCTCGATCGGGGCGTCGGTGGACAGCGGCTGACCGAAACAGGCCACACCGTGTATGCGCATGCGCGCAGAATCCTTCAGGAACTTGACCAGATCGACAACGCGGCGCGTCCAGACGATCCTCAGGGCTTGCTCCGCATCTCGTCGACCTTCGCCCTCGTCGACACCGTCCTGCGTCCGATCCTTCCCAAGTTCCTGTAGCGCTACGAGAAGATCGATGTGGAGATCGAGGCGATATCCCGGCGCAATGATCTGCTCCGCGACGATTTTGACGTGGCTGTGCGCGCTGGTCTTCTGAGCGGCGGCGCCTTGATCGCCCGGCGCCTTGCGGAAGTCAGCGTCGGGCTCTTCGCCAGCCCCTCGTATCTCGCACGACATGACGCGCCGACCGCGCGTACGCTGGCCAGCCACGCGATGGTCGGACTCGTGGGACAGAGCCTGGCAACCACGGACTACGGCTCGGGGCCGCTTCGCCGCCAGCGGCTTTCGACCAACGATCCCCTGCTGATCAAAGGCTTTGTCCTGGACGGCTTCGCCCTCGGGTGGCTGCCGCTTTATCTCTGTCGCGCAGAGATCGCCGAGGGACGGCTCATCCGTTGCCTACCCGAGCGCACGATCAGTGGACCGGAAGTCTTTGCGCTATTCCACGGACGCCCGGAGGCGCCGGTGAAAGTACGCGCTTTCGTCGACTTTCTCGTCACCGAACTGGCGCTTCGATAGCGTTCCGGAATTCGGAACGACGTGTACACGATCCAGCCGCTGTCCCGGGGGAGTCGACACGGCTATGCCTCTTCGCCGTTGGAGGTGTCATGACGCACAGGATGTCCCGCCGGGCTGCGCTCGCAGGCGCTGTGGCGACCGGCGCAGCGGGCCTGTCCTCCGGCAGGGCGGCGGCTGCCGGTCGTCCGCGGCGCGCGCTCAAGGCGGCTGTCGGAAGCTACCCGTTCAAGGTCGGAGACTATCGCTGCCTCGTCGTCAGCGACGGACAACTCGATTTCCCCGCGCAGTGGTATGCCGCCAACGCGACGCCGGCGGAGTACGAGCCCCTTCTCAGGGCGCGATTTTTGCCCACGGACGTCGTCAGCAACCAGACGAGCGGCCTCGTCGTCGACACTGGCGCCCAGGTGCTTCTCGCCGAGACCGGCATCACCGCACGATGGCGCGCCCTCACCGGGGCGCCGCCCGGCTCGCTCGACAGGACCGGCACGCTGATCCCCAATCTTCGCGCGAGCGGCGTCGCGCTGGGAGACGTCGATGCAGTCTTCGTCAGTCATGGTCACCCGGACCATCTGGGCGCGCTGCTCGACGACCGCGGCAAACCCATGTTCCCGCGCGCCCGCATCTTCTATGACCGGCGCGACTATGATCATCACGCCGGGCCGGCCGCCATGGCGACACCGGAACGACGCGCCGAGACCGAGGTCTCTCGACAAGTGCTGCAGAGGCTGCACAAACACCTCGAGCTGATCGCGCCCGACACCGAAATCGTCACCGGCGTGAGGACCGTTGATCTTGCAGGCCATACGCCGGGCCACTGCGGCCTGATGATCCGCTCCGCCGGCGAGACTCTGTTCCATGGAGCCGATCTCGTCGCGCACTACGTGCTGACCCTCGCCCGTCCTGACTGGAGCTTCTACGCCACAACGGACAAGCCGGTGGAGATCGCCGCCCGTCAGAGATGGTTCGCAACCGCCGCCGACGAGGGATTGCGCGTGTTTTTCTGCCACGTGCCTTTTCCCAATGTCGGCCACGTCCTTCGCGAAGGCCGTGGATACCGCTGGCAACCAGAGTACTTCACCTGGGGCTGATCACCTCGATCCTTCCGGAGTCCGTCATGCACCCCACAAAAGGGCTCGTCGTCCTTGCGTTGTCCATGCTCTGCTTGGCCCGGCCCGCGACCGCCGAAACCCCGCGCGCGGAGTACGTCCGGCCGATCACGTCTGACAACGCGGCTGTCCTGTTCATCGACAACCAGACCAACCTCATGCTGGGCGTGCAGTCGATCGACACGACTCTCCTGAGGATCAACACCGAAGGCCTCGCCCAACTTGCCAAGATCTTTTCGCTGCCCGTGGTTCTGACCACCACCGGCGGCGGCGCCAACGGTCCTGCGGGCCGGCTCGTCCCCTCGATCACACAGGCGTTTCCGGACGTCCCCGTCATTGACCGAACAGACTATTTCAACGCGATGTCCGATCCGCGCTTCGCGCGCGCGGTGAAAGACACCAAGCGCACCAAAATCATCATCGCAGGACTGACGACGGACTATTGCCTTGTGTACCCGGCGGCGACCCTGATCGCTCAAGGGTACCATGTGTTCATCGTCACCGATGCGTCAGGGTCATGGACAGCCCAGAACGATCAAACCGCCATGCAGCGTCTCATCCAGATGGGCGCAACGCCCATCAACCTGCAGTCGCTCATGGGAGAGCTTCAGAATTCCGATGCGGAGAAGGACCTGGCCGCTTCAAAGCGAAAGTTTCCGCTGATGTTGGAGTGGTTTTCGCGGTACTCGCCAGCCCCGTCCATCCTCAACATGAACATGGCTCCCCGCGGCGTCGAGAGACGCTAGCCACTGGAACGACCTGACCGAAACCAAGGCGCGCAACGCTGGGATGATTGAGGTGCGGAAGGCTGCGCCGTTCCCTGGAACCCTCAAGACCCGACGTCATTGGGCGGTCGCTGACGGAGCGCAGTCACGAGACGTGCAGGACGGCCTTGCCGAGAAAGGCGCGCGCCATGAGCGCGCGCGCCACGGCGGGCGTTTCAGCCCAGTCCGCTTCGCACGCAATCTTCGGCTTGAGCGCGCCGGAGGCGACCCTTGCGACCAGGTCCGCAAGGCCGATGTTGGGCGGCTCGCGCTGATACTCGTAGCCCATCACGAGGCCGTACAGGTTCGTGCCGCCCACCCTGAACTTGCTGGCGTCGAATTCCGTCCGCGCGCCCGCTGAGGCGCCCAGCAAGACGCACGTTCCCCCCGGCGCGAGCATTTCAAGCGCAGTCCCCAGCGCGTCAGCGCCGACGGACTCAAGCACGAGGTCGAAAGGTCCGAAAGGCCGCGCCGCCTCGAGTCCGGGCCCCACCGCCACGTGCGTCGCACCCAACCGCTCGACGAGAGGCCGATGATCCGCCGACCGGATGGAGGCCGTGACGTCCGCCCCGGCGTCTCTCGCCAACTGGAGCGCGAATGTCCCCACTCCGCCGCTTGCCCCGTTGACGAGCACGCGCTTCCCGCGAATGTCGCCGCGCTTGGCGAGGGCGGCGCGTGCGGTCAATCCGGCCACGGGCAGCGAAGCGGCCTGCGCGAAACTCACGGCGTCGGGCAGCACCGCAAGCTGATACGGCGCGAGCGCCACATAGCCAGCCCATCCGCCCGTCGTGACTCCAACGACGCGCGCGCCGGCCGGCGGGCCCGATCCATCGGCCGCCGGGCGCTCGACGAAGCCGGCCACGTCCCAGCCCGGTCGCCATCCGCTGGGCATTTCGTGCAGCGCCATGCGCGTCTCGCCGCGATTCAGGGAGAACGCCGCCACGCGCACAAGGACCTGTGAGGGGCCGACCACCGGCATGGGCGCCTCCTGAAGGACAAGGCGGTCCGGGTTGTCCTTGTCGACGACGATCGCCGTCATCGCAGCGGGAGCGATCTCACTCATGACCATCCTTCAAAGGCTTTCGCGACGACGACACGCACCCCGGCGCCAGGAACCCGGCGACGAGACACTCGATCGTCGCGTCGATCAGCGCGTCACGCTGCGCCCACGGAAAGTCCGGCCACGCGATGAGTTTCGCGATCAGGCCATGCGGCGCGAACAGCGCGACCTGACAGGCGACCTTGGCGTTCATCGTGCGAAAAACGCCCGTCCGGATCAGCCGACGAACGAGGTCGTGCTGCCAGCGGACGACCTGAACGCCACGGCTCTCCCGCGCCCCGCGCCCGGGCCCCTCGCCAAGGCCGTACAGGAGCGCCCGCGGCCGCATGTAGATGATCTGGTATTCCTCGGGATGGTCGAGGCCGATCTCGACGAAGACGCGCAGCGTTCGGCGGAACCGCTCCAGATCGTCGGAGACTTCCTCCTCGATGCGCCGGAACGCCGACAGCGTCGTCTCATAGGCGCGTTGGCACAACGCATCGAGGATCTCTTCCTTGCTCTTGAAATAGACGTACAGACCGGCCTGGGAGAGCCCGACCCGCTCAGCCAGCCGGCGCGTGGTCACCGCGTCGAATCCCTCGGCGAGGAACATTGCCTTGGCGATGGCGAGAATTTCCTCGACCCGCTCATGGCCCTGACCGCGCGGCTTGCGTGCATTGCCCGATATCCGCGCCGGGGCGGCAGCCATACGAGTGCGCTTCATCCTACGTCCGTTCGACCGACCCACCCCGACACCCATAACTGATCATTGCTCAGTGTTCAATGTTCAGTTATAGAGCTGCGGAGGTGGTTCGGGGAGAGGCGGAATGTCTGACGACGGGCAACGCGAGGGCGCGCCGGCGGATGGCGCAAGGCGCAGCGCGCTCGGATTTGCGGCTACGGGCGTTGCCGTGGGCGCCGTGGCGGGCGTCGTCGGCGCCGTGATGGCGGGGGCCGCCGCCCGCCCCTCTGCCGCGCCGAAAGTGGACGGGCGCAAGCGCTTTGAAGGACAAGGCGTCCTCATTACCGGCGCCACGTCGGGCATCGGGCGCGCTGCGGCGATCGCCTTCGCGCGGGAGGGCGCGAAGGTTGCCTTCTGCGGCCGCCGCGAACACCTCGGAATGGCCGTCGAGGAGGAAATCCGGGCGGCCGGCGGCGAGGCGACCTACATCCCCGCGGACGTCCGGGACGAAATCCAGATCGAGCGTTTCGTGACACGCGGCGTCGCGGCGTGCGGTCGCCTCGACGTCGCCTTCAACAACGCCGGCATCTCCATAGAGCGGCCACTGCACGACTACAGCGCCGCCGAGTGGGACGACGTGGTGCAGACCAACCTGCGTGGCGTGTTCCTGTCGATGAAGCACCAGCTCCCGAAGATGCTCGCAGCCGGCGCGGGCGTCATCGTCGTCACGGCGTCCCACTCCACGCGCGCAGGCGCCTATGCGGCGAGCAAGCACGGGCTGATGGGGCTCGTGCGCGCGACGGCGCTCGCCTACGCCGATCAGGGGATCCGGATCAACGCGCTCGTACCGGGCACGACGGACACGGCTCTGGTGCGGAGCGCCGCGGGCATGGCCGATGCGCCCGAGGCAGTTTGGCGCGTGGCCGCAGACCAGTGGGCCGGCGCGACGATTCCACTGAAACGGCTGGCGACGCCCGAGGAAGTCGCCGCCTTCGCCCTCGCGGTCGCGTCGCCGGAGTTTCCGTATCTGACCGGTGCGGCCCTCACGCTGGACGGCGGTGTCAGCACCTAGGTGCGCAGTTGCGACAGAGCGTTTGCGGACAGGTCACTGCCGCCGGCGCAGGGGCGCTCGCGGATCAGCGAACAAACACCGGCTTGAGGCTGGGCCGCCGCAAAGCCTCTGCGGCGTCGGCGAACGGCAGGACCGCACTTGTCACCCTGGACGGATCTGCGCGGCCATCGCCGATCATCGCCAGCGCTCCGGCGACATTCGGCAAACCCCTGCCGGGACCGGTGTAGAAGGTGACGCCCTTGGCGTACATTTCGAACAGCGGCATCGCGACCGGCGCGAAATGCCCGCCCACCGACGAGCACACCCCCTCAACCTCCGTCGAGCGAATGGCGCACAGGAGGCTGGCCGAATCGGCGCTGGCGTCCACCGTGATCGGAAAGCTGCCCACGGCCTTGGGCGCCGGTCCCTCGATCACCCGCGCGCCATAACCCTCGGCAATCGCCAGCCGCTCCACCGAGCGATCCACGTACGTGACGCTCGCCGCGCCGGCCGCCACCGCGAACATCACGGCGTAGAGCGCAATCGACCCGCACCCGCCCATCACCAGCACATCGACGCCAGGCCGCACCTCAAGATGCGGCACGACGTATTCCCAGGCGAAGCCGATGTTGTCCCCGAGACTGCCGAGATAGGTCGGGTCGAGACCGGCGGGAAGGACGGGCAAGGCGAAGTCCGCCGCCGGGACCCGAACCACATCGGAGAAGTATCCCGTAGGCGTAAACCCGATTCCGTGCCACGTGCGCCGAACAAGGTCCGGGCTGGTCTCGAGGCACCGGTTGGGAAGGCTGCGGGCGCAACGTTGGCAGACGCCGCATGCATCATAGTAACTCATGACCACGCGGTCGCCAGGCCGGACGCGCGTGACGTCGGTCCCCACCTCGAGCACCTCCCCAATCGCCTCATGACCGATCGGAAAAGGGCCCGGCAGCGGCGCCGTGCCGCCGATGATGAGTGGGTCGATGTCACAGGTCGTCATCACGATCGGGCGGACCAGCGCATCGCCGGGCGCGGCGAGGCGCGGCGCCGGCGCCTCGCGCCATTCAAGTTCGCCGGGGGCGACAAAGAAGAGGCTCCGCATGATTCCACCGCTCCCCGGCCTGATGTATCCATTGGATACTCCATCGGGCTCAGTGACGCAATCCGTGATGATCCTAGATCAGCGCAGCCGCCGCCAGTCGGCCGACGATGAAGCTCGCCGCGCGAGCGGGCTCCGTGACGGTCAACGCCCCGACGCGCCACAACTCGTAAAGCCCGTGCGCCATACCCCAGGCTGACACAACGCGATCGCGCACTTCAGCGTCGGTGGCCTTGGGATTGTGGGCGGCGAACACGTCCCGGACGATCGTGAGGACGCGCCGCGATTGGGGAGCGCCCATGAGCTCGTTTGACCCCTGCGCGAACATCAGGCCGTAGAGCGCCGACTCCGCGAACGCAAAGGCGACGTAGGCCTGCATCACCCGACGCGGCGTCGCCGGCGTCTGGGCGGTCATCCGTACGGCCAGCAGCGCGAACCCCTCCCCGGCCACGGCGGCCTTCAACGCAGCCTTGTCCGAGAAGTGCCGATAAAGCGCGCGGTGGGTCACGCCCAGCTCGGCAGCAAGTTCGCGCACGGTTGGTAGATCGGTCTGTCCCGCGCGAAGCCGCGCGACCGCTGCCGTCACCGCCGCGTCGCGCAGGCCGCCATGATGATAGGGTTGGGACGCCTTCGCCGTCGTTGCCATCGGCCAGTCATCGCAGCACACCCCCATCCGCACAACTGCCTTGACAAGAGGGCGCCGCGTATGTCTCCATTGGAGACATGCAAGACGCCAGCCTTTACGCCGCCATCAAGGACGGGCTCGCGCGTTCGGTGCCGTTCGTCGAGACCGTCGGCATCGAGATCACCGATGTGAGCCCGGGCGCCGCCACGGCGCTGCTCTGTCAGCGAGAACCGATTTCCAATCATATCGGCAGTGTCCATGCCGGCGCGCTGTTCACGCTGGGCGAGACCGCATCGGGCGCGGCGATGAGCGGCGCATTCGCAGCCAACCTTCTCAGCATCCGGCCCGTGGCGGCCGGCGCCTCCATCGCCTACAGAAAAGTCGCGACAGGAGTGATCGCCGCGCGCGCGACGGTCAACCCGCCGGTCGACGATCTGGTCTCGGCGTTGGAGGCCGATGGCAAGGTGACGTTCGACGTGTCCGTCGTCATGACCGACGAGAACAGCGTGACTGTGGCGGAGATGACGGTGAGCTGGCATGTCCGCAAACGATAGGCGTCTGCGCTGACGATCGCCTCGCCTCAAACGGGCCTTCCACCTGGCGCGAACCCTTGCCCCCTTCGACACGGCCAGCGCCAGGCAGGGCGCTCTCGCGACGAGTGAAAACTCAAGGCTCAAGGAGACGAGCATGATCCGCACACTCGCCACCGCCGGACTGTGCCTTGTCGTCGCCGCCTGTCAGACCCACGGCGTCGGCCCGCGCATGGATCCTCAAACCGCGACGTGGGTCGCGGATTTCGCCACGCAACCGCCGCGCGAGAGCCAAGGCCTGGAGGACCTGCGCCAAACCTATCGCGAGGCGCTCATCGCCGGCTCCGTGCCGCCCGATCCCCGCGTTGCGACGCGCGCGCTGAGCTATCCCAGCGCCGCGGGGCCGCAAGCCGCCCGCCTCTACACGCCCGCCGGTGCCGCCGCGCGTGGCCCGCTGATCCTGTATGTTCATGGCGGAGGCTTCGCGGTTGGCGACCTCGACAGTCATGACAGCCTAGCCCGCCTGATCAGCGCGTCGGCGCGGGTGCGGGTGCTGACCCTCGACTACCGGCGCGCGCCGGAAGCGCCCTTCCCCGCAGCGCGCGACGACGTGGTGTCGGCCTTCGAATGGGTGGCGGCGCACGCCGGGGATCTCGGCGCCGATGCGCGGCACATCGCGCTTGCGGGCGAAAGCGCCGGTGCGGCCCATGCCGTGGCGGCCGCTCAAATCCTCAAGACGCGCACCGCTCGACCCAAACTCGTCTGGGTGATGTCACCCGCGCTCGACGCCACGACCTCCGGGCGAAGCTACCAGACATATGCGACCGGCGCTGGCCGTACGGCGGCCGAGTTCGCGTATCTCTGGTCGCTCTATGTCCCCGACGCCGCCAAACGCCGCACGCCCGAGGTATCGCCCGTGTTCGCCGATCTCACCGGGTTCCCGTCTCTGTTCATCTATCCCGCGCAACTCGATCCCGCCCATGACGACGGCATCGCCTTCGCGCAGCGCGCCGAGCGACACGGTACGCCAGTGACGTTGCGGGTGCGCGCGGGCCTCATCCACCAGTATCCCGAGATCACCGGCGTGTCGCGCGCGAGCCGTACGGCGGTCGTTCAAGCGGCCAGGGAGGTGACGGCGGCGCTGCGCCGCTGAGCCGGCGCACATGTCCCAACCGGGCGACGGCGTCTCAGGCGCTGCGACGCGCGCACTGCAGGTCACGCTCTCAAGGGCCAGCAGTGTCCGCAGCCCGCCGCCGCCCGACGCGCTGGCGGTACACGTGCGGTGAAACGCCCGTGATCCGCTTGAACAACCGGCGAAACGCCGATGGGTCGGCGTAGCCTACCGACCAGGCGATCTGATCGACGGTGCTGTCGCTCAACTCGAGCGCGTCGCGCGCCTTCATCACCCGCACCTGCTGGAGATAGTCGGTCGGCCGAAGCCCCGTTACGCGGGCGAACCGGCGCTGGAAGGTGCGATCGGCTAGGCCCGCCTGCGCAGCGAGCGCGGGGATCGAGTGCGCCTCCGCCGCGGCCGCGTGAAGCCGGTGCTGCACGCGCAGCACCGGCTTGTCGCCGTGATCAAAGTCAGGGACGAAGCCCTTGTAAACGTCTTGCGCGCGCCGCGGCGGCTCAACCAGCAGGAATCGCGCGGTGGCCAGCATCATCGCCGGGCCGAGCACCCGCTCCACCAGCGTCAGTCCGAGATCCATCCACGCGAAGATCCCGCCAGCGGTCATGATATCGCCGTCGTCCACCACCATCGCGTCGATGGCCTCATGCACACTGGGAAAGCGCTCAGCCAGGGTGGCGGCGAAGGCCCAATGCGTCGTCGCCCGACGTCCATCGATGAGACCGGTCTCGGCCAGCACGAACGCGCCGGCGCACACAGAGCAGGCGACGGCGCCCTGCGCATGGCGTTCATTCAGCCACTGCGCGGCGACAGGCATGGGACCCATCTCCTTCGGCATGACGATGCTGGGCGGGGCGATGACGTGCGTGAGCTTGTGGTCTCGCCCGGGATGGCTGTCCCACGTGCAGGAGACGGAGGCGCCATCGACCCGCCAGTGCGATACACGGACCTGCCGGACCGCATCGGCCCCCTCGCGCCCGGACCATTCGCCTGCAATCCGGAACAGGTCGGCCAAGCCGTGCACGGCCGCAAGCTGGCAATCGGGATAGATCAGCAGACCCACCTCGGCGACGATGTCCGCACGCACGCTCATTTGTCACTTATAGCCCGCACCATGTCACATTCGCCACGCCCGACCGGCCTTCCCACAGCCTATCTCCCACCCATCGCAATGGCGGAGACAGGACGGCGCGATGACCATCACGCGACACGCGGAGGCCAGCCGACACAACGTTCTGGCCGGGGGCGGCGCCATCGCCGCCTCGCTCGGCCTTTCGATGAAAACCAGCGCCGAGGCGGCGCAGACAAACGGAGACACGACCATGAGCAGCGGCACGATCACAACCCGCGACGGCGCACGCATCTTCTACAAGGATTGGGGGCCGCGCGGAGCCCAACCGATCGTCTTTCACCATGGCTGGCCGCTCAGCGGCGACGACTAGGACAACCAGATGCTGTTCTTCCTCGGCGAGGGATACCGCGTCATCGCCCATGACCGGCGCGGTCATGGACGTTCGGACCAGACCGACACCGGCAACGACATGGACACCTACGCCGCCGACGTCGCCGATCTCGCAGCGACGCTGGATCTCCGGAACGCCGTGCACATCGGTCATTCGACCGGAGGCGGGGAAGTGGCGCGGTATGTGGCGCGCGCCCCGGCAGGGCGCGTGGCCAAGGCGGTCCTGATCGGCGGCGTGCCGCCGATCATGCTGCAGACCGCAGCCAATCCCGATGGCTTGCCCATGACGGTGTTCGACGGCTTCCGCGCCGCTTTCGTCGCCAACCGCGCCCAGTTTTTCGCCGATGTGCCCGCAGGGCCGTTCTACGGATTCAACCGACCGGGCGCGACGATCAGCCAGGGGTTGATCGACAACTGGTGGCGGCAGGGCATGGCCGGCGGGGCCAAGGCGCAATACGATTGCATCGCGGTCTTCTCGGAAACCGATTTCAGCGAGGATCTGCGCCGCATCGCGGTTCCGGTGCTGGTGATGCACGGTGAGGACGACCAGATCGTGCCGATCGGGGCCTCCGCGCACAAGGCGATCAAGTTGCTGCCGCAGGGCGTCCTGAAGACATATCCGGAGCTGTCGCACGGCATGTTCGCCACCCACCCGGACGTGATCAACGCCGACCTGTTGGCCTTCGTGCGCGGCTGACGGGGGAGGCCGGGCTGCACCCGCAGCCCGGCCCTGCCCGTCGCCCGATCCCTTCGCCCTGCACAGGCGCGCGAAGGTCACCGGGTGCGCACGCCGAATTCCGGCGCGCCGACGCTCATGGCGTCGGGAGAGGAATGCGGCGCAGTACCGCGTCATAGGCCGCCAGATCCAGAAAGGCGTTGGCTTCGACAGCCTGGCCGCCCGCCATGCGGAAGATCCAGGCGTAGCGGTTGCGATAGGCGCCGCCGTCCATCGCGGTCGCCTCACCCACCCAATGAATGATGACGTGGTCGCCATCAGCCCAGACGCGCCAGGACACCGGGCGGACGGGCCTCGATAGCCGTTGGGTGAACGGTTGGATCGCGCGCAACAGCGCGTCGCGTCCACGGAACTGGCCGGCGCTCGGTCCCGATCCTTCGATCGTCCATACCGCCTCGGGCGCCAGCATCTCGCCGAAAAACCCCATGCCGCCCGCCGCCCACCGCGTGAACGCGGCATCGACAATCTGCTTGTTCTCAGCCTCCTCGAAAGCCCGCGCATCCATCGCGTGCTCTCGCGCCGCGGCCGCAGACATGTCCGCAATCGGCATCGCCGCCAGGACCATGGCGATCATCGCTGCATGACGCATGTCAGGTCACTCCCGCCAGCGCGCCGACCCCGTACATCAATTGCCGCACCATCGGGCGCGCGACAAACCGCTGTGGAAAGATGGGATCGACCGCGCTTGCGCGATCCAGTCGCTCACGCTGCGCGTCCGACAGCGCCACATCGAGTGCGGCGATGTTGTCCTTCGCCTGCGCCAGGGTACGCGCACCGATCACCGGCGCGATGACCGCTGGGTTCAGCAGCGTCCAGGCGATCGCCACCTGAGAGGGCGTCGCCCCCAGCTCCTCGGCCACTGCCTTCACGGTATCGGCAATGGCGAGAGCCCGGGCGTTCAAGTGACCCGAGGCGGCGATGACGCCCCTTCGCGTTTCCGCGATGTCGGCCCCATGGTCGTCAGACAGGTCCGACGCATCGTATTTTCCGGTCAGAACGCCGCCGCCCAGCGGCGACCAGGGCAGCACGCCGAGGCCGAGAGCCTGCGCCATCGGGATCAACTCGTGCTCCACCGTGCGCTCCACCAGGCTGTACTCGATCTGGAGCGCAACCAGCGGCGACCAGCCACGCAGATCCGCCATGGTCTGCAGCTGCGCGATGCGCCAGGCGGGTGCGTTGCAGATGCCGAGATAAAGCACCTTGCCGGCGCGGACGAGGTCGTCCAGGCCGCGCATCAGTTCATCGGGCGACGTCGTGAAATCCCAGGCATGGACGTAGAGCAAGTCGACGCGGTCCGTGTCGAGCTGGCGCAGGCTGGCCTCCACAGACCGCACCAGATTGAAGCGGTGGTTGCCGCCTGAGTTGATGTTCTCGGGATCGCGCGCCATCGTGAACTTCGTCGCGACGACGAGTCGGTCGCGCTTGGCCTTGATGAAGCCGCCGAGCAGTCGTTCAGACTCCCCGCCAGTGTAGTTGACCGCCGTGTCGATCATGTTGCCGCCATTGTCGACGTAGACGTCGAAGATGCGCCTGGCCTCCTCCGCGTTCGCACCCCAGCCCCACGATTCGCCAAACGTCATGGCGCCGAGCGCAAGCGGCGAGACCCGCAGTCCCGATCGGCCCAGCAGCCGGTAGCGGTCAAGGTCGTGAATGGGCATGCAAACTCCGGCATCTCATTCGGGTGTCCGGTAGATGGCCGAACATGGCCGGGCGGCGTTAGCGCGATCGCCCGTGTTTCTTGCACAATCGTCCAGCGGAGGCCCTGCCCGCTTGTCGTCGGACGCACCTTCTGGAACCATCGCGTGTATGCAGCCACTGGACCAATTCGCGCGCGCGATCGCCCGGCACGCGCCCGCTGACGGAACCTGGGATTGCCTCATCCCGGGGGTCAGGCTGATCCGGGCCTCGCAGCCCACAATGCCCATGCCGGTTATCTACGAGCCCACGATGTGCTTCGTCGCGCAGGGGCGTAAGCGGGCGCTGCTGGGCGACATGACATATGTGTACGATGCGGCATCCTATCTGGTCGCGTCGGTCGGCTTGCCGGTCATCGGCTCGGTCATCGAGGCGAGCGAGGCTGCGCCCTATCTGTGCCTCCAACTCGACCTCGACCGGGGCGAGCTTGGCGAAGTGGCGGCCGCTCATCCGCGCAGCGCCAGCACCAGCCAGGGAGACGAACAGGGCCTCACGCTCGGCAGAACGACGCCGGCCTTGCTGGATTGCGTCGTGCGGCTGGTCGGGCTGCTCGATTCGCCGGACGATATCGACGCGCTGGCGCCGCTCATCACCCGCGAAATTCTCTATCGCCTGCTGACCGGCCCGGACGGCGGCGTCATCCGCAGCATGACCCAGGCCGACAGCCGGCTGAACCAGATCGCCCGCGCCATCCTATGGATCCGGGAGCACTTCCGCGAAGCGTACCGGATCAAGGACGCAGCGGATGTGGCGCACATGAGCCTTTCCTCCTTCCACCAGCACTTCAAGGCGATCACCGGCATGAGCCCCCTGGAGTTCCGCACGCACCTGCGCCTTCAGGAAGCGCGGCGGCTGATGGTGGCCGAGGCCCGCGACGCCGCGAGCGCAGGGTTCGAGGTGGGCTACGGCAGCCCGTCCCAGTTCAGCCGGGACTATGCGCGCCTGTTTGGAGCGCCGCCTGCAACACATGCCGCCCAACTGCGGGGCGACGCTGCAGGGCCGGCTGCGCCGTAGCCCTCTCAGGCGGTGCGTGCCTGTCCACCCGCTGCTACGCAGTCCGGTAAAGCGCTCGCAGGTCTCGCCGTGTTGACGGCGCGTTCAAAGCCCCAGCTCGCTCAGGCCCGGGTGATCCGCGGGTCGGGGGCCCGGAGCCCAGCGATAGAGACGCTCCGCCTCTCCGATCGGCGCATCGTTGATGCTCGCCACGCGGCGTCGCATGAGCCCAGCGGCGTCGAACTCCCAGAGTTCGACGCCGTAGCTGCGAAACCATTGGCCGCCTGTGTCATGCCATTCGCACGCGAAGCGCACCGCCATGCGGTTGTTCCGGAAACCCCAGACTTCCTTGATCAGGCGATAGTCCAGTTCCTTGGCCCACTTGCGCGCCAGGAACGCCTCGATCTCGGCCCGGCCGTAAATGAAGTCGGTGCGGTTGCGCCAGTGACAGTCCGGCGTGTACGCGAGCGCGACACGCTGCGGATCGCGCGAATTCCACGCGTCCTCCGCCATGCGCGCCTTCTGCGCCGCTGTCGTTTCGTCGAAGGGCGGCACGGGCGGCCGTGCCGCCTGTTGAGCAGGGTCGGTCATCGCTGGGTCCTTTGGATGATCGGGCGCGGGGGCGCGGCGCCCTGATGCCCAGGGCGCCGGCCTTGCGCGTCAGGCGGCCTGCCGACGCACCACGGGGAAGTCGATTTCGGTCCTGGCGACTTCGTTGATGTAGTTGGTCCACGTGTTGAGCGCGACGTGCTGGACGATCTCGACGATCTGCGCGTCATCGTAGCCGGCGAGCTTCACCGCGCGCACGTCCTCTTCGCTGACATGGCCGCGCGCATGCGCCACCTTCGCCGCGAAGCGCACGGCCGCGTCGGCCTTCGGATCATTGGAGGCGCCGTTGCGATTGGCGGTGATCTCGGCGTCATCGAGTTTGGCGACGTTCTTGCCCAGATAGGTGTGCGCGGAGAGGCAATAGTCGCAGCCGTTGATTTCGGCGACGGCAAGCGCAATGCGCTCACGGGTCGCCGCCGGCAGCACGCCCTTGGCCAGCGCGCCGTTCATGCCGAGATAACCTTCAAGCGCCGCCGGGCTGCTGGACACGAGGCGGAACAGGTTGGGGACGCTGCCGAGCAGGCCCTTGACGGCTTCGAGCAAAGGGCGGGACGCAGCCGGGGCAGCGTCGATGGTGGCGGGAATGGCGAGACGGGACATGGGAAAGTTCCTTTCAGATGCTGATCGCGGCGAAAGCGCCCCAACGCCCTGAAAACTATTTCCTTCCGTCCGGGCGGATAATCCGCTAGTTCCGAGAGCCATCCTTCCATATTTTGGAAACGCCATGGATCGTCTGGAAGCCATGCGGGTCGCCGTCGCCGTCGCCGACGCGGGCGGACTGTCAGCCGCTGGACGGTCCCTCGCCATGCCGCTCGCCACCGTCAGCCGCAAGGTCGCCGAGTTGGAGGCGAGCGTGCGGACCCAGATTTTCCAGCGCGCTGGCCGTGGTTTGAAGGTCACGGACGCCGGTGCGGCCTATCTCGACGCGTGCCGCAAAATCCTCGGCGACGTCGCCGACGCCGAGCGTGCGGCGGCCGGCGAGTACGTGGCGCCGCAAGGGGTCATCACCGTCGCTGCGCCGGTTGTGTTCGGACGCCTGCGGCTCTTGCCGCTTCTGCCCGGCTTTCTGGCGGCGTATCCGCTGGTCGACGTGCGCTTGACGCTTGCTGACCGCTACGTGGATCTCGCCGAGGAGCATGTCGACGCCGCTGTGCGGATCGGCGACCTTCCCGACAGCGCATTGAGGTCGATGCGCATCGGGGAAACCCGGCGGGCGGCGTGCGCGAGCCCTGACTACATCGCCCGCCGCGGCGCGCCCGCCTCACCGGCCGACCTCGCCGCCCACGAATGCGTCACGTTTGACCGCATCGATGCACGCGACAATTGGACGTTCGAGAACCATGGCCGACCGGTCGAGGTGCGCGTGCGCTCGCGGATCAGCGTCAGCACCGCCGAGGCGGCCATCGATTGCGCGGTTGCGGGTGTCGGGATCACGCGGGTGCTCTGCTACCAGATTGCCGACCACCTCAGGGCGGGACGACTGACGCGCCTGCTGAACGCCTTCGAGCCGCCCCCCAGCCCCGTGCACCTGATCTATCCCGGTGGCGGGCGCGTGCCGATGAAACTGCGGGCGTTCCTCGACTACGTGGCCCCGCGGCTCCGGCAGACACTGGCAGGACAGTCCTGAGCGCATCGCCCGGAGAGAAGCGCACCGGGGAAAAAGACTGTTGAAGGCATGGCGCGGACAAAGCCCTGCCCCGACACGCTCGCCCCTGTGCCCCGTCGCGAGGGGATCGGCGTCAATCCAAAACCGCCCGATTGCGTCAAGACAGGCGACCGCGCGGGTTTTCGGCTTTTTTCCAGCAATCGCAAGTCATTGCTCCGTATCTCGTTTCCGCCTGCCGGCACGTTTCGACGGACAAGGCGCCCCGTGAGCTCAGCGACCATCCGGCTAGGCGTGCGTCGGGAGAGCATGGCGCCCGCAGAGCGTCACGCCTCCCCAACCGCCCCCTACAGTTGAGTGGTGAACCATCGCGCAGCGCTGTCGGCCGCGAGCGTCACGAGGCGGTCTTCGTCATAGAAGGCGACGTGATTGACGCTGTTGGTCCAGACAACCTCCGTCGGCGCCATGATGCTCGCCGCAAAGCGACGGGCGCTGTCGGGAACCAGCGCGTTGTCGGAGTGGACGACCATGGTGGCTGCGCGGATGCTCGGTCCCGACCTGATCGCGTCGAAGGTCAGGAACGTCTCGAAGAACATGGTCGCTGAGCGGTTTTCCCAATTGGGCTTTGCGCCACGCGCCGTCCCGTACCAGTCGTACGCTTCTCGGCCCGGCATCGCCACGTCGAGGCTCGTTGGGTCGACATTGGTGATGAACGCAACCTCGCCCGTGCGCTCATAAAGCTCGCGCGCCGCGCGGCCCATGGCGAGGCGCACCTCGTAGTTCCCGCCCAGCCAGGTGCGGAAGGTATGCGGATCGTGGAAGAAACCGGCGACCGTGACGAGCGCGCCGATGCTCGGGTCTTCCGACGCCGCTTTCGCCGCATAGCCGCCTCCGGAGCAAATTCCCAGCAAACCGACGCGGCCATGGTCGATCTCGGGGGTGGAGCGCAGGAAGGTCACCGCCGCGCGGATGTCCTCGACCTTGGAGCCTGGATCTTCGAACTGGCGAATGAGGCCGCCGCTCTCACCGAAGCCGCGATGGTCGATGGCTAGGGCCACGAAGCCACGCTTGGCCAGTTCGCGTGCATAGGTCGCCGGCACTTGCTCCTTGACGTTGGTCTGCGGACCCACGACCACAGCGCCTGGACGCGGCGCGCGGGCGGACGCGCCCTCAGGCAGATAGAGATCGCCAACCACGCGGGTTTTTTCGACCATGAAGCTTACGCGGCGCACGATCACGTCAGCCTGGGCGGCGGCGGTCAGCGCGATGGTGGAGACGGCGGCGAGGGCGAGGATTTTGAGGGCTTTCATCGCTGGGTCCTTTCGGTGTTGGTGCGCTCAAGGTGGCGCAAGACGCCAAGTCGGGATTGGATAGTTTTGCTGGATCGGACGATGGCCTCAGGTCACGCCGTGTAGGTCGCGTTGAACCCGAGCGCGACGTCGAGCGAGACGCCGCTCACGCCGCGCGCCGCATCGCCTGCGAGAAAAAGCGCCGCGTCGGCGATCTCGGTCGGGCTTTGCGCGGCGCGGCCGCCATACGGCAAAAACGGCGCGACCATGCGGTCCTGCTCTTCGGCGGTGGCGACGCCCATCGAGCGGCGCTGGCCTTCGGAGCGATACATCGGCGTATCGACAGGCCCCGGCGCGACGGCGTTGACGGCGATGTTGTACTTGCCAAGCTCCATCGCGGCTTGCTTGACCATGCCGATCACCGCCCATTTCGAGCTGGTGTAAGCGCCATTGCCGGCGACGCCATAGCGGCCGCCGATCGACGAAGTGGCGATGATGCGCCCGCCGCCGCGCCGCCGCAGATGCGGGATCGCTGCGTGCATCGTGTTCCAGACTCCATGCACATTGGTGTCGATGACATCGCGCCATTGCGCCGGCGCGCCGTCTTCGAAGGCGTGCCAGGCGACGTAGCCCGCATTGGCGAGGACGACGTCGACGCCGCCAAAATGCTGCGCCGCGTGATCGACCGCCCGGACCATGGCCGCGTGATCCCGCACGTCGGCGACCAGCTTGAGCGGCTGGCCGCCGCGCGCGGCTACCGCGGCCACCGCCGCATCGAGTTCGGCCATGGTCGCGACCCGGTAGCCCTCCGTCGTCCGGTAGGCGTCCGGATTGGCGATATCGAGCAGCGCGACGCGGGCGCCGGCGCTGGCGAACGTTTCCGCCATGGCGCGGCCGATACCGCGGGCGGCGCCGGTCACGAGGACGATCTTTCCGTTCATGGGTTGGGTCATGGGTTGGGTCTCCTGAGCTTGGGTGGATTGCGCAGCGCCCAGGGCGGCCGCGCCGAGGCTCGCGGCGAGCCCTGCGCGGATGAAGTCACGGCGAGAATTGTCGGGATCGGTCATCGGGGGCTCCCTTGGGCTTTCGGAGCCGCTTCAGCGCGGCGTCCTTGGGCCCAAAGGTGGCGGAGCGCCGGCCTTCCCGATTGGAAATCCTTGCTCAATCGGCGGCGACGGCCCCTGGCGTCCGCCCGAAGGCCTTCTTGAAGGCGTTGGTCATGTGGGCCTGATCATAAAAGCCTGCGGCCAGGGCGACCTCGGCGACGGGCGTCTTTGCCTTCAGCAGCCGGACCGCGCGCTCGATCCGCAGGCGATGGACCCAACGGTGCGGCGCTTCGCCAGTCGTCGCCTTGAACAGGCGCGCGAAATGAAATGACGAGAGCCCTGCGGCGGCGGCGAGGTCATCGAGCGAGACACCTTCACCGAGGCTCGCTCGGGCCAACTCAACGGCGGCGCTCAGTTGCGCGGCCGCCAACTTGCCGCGCGGCGCCAACGCCTTGGCGCCGCCGTCTCCATACCGCCCCAGCAGATAGAGCGTAAAGCTCAAGGACAACGTCTCAGCCCAGAGCGGCTCCGTGGGAGTTGCGAGTTCAGCGGCGATGCTGCGCGCATACGCGTAGGCCTGCGGCTCGTGAACGTGGCGGGTTTCCCGGAACGTCCGCGAGGGGGGCGGCGCGCGCTCCTCGAGGAGACGCGCCACCAGCGCAGGCTCGATAGCGACCGCCGCGAGCGTCAACTCATCCCGCCAGAACGGCGCATTGCAGTCGCCCGCGGACTGGAGACTGAATCCGGCGGTCGGCAGCACGGTCTCGATGATGCGGCCGCCTCGACGAACGCCAAACCGCGTCGGCCCTCCAAGATTGACCATCAGCCGATGATCCATCAACCCGTGCTCGGGCAGTTCCAGCGGCGCGATGCGCTGGACTTCGAGAACAAGGCCGGTGCGCCATCCGGACGCGGCGGTCGACAGCACGACCGACCCTGTGGGCGCGGAGGGAAACTCCGCACCCGAGTGGGCATGCTTCAGGGAAATGGCGCTTTCCACAGTCACCGGCGCACCCCACGTCACGCGACATCGCAACGGCGCCGCCTGGCGAGTTGGATCTCCAAACCCCGGCGGACGACGCCGACGCCCTTACTCCCCCTCGATCATTCACGTCCCGCTCTAGTCCTTGCAAGAGAGTGGATGGTTCGACCTCGGACGGCGACAGGCCGCCCGGCAGGACATTGAAATGCACGCCGTTGATTCTATAGCGCCAATCGTCAGGCCAGGTTCTTCGCCTGTTCAGGGACTATCGGGCCCCGACGGACGCGGGGCGATCAAGACACGAGGAACCGCCAACGGCGATCTGACTGGTCGAGGACCGTCATGCCATGGGACCTCGCCCGTCGCCGTCCGCCTTGTAAGCGCCGCCGGGAAGAAGCCGTTCCGGCCGGTCCGCACGGTCCGCCGATGCTCCGTCACCATAGACTGTCACCAGCGCATCCACACGCCGCCAAGCGCTGCAGGATGCCATGACGACCACCGCCGCACACCGCAGTCCGCAGGCTCAACGGAGCCGCGCGCAATGAAGACGTCGGAGCGACCAAGGTCGCCCGGACTCAATTGAAGCCTTGCAAATGAAGTCGAACGACCGACATGGCGGTCGGGTCGGGACTTGAGGGGTCAAACATGGCCGGATCGACAATCCCGGACTCGGTCACGTGCGCTACCGCGTTTGCGACATCGATATTGACTGGCCCGCGCAACCCGGTCGCCACGACGCGAGCGTCCCCCGTTCGCACGTCGAGCAACACGACCTCGCCTGATCCGCCGACCGTCAGAGCCACGGTGTCTTGATCGACAACGGCCATTCCGTCAGGCCGGATCAGCCTGCGCTTAACACCGATCCATTCGACACGGGATGCAGGCCCAGGCGCATTGATCCGAACCACCTCGCCCTTCCCGAACAGACTGACAACGAGATCACCTCCTGGCAAGCGGGCGATCCCGGCCGGACCGATGCCATTGCCCGGAGCCAGCAAGGGATCTTCTGCGACGACGGTCCAACTCCTCAGATCCGCGCCGAGCCGCCAGATGCGGCCAAGACGGCTATCGGAGATGTAAACACCGCCCGCGCCGTCCAAGACCATGTCGTTGCCGAAGCCGCCCTCCGGCACGACCGCACTGGCGATCAATGCACCCGTCCGGAGCGTCAGGGCAAAGACGCGATGAGGTCGCGGAGATCGTCCGGCCTCCACGCCGAGAACGGCGCCTGCGTCGGGCGAGGCTCCCCACAAAACGCCCCATTCTTCGTCGAGGCGAAGGCTTGTTACCGCGTAGACATCGGCCGAGCCTGGGTAGAAGACCGTCCATTCTCCCGAGACGTCTCGTCGCCAGATACGCCCCGAGGTCACGCCGCCCACGTAGAGCGAACCGTCCGAACTCGTAGCGACGCCGTTCGGGAAAGCAAGGCCAGCCGGAAGCGAAACCCGCTCCAATCGGGTGGCCACGCTCGCGGCCGCATGGGGTGCGGCCATCACATCGGAACTGCTGCCGACCGCCAGCGTCGTGGCAGCCAACAAAGCGGCGATATCTCGAACCGTCACAGCTCAATCACCACCTTGCCAAACGGTCGCTCCTTGAAGGCCCGGTCAAAGGCTGCCCGCACATCGGCTAGAGAGAAGCGGCTGTCGATGACCGGCCGAACGGCATGCGCACCCAACACAAGCTGAAGAGCTTCATAGGCGTCGCGCGACCCGGTTAGGACCCCACGGGCCCGGACATTCTTCATCAGGAACGGCACCGTCAGGTCCGGCACAGGCTGTCCGTCGAGCGCGAGCAGGCCAACGAGCGCGACATAGCCGCCCTGCCGTAGTGCGTCGAGCGTTCCACCCGCCGACTTGAACCCGCCATTCTCAATGGCGAGGTCAACACCGCGTCCATCGTTGGCAGCCACCACCTGTGCCGCCCAGTCTTCGGCGCGATAGTCGATCACCGCATGCGCGCCCATTGCCTTCAGCTTCGGCCCACGCGCGGCGACATCACCGCTGGTCACGATGACTCTTGCGCCCCACAGGCGCCCAAGCTGCAGAGCGAACAGAGAGACATTGCCAGAGCCGGTCGTCAGGACGGTTTGGCCAGGCTGAAGGCCGCCTTCGCTCAACGCGGTCCACGCCGTCAGCGCCGCGATGGGAAGGCAGGCCGCTTCGGCGAACGTCAGGTGCTCGGCGAAGTGCGCCAGAGCCCGTTCCGGCAAGACCACCGTCTCGGCGAGGACGCCGTCAAGAGGTCCACCATTCTGCGCCGCATGGCGTTCGGGGGTGAGCGGCCCTGAGATCCAGTCCCTCGTCATCAGCGTGGTCACGCGGTCGCCAAGCTTCAGCCGCTCAACACCCTCGCCAACTTCGATCACTTCACCGGCACCATCGGAAACGGGAATGAAGGGCAGAGCGCTCTCCGCGACACCGTAACCACCAGTGATCACCACATGATCGCGATAGTTCAGCGAGGCCGCGCGCATGCGGACGCGCACTTCGCCGGGGCCAACCGCACCGATGGGGCGTTCGGTGCTGCGCAAGTGATCATAGCCAAAGCCTGTGAGTTCAACGGCTTTGACCGGCGTCGGAGAGATGCTGGAGGCAGGCATGTTCATCATCGAATCCTTT
>JANRIM010000057.1:0-39151 GCA_033764865.1 Hyphomonadaceae bacterium
GCGGCGGCCCAGGTCTACGCGGCCTCGCTGCTGGCCATCGATCCGGACCGGCCCGCCGAGCAGGCCTACCTGAGCGATCTCGCGGCGCGCCTCGGCGTGTCGCCGGCGCTCGCCGCAGAAATCCGCGCCGCCGCCTGAACCGCAGATTTTCGCCGCGGCCCCGCCATGCTTGTGGTGGCCCGTGGCGTGCAAGACATGCCAATGTTAACCCGCACCTGTCCCACCCCCCGCATTTCCCACCGCCGGAGCCGTTGATCCCCGATGCGCTGGTTCGCCGCGATCCTGGCTGTGTTTTTCGTGATCCTCGGCGCCCTGTTCGGGATCGGGTACTTCCTGCTGCCCAGCGCGATGACGGTGGAGCGCCACACGATCGTGGAGCGGCCGCGCGCGGCGGTGTTCGCGTTGCTGGATAACCTGCGTACGTTTTCGGAGTGGTCGCCCTGGAGCGGGGCGGACGCGGGCGTCGTCTATACCTTCGAAGGGGAATCCGGGGTCGGTCAGTCGGCGACGTGGGAAACGCGCGGGGGCATCGGCCCCGGAACCCAGACCATCGTGCGCTCCGTGGAAAACCAGCGCGTGGAATCCGTTCTGGACCTCGGCCAGCGCGGCGCGCCGAAAATGGTGTGGGCGGTGGAGAAGGCGCCGGCGGGCGCGCGCGTGACGTGGTCGATGACGTCGGACTGCTCGCGCAATCCGGTGTTTGTGCCGTGCCGCTACATGAACCTGCTCTCCCGGCGCCAGCTTGAGGCGGATTTCGAGGGCGGGCTCAGCCGGCTTAAGGGCCTGGCGGAGCAGCTGCCGGCGGTGGACTTCGAGCCCCTCAAGCCGGAATTCCTCCAGGCGGAGCCCGTGGCCTACGCCTTCGTGGAGAACGACGTCACCCGCGACGCCGCCCCAGAGGGGGCGAGCCCCGAGGCCCTGGCCGAGCGGGACGCGACCTACAGCGCCCGCGTGCGCCGGGCGATCGATGAGTCCCTCGCGGTGGTGGACGCACGCCTGAAGGACGCGGGCGCGACCGTCTCGGGCCCGCCGGTGATGGTCACGGTGTCCTCCGACGAAGACCGGCTGGTGTTCCGCGTGGGCTATCCCTTCCAGGGCGCCACCCCCGCCGCCGATCCCCGCGTCGCCATCGGCCAGACGCCGGAGGGCCGGGCGCTCAAGTTCGTCCACACCGGCCCCGCCGAGGCGATGCGCACGTCCTACATGATGATCGGCGCGTACCTCGCCGCCCACCGACTGCAGACCAACGGCGGCCCGTGGGAGATCCACGTCCAGACCACCGGCGAACCGGCGGCGCAGCGGCGCGAGATCTACATCCCCATCCGCTAGGCCTCCCGGCCTGTCCCCGCGCGCGGGGCCTCCGGCCGGAACCGTTTGATCCCGAACTGTTTGATCCCGAACCGTTTGATTAGGGGGCCGACGCCCTATAGAGCCACGCGCACAATCCCCGTTCCGGAGCCGTCATGCCGCCCGCGCCCGTGTCCGACGCCCTGCGTCGCATCAAGCCGTCGCCCACCATCGCCGTGACGGCCAAGGCGCGCGCGCTGAAGGCCGAAGGCCGCGACGTCATCAGCCTCGGCGCCGGCGAGCCCGATTTCGACACGCCTGAAAACATAAAAGAGGCCGCCATCCGCGCGGTGCGCGAAGGCAAGACCAAGTACACCGACGTGGACGGCATCCCGGAGCTGAAGGACGCCGTGGTCGCGAAGTTCAAGCGCGAGAACGGGCTGGAGTACACGCGCGCGCAGGTGAACGTCTCGCCGGGCGGCAAGGCGGTGATCTTCAACGCGCTGATGGCCACGTGCTCGCCGGGCGACGAGGTGCTGATCCCCACGCCGTACTGGGTGAGCTATCCGGACATGGCGCTGCTGGCGGGCGCTACGCCGACGTTCGTGGAAGCGACGCTGGAAACCCGGTTCAAGATCACGCCCGAGGCGCTCGACCGTGCGATCACGCCGAAGACGAAGTGGCTGATCTTCAATTCGCCGTCGAACCCGTCCGGCGCCGCCTACACCGAGAAGGAACTGCGCGCGCTGGCCGACGTGCTGCTGCGCCATCCGCACGTCTGGGTCCTGACCGACGACATGTACGAGCATCTCGTCTACGACGGCTTCCGCTTCACCACGATCGCGCAGGTGGAGCCGGCGCTCTACGAGCGGACGCTGACGATGAACGGCGTCTCGAAGGCCTATTCGATGACCGGCTGGCGCATCGGCTACGCGGCGGGCCCCGCCGACCTGATCAAGGGCATGGCCGGCATCATGAGCCAGTCCACGTCCAACCCGTGCTCGATCTCGCAGTGGGCGAGCGTGGAGGCGCTGAACGGCCCGCAGGATTTCATCAAGCCGAACCAGGAGCTGTTCAAGGGCCGGCGCGACCTTGTGGTGTCGATGCTGAACCAGGCGCACGGCCTTCAGTGTCCGACGCCGGAGGGCGCGTTCTACGTGTATCCTTCGCTCGCGGGCCTCATCGGCAAGAAGACGCCGAAGGGCGCCGTGATCAGCGACGACGAGGCGTTCGCGCGCGAGCTCCTGGAGCTGGAGGGGGTGGCGGTGGTGCACGGGGCCGCGTTCGGCGCCTCGCCCTGCTTCCGCATCAGCTACGCCACCTCGAACGCGATCCTGGAGGACGCCTGCGCGCGCATTCAGCGGTTTTGCGCCGCCATCGGCTAGCATGGTATTCCTCGACGGCCGACGCCGTTGATCGGTTTCATGCTTGGGCTCGCATGGCTACCGGCTTGGTTCGAAAGGCCGCAGCGACATGCGCGATGCGAAACCTGCTTGGAGGCGCGCCGACATGATTTTCCGGCGCATCAGTGAGCACGTCAAAGCGCAGAACTGGTTTGCGGTCGCGATCGACTTCGTCATCGTCGTGGTCGGCGTCTTCATCGGTATTCAGGTCGCGAACTGGAACGTCGCGCGTGCGGACCGAGCCGCGGAGGCTGTCTATCTCAGTGCGCTCGAACTTGATGTCGTGTCCTCGATCAAGAAGCTTGAGAGGTTCAACGCCAACCTGGAGGCCCAGGAAAAGGCACGCGCGGCGCTTTACGCCTACTCCCTCGACCCCGCAGCCACCCTGCAAAACTCTGAGCGCAACCGGCTGCTTTCACATGCTGTCTTTTATCTCCCGTCCCTGAACCTCAACCAAGTCACGTTCGACACTCTGAAGAGTTCGGGCGATCTCAGACTGATCCGCAGCAAGCAACTGGTCGCCGCACTGCAGACTGTCAGCGCCCAGGCTGCCGACTTGCTTGTGTTGCAGGCAGACGAGTTCCAGATCACGTATATGTTCTCCGACCCGATGCTGGTCGACGACTTCGATATGCGCAGCATTTTTCAAGAGCAGGGGCTGGACCGCGAGGTCGCCATCCCGTGGCTCCCCAAGGATCGGATCGCTTTCGTGGAGCCTCCTTCGATAAAGACCCGGCGATTCCGAAACATTCTTCTGTATCGGTCCTATTTCACGGAGTCGCGAAGGATAGGCGTCAGGACCATGCTTGAGCAACACCGCAGGATCGCTAGACTTATTGATGAGCGCCAGCGCGCGCTCGGAGTTCCCGAGTAGGGCCCCGCGAAGGCTGTGATTGGGGCATGTATCGCCAACGAGCCGACGGCGGCTACCGCAGCTTGGCGATGGAGAGGCCGTCGGCCTTGGCGCGGTCCTTCACGGATTCCTCGCTGCGCGTGAGCGCTTTGGCGATGGCCTTGAGGGACATGCCCTTCTTCGCGAACTGGTGCAGCCGCTGCAGTTCGTCGTGCGTCCAGGGCTGGCGGTGACGTTCAAAACGTTCGGCCATGGTCAGCGCTCCGTTACGGGTACCAGCGCCCCGTCGGGCGTCACGGCCCGGTAGAAACAGGTCGTCGCGCCCGTGTGACAGGCCGCCCCTGTCTGGCGCACGCGCAGCAGGATGGCGTCCTGGTCGCAGTCCACGCGCACGTCCACCACGGTCTGGGCATGGCCGCTCGTCTCGCCCTTCACCCACAGCGCCTGGCGGGAGCGCGACCAGTACGTGGCGGCGCCCGTCTCCAGCGTGCGCGCGAGCGCTTCGGCGTTCATCCACGCCAGCATCAGCACGGCGCCGGTGTCGGCGTCCTGCGCGATGGCGGGGATCAGGCCGTCGCGGTCGAAGGCCGGCATCAGCTGCGCGCCGCGCTCGACGGCGGCTGCGTCCCCGCGCGGGTGGAAGATCGGACTCATCGGCGGACCGTAGCACCGATCCCGCGGCGCGGGCGAGCGGTCGGACCGGGCCGGTGAGGCGATGCGGTCAGGCGGCGTCGCGCAGCACGCGGACGTGGCGCAGCGGCGTCGCCCCGTCGAGACGGGCCAGTTCGCCCCGCACTTCCAGATCCAGCTTCACGGTGGTCACGTGCCACGGCACGGAGCCCAACTCCGCACGCTCGTCCTCGGTGAGGAAGCGGGGGGCCTCCTCGATCAGCTCGTCGAGCGTGGCGCCCCTGCGCCCGGCGGAGACCACCACGCGGTGGATCGCGCGGCGGAGCGCTTCGTACTTCCAGCGGGGGATGCGGGTGACGCCCCGTTTGCGGGTGGGGGCGGGGGTGGCGCAGGTTACGCGGTCTTCGCCAGAATAAACGGCGGCAGCCATCGTCATGGTCGGCCTCTCTCTGTACGGCCTCGAATGTGCCTGCCGCGTCACTCTGTCCTGTTGCGCGCGGCCGGGACCATAGACTGCACCCGATCGCGCCGGCCGCGCAAGTTTAAGATCGGTCAACCGTAGCCGGCGAGCTTGAGGAACCTGTTCCTGAGTTCGGCGTCGGTCTTGAACACGCCGCTGAACTGGGTGGTGACGGTGGTCACGTCCTTGTGGCGCACGCCGCGGGTCGTCATGCACTGGTGCTCGGCGTCGATCAGCACCGCCACGCCGTGGGGGGAAAGGGCGCTGTCCAGCGCCTCCAGGATCTGGGCGGTCATGGTTTCCTGGGTCTGCAGGCGCTTGGCGAACATCTCCACCACCCGGGCGATCTTGGAGATGCCGACCACTTTCGTCGTCGGCATGTAGGCCACGAACGCCTTGCCGATGAAGGGGGCCATGTGGTGTTCGCAGTGGCTTTCGACGTCGATGTGCTTGAGCATGACGATGTCGTCGTAGCCGGCCACCTCCTCGAAGGTGCGGGCGAGCTCGGCGGCCGGGTCGGCGTCGTAGCCGGCGTACCACTCGTCAAAGGCGTCCACGACGCGCTTGGGGGTGTCTTTCAGGCCCTCCCGGGCGGGATTGTCGCCCGCCCACGCCAGCAGGGTGCGCACGGCCTCCATGGCCTCCTCGCGGGAAGGCTTGCGCGCGACGGGCGCGAGCGGCGTCCGGGGCTTGGTCGATCCGTCCATGGGGGCGGGCATCCTGTTCGGGGCCACACCGGGCCGCGTTTTGGTCTTGAACACTGTCAACGTGTGGAGCCCGGCGCGATTTGTCCACCCTGCCGCGCGGGGAAACGCACGGGGAAATCGGGTAGATTGCTGCGGCGCACAACCGCTATAGGGTGCGCCCGGCTATCGCTCCGCCCTCGAGGCGAGCCCCGCACTCTTGACGGTAACCATCACGCCATGGACATCCGCCTCACCAACACGCTCACCCGCGCGAAGGAGCTTTTCGCGCCCGCCGATCCCGCACGGGTGACGATGTATGTGTGCGGCCCCACGGTCTACAACTTCGCCCACATCGGCAACGCCCGCCCGCCGGTGGCGTTCGACGTGCTGTTCCGGCTGCTGCGCGCCGCCTACGGGGAAGAGCACGTGCTCTACGCGCGCAACATAACCGACATCGACGACCGCATCATCGCGCGTGCGGCGGAGCTGGGCGAGCCGATCACCGCGCTCACTGCGCGCTACGAGGCGTTCTACCGGGACGACATGGCCGCCCTCGGCAACCTCGCGCCCACGCACGAGCCGCGCGCCACCCAGCACGTGGACGCCATGAGCGCCGTGATCGGCGATCTGGTGGGCAAGGGCTTCGCCTACGAAGGCGAGACGAGCGTGTGGTTCGATGTGCCCGCGCACGGCGATTACGGCAAGCTCTCCAACCGCACGCTCGACGAGATGGTCTCCGGCACGCGCGTGGAGGCCGAGAGCGACAAGCGCCATCCGGCGGACTTCGCGTTGTGGAAACGGGCGCGGCCGGGCGAGCCGTCGTGGCCCTCGCCGTTCGGCGCCGGCCGGCCCGGCTGGCACATCGAATGCTCCGCCATGATCCGCGCCACGCTGGGCGAGACCATCGACATCCACGGCGGCGGCGTCGACCTTGTGTTTCCCCACCACGAGAACGAGATCGCCCAGTCCGAGTGCGCAAGCGGCAAGCCGCTGGCGCGCTTCTGGCTGCACAACGGCTTCCTCGACATGGAGGGGGAGAAGATGTCCAAGAGCCTCGGCAACGTCGTGCTTGTGCACGAATTGCTGGAGGCGTGGCCGGGCGAGGTGCTGCGCTGGGCGCTTTTGTCGGCGCACTATCGCGCGCCGCTGGATTGGACGGCGGCCTTGCTTGAGCAGTCGCGCGCCGCGCTCGACCGCCTCTACGGCGCGCTCCGGCGGATCGACGCGCTGAGCGTGGCGGCGCCGCCGGATACGGCGGACGCGCCGGCGGACTTCCGCGCCGCCCTGTGCGACGACCTGAACACGCCGCAGGCGATGGCCGTGCTGTTTGCGCTCGCCAGCGAGGCCAACAAGTCGAACGATCCTGCGGCGCTCGCGCGCCTGGGCCGGGCCCTGCGCGGCGCCGGCGCCCTGATGGGCGTGCTGGGGGCCGATCCGGAGGCGTGGTTCCGCACGGGCGACGACGCCGCCGAAATCGACGCGCTGGTGGCCGAGCGGGTGGCCGCCCGCCAGGCGCGCAACTGGGCCGAGGCCGACCGGCTGCGCGCCGCACTTGCCGCGCGGGGCGTGGAAGTTATGGACAACCCCACCGGGTCCACGTGGAAGCGGACGGGGTGAGGAGATCGGCATGCGGGTGACGGCTGCGGCGCTGGTTGCGCTGGCGCTTTTCGGCGCGGCGCACGCCCAGGAGGGCCTGTTCCAGCGCGATCACGGCAAGGTGCCGCCGCCGTCGTCGCTCGGCGTCGATATGGGCGCCGTCCCGCCCGAAGGCGTGGCCGCGGGCGGGCTCGATTTCGGGGCCTGGCGCGGCGTGAACGCCGCCGCCTACGGCGAGGCCCTGCGCGCGCGCATCGCCGCCCGCATCGACGGCAAGCCGCTCGCGGCGGCGCGCGCCGATCTGGAGGCCAACGGCTTCCGCTGCCTTGAGGCGCGCGAACGCAGCCCCCGCGCGCCGGCGCTCGAGTGCCGCATCGCCATCACGGACCGCGCCTGCGCCATCGAGTGGTGGGCGGTGCGCGAGGACGCGCTTTCGCCCGTCAAGGCGGGCCACGACGTGATGTGCGCCCGGCGGTAGAGGCGCGCCGGCGAACGCTGCGGATCGGGATGCGCCCCAACGGGAAACCGGCGGGCGGACGCCCCCCGGAAATCGACGCTTGATCCCCCAGGGACGGGACTGCACTCTTCCGGCGACGGGGGGACGCCATGGACTTGACGGAACACGAACGCACGCTGGTCGAGCGGATCGAGGCTGGCGACAAGGCTGTCTTTGGACCTGACGAACGCCAAAAAGGGGAGCCGTCGGTCGAGATCCGTGCAGATGTGCTCCGCCGCGTCGTGCTGGGTCTGTCCATCGACGGGGCCGCATCGGGCGTCCGCCTGGCGCCGGCGCGCGTGGAGGTCATCGGCGCGATCGTCACCGGCGCGCTTGACCTTTCCAACGGCCGCCGGCCGGACGGCGGTCCGCTCGGCGCCATCATCCTGCGCAATTGCGTCCTGAAGGAAGAGGTCGGGCTGCGTGCGGCGGACATCGCGACGCTGACGTTGAAGGATTGCCGGATCACCCGCATCAACGCCGAGGCGGTGCACGTGCGCGGACCGGTCGACCTGTCCGGCGTCGCGAGCGCGGAGGCCGACGGACAGGGCACGGGCTGCATGTACGGGGAGGCGGCGGAGGGGCGCGCGCAAGTCGATCTCCGGGGGGCGCGGATCGAGGGCGACCTGACCGCCGGCAATGCCACTTTCTGCGCGCCGCCCTACGATCCCGATCAGGACTACAGCAACCGCAAATCGCCCTCGGCCCTCGGGCTGGTCGGCGCGGATATCCATGGCTCGCTGATGCTGCAGCCCGGGTTCAGGGCGTTCGGCGGGGTCGACGCATCGCAGGTGCGCATCGGCGGTTCGGTGTTCATGAACGGCGCGCACGTGTGCGCCGACGGCCCCTACAGCCTGCGCTTCGACCTGGCGGTGGTCGAACGCTCGATCATGCTCGGCGGGCTCTTCCAGAAGGGGGCCACGGCCGGTCAGCCGTTCATCTCGGAGGGCGTCGTCAGGCTGTACAACGCCCGCGTCCACGGCGAACTGTGGCTGGCCGGCGCGGACCTGCGCCCGCACCGGAAGCCGCGACGCGAGAGCGACCCTGACCAGACCATCGCGCTCAACGGCTTCATGGCGGAGATCGGCAAGGCCGTGCGCTGCTTCGAGGGCAGTGAGGCCGGCTTCGCCGACCTCAAGTTTCGCGCGAAGGGCGTCGTCCTACTGCGCATGGCGCGGCTCGGGGCGTTCTACGCCAGTGGCGCATCCTTCGACGGGCTCGGCGGCTATGCGCTGGAGTTCGGCGGCGCCCAGGTCGACGGCGATCTTGAGATTTCGAGCCGGACCGAACTTTTTGGCGGGCTCTATGCGCCGGACCTGCGGGTCTCCCAAGCGGTCCGGCTCAGCGAACTCAAGGTCAACGCCCCGCAAGAAAAATCCGCCGGGAACGCCGGCGACGCCCTCGGCGACATCATCATCTTCAACGCCGCCGTCGGCGGCGATCTTGTGTTCAGGGACGTCGAAGGCCGGCAGATCAATGGCGCCGGCGCGAGGATCGCGCACTCGGCCACGTTCTCCGCCGTGCGCGCCGCCCAGATCTATTTGTCCTCTGTGGCCGTCGGGGAAAACCTTCTGGTCGAAAAATCCCGTTTCACCATCGTTTCGGGAGACTCCGCCAGCCTAGCCTTGGGGCATAGCCAAATCAGCGGTTCGCTGAACCTCAACGACGTCGATCTGGGCAGTCAGCTTTTCATGCAGAACTGCAAGATCGGCGGCAACCTGCGGCTAGACGATGTGCGCGTCCGCAGCACCGGATGGTGCATCGACGCCATGGGAAGCGAGGTGGGCGGGGAGTTTTCCGTGCAGGCGAGCGCCAGCGGACGGATACGTCTGAGCTCGATGAGCGTGGGCGGAGAGACGCGGCTGAACGGCCTGAAATTCGGCGAGCGCGGCAGTCTCGACTTCAAGGGCACAGTGTTCTCCGGCGGCCTCACGGTCGCCCGCGCCAGCGGCCCCGACAAACCCACGCTCTCCATCGCGCGCGACGCGAGGCGCACGGGGCACGCCCTCGCCGCGCGCGCGGTTGCGCTGCCATTCTACCCGGGCTGGAAGCTCCTCGAACTCCGTTACCCCGAGGGCGTCGCTGCGGCGCTGTGGAACGGGCGCCGTCAGGTCATCGACTTGAACGGCCTCTCGCCGCCGATCCATGAGTTCAACCAGCGCCACAAGATCGTGCTCAACGACGCAACGGTGCGCGCCTACCTCGAGTTTTTCAGCGCGCACGTATGGGGGGACGAGGGCGCCTTCCGCATGATCCGCGCGCCGCAGGAGCTCTCCTTCTGGGGCATACCCGCCGATGCGCAGGAGTACAGGCAGGCCCTGTCCGGCGCCGTGACGCGCGACGGCGACACGTGGCGGACGAAGGCGCTTATCGACTATGGCGGCAACCTCTTCGAAAGCGAGTTCCGGATTTTCCCGGGCGGCATGGTGGAGATGGTCGAGGACCGTCCCCTCAAGGCCCAGCCGCTCTCGTGGCGGCGCACGCTCTATGGCGGAGGTTTGCGCTACGCCAATCCCTGGCCGGGGGCCGTTTGGCTGCGCGGCCCCTGGCGAACCCTGACCGGCGCCGAGGACGGACGCGCCCGCGACGCCGTCGCGGGGGCCTTCGCCGTCCGCGATCTGCGCGCCCGGGATCTCGCGTTCTATCCGGGCTGGCTGCTGTTGCAGGCGATCGTGGAACATCCCAAGGGCCGCGCGCTGCAGGCCTGGCTCTGGGACGGATGGGCGAAGGCGATCAGCCTCTCCGGCGAAGCCCAGCCGATCCACGCCTTCAACGCCCGCTCGCCGTCGCCGCTCAGGCTTGAGACGGATGAGCAGATCAAGGATTACCTGCGCTTCTTCTGCGCCCACGTGTGGGGCGACGGCGGCCCGTTCCTGTTGATCGACGACGCCGACGAAATGCCCTTCCAGAAGGACGCGCGCGAGGACCGCGCCGGTCTCGTCAAGCCACTCCTGGTCGAACGCGCCGACGGCGAGACGAGGGCGCGGGCGACCGTCGCGTATGCCGGTCACCTGTTCCATAGCGTGTTCAGGGTTCATCCCAACGGCGCGGTGGACATGCTGGAAGACCAGGTGGCGGACATCCCTGAAGCGGAGATGGCGCTGGCCTTCGACAAGCCGTTCGTTTTCCCCGCCGGGTCGTCCGCGCGTCATGCGAAGGCCAACGATTGGCCGGTGGAGGGGGCGCTCCCGAACATGCAGGCGGTCTCCGTGCCCGCCGCGGTGAGGAAGGGATTGCCGCAATCGCGACCGGTGCGCCTGCCGGTGGACCTCACCGGCGCCCGCGCGGCGATGTTCGACGACGACTTCGGCCGGGCCTGGGGCGACGATGTGGTCAAGCTGAAGCTTGGGGGCTTTTCCTACGAACATCTGGATACGGGCGCCATCGGCGACGAGCCGTCGTCCGCAGGGGCGAAAGCGCAATATGGCGGCCCGACGGTGCGGGACGCAGAGCAGCGGGGCCGGAAGCGGAAAGACTGGTTGCGGCTCCAGTTCGACGACACCGAACGCGGCCCCGACCGGCTCAATGCGTTCGATTCGCAGCCGCACGCCCAGCTGGCGCATGTCTACCGGCGCGCCGGTCGCCTCGACGACGCCCGCGTGATCGACCATGACCGTCTCCACATCGAGGGCCGGCTTGCGGCGCGCGACTGGCAGGAAACGGCGCTTGGTCGCGGGTGGCGTCCCGTCGTCGGTCTCGTGCTTGCGCTGGCGGTCATCGCGGGCGTGCTCGCCGGCGTGGGCATGTGGCCCCAGGGCTGGACGGTCTGCGCCACGCTCGCGGGCCTGCTTGCGCTGGTCATCTACGGTCCGTGGATGCTGAACGCGCTCTACCATCACCTGTTCGGTCACGGCCTGTACACGCGCAACGCCCTGGCGACGTTCGCCAGCTGCCTTCTGCTCGGCTGGGTGGGCGCCGAAGTCGCCAACCGGGGCACCGTGTTCGGCTTCGTGCGGTTTGGCGATCCGGCCTACGATCAGGTCTATGGCGGCGCCAAGGCGTCCATCCTCGTGCGGGACGTCACCAACACGCCGGATGTGATCGTTCAGCCCGATGAACCGAACGCGCCGCCCAGGCTCGGTTGGCTGCTTGACGAGGTCCGCGGGGAGAACTTCGTGGACGAACTGCCGTGCGCCAGTGAAATCCAGCCGTTCCTATATGCGACGGACGTGTTCATCCCGCTGGTGGATCTGCGCCAGGAAAGCCAGTGCCGTCCGCGGGGCGACGCCGTGGGGTGGAATGTCGCCAAGGCCCTGTACGCGCTGCTCGGCTGGATTGTGACGTCGCTCACGATCCTGACCGTTTCAGGCGTCTTGAGACGGCGATCCCAGGCCCCGGAGTGAACCGTGCTCGGCAGTCCATATCTCTCCTTGCGCCTTCGCATGAACGGGCGCGACGAACATCCAGGGGCGCGCGGCGAACTCCTGGGGCGGGCGCAGTCCAGCGCGTGACGCTGAAAGGCGTGCGCGAGCCCGGCAGCGCCGAGCGCCCAACCCTGCGGCTGCTTCCATTGGTTTTCTTCTCCAGCGGCGTCACTTTCCTCGAGAGCCGGCGCCATCGGTGAACACGCCTCGGATCAACGCGTGGAAGACATGCGCCGGGAGCCAGCGTTTCAGTGACAACATGGTGGCTGCGTCGCCGCCGACCACGTTCAGGAAGCGCGGCCTGTTCGTGGTCAGGACGCGCTTGATCACCCGCGCCACGGAGTCGGGGTCCGAGCCGGCGCGCGCGACAGCACGGGTCAAGGACGAAAGCCGGCGCATGCCGGGCCCATAGAGCGCGCGGTGTTCGTCTTCCAAGGCGTGGGTCGCGCTGTCGGCCTCCGCGCCGCTTTTTGCGATGAACGGCGTCTTGATCCCTCCCGGGCAGACCACGCTGACGACGATGTGTTGGCGGCGAAGCTCGTGGCGCAAGCTCTCGGAGAGCCCGATGACCGCGAATTTCGACGTATGGTACCAAGGCTCCCAAGGTATGCCTATCAATCCGCCGATTGAGCTGACGTTGACGATGTGCGTTGCACGTTTCCTCGAAGCGTTGGCGCGCAACAACGGGATCATCGTCTGGGTGAGTGCGGCCAGGCCGAAGAGATTGGTCTCCATCAGGGCGCGCGCCTTGCCCCGGTCGGTCGCCTCAAACGGCGCAACGTAGTTGTGGCCCGCATTGTTGATCAGCGCGAACAGCGAGCCTTCGCGGTCCAGCAGCGCCTTCGCCGCGACGATGTGTTCGGTAACGTGCACGTCGAGCATGAGGGGGTGAAGGCGCGCGGACGCGATTTGCCTGAGCGCTTGGCCATCTGTCTCCCGGCGGACGCCGGCGAACACCCGATACCCCGCCCTGTCGAAGGCGAGGGCCGCCGCCCGGCCGATGCCGCTCGACGCTCCCGTGATGAGAATTGATCCTTTTCCGTTCTCGGTCATGCCGACTCCTCCAGCATCGGGCGGCGTGCTACACCGTGCACCATGGTGCACAGTCAAGGGGGCATGATGCGGATCGGGGAGTTGGAACAGGTCACGGGGCTCAAGCGCTCAACCATCCGGGTTTACGAGCGCATGGGCTTGTTGCGCGCGAAGGACGGCGTTCCCGGAAACGGCTACCGCCACTTCGACAAGAGCCATGTCGAGCGAATCGGCGCCATTCGCCTCGCGCAGTCTCTCGGCTTTTCGCTCAAGGAGATCGCCGCGCTGATGGACGCTTGGGAAGGTGGGCGGCTGACGAAAGCGCAGAAGCTGCGGGCGATGGAGGCGCGTCTCGCCGCCGTTGAGGAAAAACGAAGGCAGCTCCAGGCCCTCTCTCAATGGCTGAAGCGTCTGCGCAACTGGGTCGAGGCGGGAGAGATCGGACCCAAGCCGCGACTTCGCTAACGACGCGTCCGGCGGAAAATGGAGACGGCCTTTTTCCTGGAGCCGCACCCCAGGCCGGCGGACGTTTCAGCCGGTCGTTTCGCGAGCGGCGGGAAGCGGCGAGTGACTGCCGGCGGGATGCGTTGAAGTATGCGTCGGAAGCCGATCGCATTGCGGTCATCGGCGGGCGGCGGCGCGCCACGCTGAAATCGATAAAGGCGCTCGAACAATGCGGTTTGCGCGAAGCAAGTCCTTGATTTAACTCGATGCGGCCGAAGCCCGCCCGATAATCCACTGGACGGATTGTCGCTGAAACAAGCAATGAAATGAAGCAGTTAGACCGCCAATTCTGCACGGCCCCGATGATGGATTGGACGGACCGGCATTGCCGGGCGTTCCATCGGGCGTTGACGCGTCGGGCCTTGCTGTACACCGAGATGGTGACCGCGGACGCCGTGGTGCATGGGGACCGCGCTCGGCTGCTGGGGTTTTCGCCCGTGGAGCATCCGGTGGCGTTGCAGCTGGGCGGGAGCGATCCGGGGCGGCTGGCGCAGGCAGCGGCCATCGGCGCGGCTCTGGGCTATGACGAGATCAACCTGAACGTGGGCTGCCCGTCGGACCGGGTGCAGAGCGGGCGCTTCGGCGCGTGCCTGATGCGCGAGCCCGCGCTGGTCGCCGATCTCTTCGCGGCGATGCAGGAGGCCGCGCCCGCCGTTCCCGTCACCGTGAAGTGCCGCCTCGGCGTCGACGACCAGGACCCGGAGCATGCGCTGTTCGACTTCGTCGGGCACGTTGCGCGCGCGGGCTGCATCACGTTCATCGTGCATGCGCGCAAGGCGTGGCTCACGGGGCTGTCGCCGAAGGAGAACCGCGATGTGCCGCCGCTGGACTATGGCCTCGTGCGCCGGCTTAAGGCGGCGCGGCCGGAGCTGACCATCGTCCTCAACGGCGGGCTGGAGAGCCTCGCGCACGCCCAGGCCGAACGTCACGGCGTCGACGGCGTGATGCTCGGGCGCGCTGCGTACAAGACGCCCGCCGAGCTCCTGGCGGTGGACCCGAGCGTGTACGGCGCAGAGGCGCCCGCGCCCGACGCTATCGCCGCGGTGCGCAGCTACCTGCCCTACATCGCCGCGCGGCTGGCGGAGGGCGCGCCGCTGCACGCGATGACGCGCCACATGCTGGGCCTCTTCCACGGCAAGCCGGGCGGGCGGCTGTGGCGGCGCTTGCTGTCGGAGGAGGGCGTGCGCCGCGGCGCGGGCGTGGAGGTTGTGGAGGCGGCGCTGGAGGTGGTGCGCCGTGAAGCCGATCACGCCTGCAGGCGGGCGGACGAGGCCGCCGCTGCGGTCTAGGTCCGGGTCCGGCGCACCACCGTGCGCGTCATCAGGCTCATCACCAGTTCGCCTGCCTGGTTCAGCACGTCGTGCTGGGCGATGAGGATGCCGCGGTCGTCGCCGATGACCTGCTTGGACATGAACGTGAGCCGCACGGAGAGCACGTCGCCGGCGTGCGCGGTTTTGTACCAGCGCAGCGCGTCCTGCCCGAGGCGCGAGAGCACGGGCCAGGACTTCGTCTCCTCCCACAGCATGCGCGACCACAGCGCATAGACGTGCGCCTGCGCGGCGGGCGGTGAGGCGTGGGCGGCGGCGGCCTCCGGGTTGAGCGGCAGGTGCGGCGCGAAGCGCTGGGCGAACAACGCCACGTCGTCGGCGGCCAGCGGCGCCGCGCCGAAGACGTGCACGTACCCGATGGGGATGTCGTCGAAGTACCAGCTCTGCCCCGGCGGCCCCGTCATGCAGCAGGCTCCGGCGACACCTGCACCAGCAGCTTGCCGTCATGGTCGCCGCTGAACAGGCGCTTGACGGAGTGGACAGCGTTTTCCAGGCCCTGGTCCACGTGCACCTTGTACTTCAGCTTGCCCTCCAGCACCCACGCGGCGAGATCGCGCGAGGCCTCCTCGAAACGGGGCAGGTAGTCGATGACGATGAAGCCCTTCACGAGGATGCGCTTCATCAGGATCTGCTGGAAGTTCGACGGGCCCTTGCGCTCGCCGGCGTCGTTGTACGTGGAGATCAGGCCGCACAGGGGCATGCGGGAGAAATTGTTCATCCGCGCCAGCACCGCATCCATGATTCCGCCGCCGACGTTCTCGAAGTTCACGTCGACGCCGGCGGGGCAGTGGCGGTCGAGGGCTGCGCCCACGTCTTCGCTGCGGTAGTCGATGGCGGCGTCGAAACCCAGTTCGTCCACGATCCAGCGGCACTTCGCCGGCCCGCCCGCGATGCCCACCACCCGTGCGCCTTTCAGCTTCGCGATCTGTCCGACGACGGAGCCCACCGCGCCAGCGGCCGCCGAGACCACCACCGTTTCGCCCGGCTTGGGCTGGCCGATGTCGAGCAGGCCGAAGTAGGCGGTCCAGCCCGTCAGCCCCACCACGGACATGAACGCAGTGACCGGAAGGCCGGGAACCGGCGGGATCTGGCGCACCATGGCGCCGGGTGTGAGGTGCCAGTCCTGCCAGCCGCCCAGCATGGGCGCGACGATGGCGCCCACCGGCACGTTGGGATCGGCGGATTCCTCCACCACCCCCACCGCCCCGCCGCGCATGACCTCCCCGATCTCCACCGGCGGCATGTACTGGTCCATGTCGCTCATCCAGATGCGGTTGGTGGGGTCGAGCGAGAGGTAGAGCGTCCGCACGAGGACGTGCGCGGGCGGGAGCGGGGGAACCGGGGTTTCCACGAGTTCCAGGTCCCCGTCGGCGATGGCGCCTTCGGGCCGGCGCTTGAGCCGCCATTGTCGGTTGATCCGTGTCACGGTGGCGTCCTCCTCATCTGGACGGAGCCTAGCGTGGACCCTGCGGCTTGTAACCGCCGGTCACGATGGGGCGAACGCACTGGCGAAGCGGTCGGGGAGTGTCTAAGTCGCGGCCTATGAGGATCGGGCCATGAGCATGGGTAGAGCAGTGCGAAGCCTCGCCGCGATGGCCGCCGCGGCGGTCCTTCTGGGCCTCGCCTCGGGCGGCGCTGCCGGCGCCGCCCCCGTCCGCACCGAGAACGTGGAGACCGAGATCGTCCCCGCGCGCACCGCCGCCGCGCCGGGCGAGACGGTGACGTTCGTGCTGCGCCAGAAGGTCCGCGACGGGTGGCACACCTACTGGATCAATCCCGGGGATTCCGGGCTCGCGACCGAGGTGACCTGGACCCTGCCGCCGGGCTTCGCCGTCGGCCCGTTGCTGCACCCCGCGCCCCGCGTGGAGCGCCTCGGCCCCATCACCACCTACGTGCACGACGGGGAGATCCTGTATCCGTTCGCCGTGACGGCGCCGGCGGATTTCCGCGGCCAGAGCGCGCGCCTGACGGCGAAGGTCGACTGGCTGGTCTGCGACGAGATCTGCATCCCCGAGACCGCGACGCTCACGGTCGATCTTCCCATCCGCGCTGGCGGCGGCGACGACGCGCGCGGCGCGCCGCTGGCCGCCGCGGCGATCGCGGCGCTGCCGTCGCCGCTGACGGCGCTGGGCTTCGAGTTCGCCGCCACGGACGCCGTGCGCGTCGCCTTCCCGAAGGCGCGCGATCCAGGCAACCCGATCACGGACGCGGTCAACGCGCGGCGTCTGCGCAATCCCGCGTATTTCCCTTACAGCCAGTCCCTGATCGATCACGCAGGCGCCCAGAAGGCCGCCATCGGCGATGGCGGGGTCGCCATCGAGGCGCCGCTGTCGCTGTCGTTCCAGGCCGACGGCGCCCGCGGCGATGGCCTGCTGGTGGCGGAGATCGAGGAGGGCGGGCGCTGGGTGCGCCGGGCCTTCATGTTCGGCGCCCCGCCCGTGGAGGGGCCGTTGCCGGCGGCGGTCGCCGCACAATGGGCCGGGTCGGCGCCGCCGCCCTCCGCGTCTGGCGTCGCGGGCGGCGGCGGTTCCGCGGCAGGTTCGGGGGGCGGGCTCGGCGGCCTGCTGGCGGCCATCGCGGCGGCCTTTGTGGGCGGCCTCATCCTCAACGTGATGCCGTGCGTGTTCCCGGTGCTGTCGATCAAAGCGCTGTCGCTGGCGGGCGGCGTGCAGGCCGGCGTCGCCCAGCGGCACGGGGCGCTCTTCTTCGCCGGCGTGATGGCCACGTTCCTTGCGCTCGCGCTCGCGCTCATCGGCCTGCAGGCGGCAGGCGCCGCCGTGGGCTGGGGTTTCCAGCTGCAGGAGCCCGCCGTGATCGCGGCGCTGGCGCTGCTGTTCTTCGTCATCGGCCTCAACCTCGTCGGCGCGTTCGAGTTCGCGGGCCCGCAGAACCTGGGCGCCAGCCTCGCCGGCAAGGGCGGGGACGCAGGCGCCTTCTTCACGGGCGCGCTGGCGGTGATCGCGGCGACGCCGTGCACCGCGCCCTTCATGGCCGGCGCGCTGGGCTGGGCGGCCACGCAGCCGCCTGCGGCCTCGCTGGCGGTGTTCGCGGGCCTCGGCGCGGGCTTTGCGGCCCCGTTCACGGCGCTGTCGTTCGCGCCGGCGCTGCACCGGCGTCTGCCGCGGCCCGGCCCGTGGATGGAGCGCTTCCGGCAGGCGCTGGCGTTCCCGATGTTCGGCGCGGCGGTATGGCTCGTGTGGGTGCACACGGTGCAGACCGGCGCGGGCGGGGCGGCGGCGCTGCTGTCGCTGTTCGTGGCGGCGGCATTCCTGGTCTGGGGCCTGCGGCAGGGCGGCGCCTGGCGCGTGGCGGGCGTGGTGGCGGTGGTGGCGGTGGCGGCGCTGGCCTGGCGGCCGCTGGTGATCGCGCCCGACGCGCAGGCCGCCCAGACCGCGGCGGCGGACGCCTGGTCCCCGGAGCGCGTGGCCGAGCTCACGGCCGCAGGCGGCCCGGTGTTCGTGAACTTCACCGCCGCATGGTGCGTGAGCTGCAAGGCCAACGAGGCGGTGGCCCTGTCCCGGCCGGCGGTGCAGGACGCGTTCGCGCGCGCCGGCGTCACCACCCTCAAGGCGGATTGGACGGCGCGCGATCCTGTGATCGCGCGCGAACTCGCCGCCCATGGACGCAGCGGCGTGCCGCTCTATCTCTACTACGCACCGGGCGCGACGGAGCCGCGGATCCTGCCGCAGCTTCTCACCGAGCAACTGTTGATCGACTTGGTCGCCGGCGATGGCGCAAAACTGGAGGCAGCACGATGAGCATGGACAAGACGAAGGCCGGTCGCCGGCGGGTGGTGATGGGCCTCGCGGCGGCGGCTGTCATCGCGGGCGCGGGCGTCGCGCTGGCGCCGAAGCCGGCGCAGGCGGTGCAATCGGGCGCGGCGGCGCCGGCGTTCCAGGTGGTGGACGCCGCCGGTCGCACCCGCTCCCTGGAAGAATTCGCCGGCAAGACGGTGGTGCTGGAGTGGACCAACGACCAGTGCCCGTTCGTGAAAAAGCACTATGACTCCGGCAACATGCAGGCCCTGCAACGGGAAGCCGCGGCGGCCGGCGCGGTGTGGCTGTCGGTGATCTCCTCGGCGCCGGGCAAGCAGGGCCACGTCACCGGCGCGCAGGCCAACCAGCTCTCCGCTAGCCGCAACGCGGCGCCGACCGCCATTCTGCTCGACGCGAGCGGCGATGTCGGTCGCCTTTACGGCGCGCGCACCACGCCGCACATGTACGTCATCAGTCCGGACCGCCGCGTGGTCTACCAGGGCGCCATCGACGACAAGCCCAGCGCCGACCGCGCCACCCTCACCGGCGCGCGCAATTACGTGCGCGAGGCCCTGACGGCCGTCCGCGCCGGCCGGGCGCCGGCCGTGGCCGCGGCGCCGCCCTATGGTTGCTCCATCAAGTACGCGGGTTGACCGGTCCGGCCCGTCCCTCAGCCGATCTCCCGTGCGACGCGTGCGGCCCGGAACCGCGGCGGCGCACGGGGGAACTCTGACGCCCTCCGCACCGTTCTTGGCGGGCGAGGGCAGAGGAGGCCCCACGATGAGCAACGTCTTTTTTGAGCCGACGACAGACCGGCGGCCCGCGGCGTTCGCGGCCTACGGGTTCTTCCTGCTCAGCATCCCCACGTTCGCCGTGTTCGCCCCGCTGGGGGCGGTGGTGGCGTGGCTCAATCGCGCCGGCGCGTCCGACGTCGCGCGCTCGCATTTCGACGCCCAGCTGCGGCTGTTCATGGCGGCTTTCTTCTGGGGCGTGGCGCTGTTCCTGCTCGCCATTCCCGCGACCATCCTGAAGATCGTGCTGATCGGGTATCCGCTCATGTGGCTCATCGGTCTTGCCGGGTTCCTCGTCATGGCGTGGTTCACCATCAAGAGCCTTCTGGGCCTTCTGCGCCTCATGGACGGCAGGCCCGCCGCGCCGTAACGGGGGCCGCCGGGGAGCGGCGTTGCCGGGGGCCATGGGTTCCGGTAGCACACGCCCATGGCCGATTTCCGTCCCAAGGCGCGCCGTCCGCGCGGGCTCATCGACCGGCGCGGGGCGGACCTCGCCGCCGAACGCGCCATCGTGGAGCGAGTGCTCGCGGTGTACGAGGCCTGGGGCTTCGAGCGGCTGGAGACGTCCGCGTTCGAGTACGCCGACGCGCTCGGCAAATTCCTGCCCGATCAGGATCGACCGAACGAGGGCGTGTTCGCCCTGCAGGACGACGACGAGCAATGGCTCGCGCTGCGCTATGACCTGACCGCCCCGCTCGCGCGCTTCGTGGCCGAGAACTACGACACCCTGCCCAAGCCTTACCGCCGCTGCGCCGCAGGGCCGGTCTGGCGCAACGAGAAGCCGGGCCCCGGCCGCTTCCGCGAGTTCTGGCAGTGCGACGCCGACACCGTAGGCTCCGCAAGCCCCGCCGCGGACGCCGAGATGATCGCCATGGCGGCGGCGGCGTTCGCCGCTCTCGGCGTCGACGCCGTCTCGATCAAGGTGAACACGCGCCGCCTCCTGAATGGCGTGATGGACGCCGCCGGCGTGGCGCCGACGGCGCGGCTGGGCGTTCTGCGGGCGGTGGACAAGCTCGACCGGCTCGGGATCGAGGGCGTGCGCCTCTTGCTCGGGGACGGGCGCAAGGACGAGTCCGGGGATTTCACCAAGGGCGCGGGCCTCGCGCCGGCCGCAGCGGATCGCGTGCTGGCCTTCGTGCAGGCCGGCCGCAGCCGTCGCAGCGAGACGCTGGCGGCGCTGGAGGCGGTTGTGGGCGGCGCGGAGGAAGGCGTCGCCGGGCTGAAGGAGCTGGCGGCGATCGTCGACGTGATCGACGCGCTCGGCGTGCCGGAAGCCAAATGCGCCATCGATCCCACGATCGTGCGCGGCCTTGAGTACTACACCGGCGCGGTCTTCGAGGCCCAGCTGGTCGGCGGCGACGGGGCGAGCTTCGGCTCCGTCGGCGGCGGCGGCCGCTACGACGATCTCGTCTCGCGCTTCAAGGGCCAGCCCATTCCCGCCACCGGGTTCTCCGTGGGCGTAAGCCGGCTCGCCGCCGCGCTCGCCGCGCAGCGTGACGTGATGGACGCCGATCCGCTCGTGGTGGCGCTGCCGTTCGACGCAGACGCCATGGCCGACTGCTTCGCTTACGCCGCGCGCCTGCGCGGGGCGGGGGTGCGCGCGGAGGTGTATCTCGGCGGCTCCGGTCCGAAGGCGCAATTGAAGTACGCCGACAAACGCCAGGCCCGCGTGGCGGTGATCGTGGGCGGGGACGAGCGCGCGGCGCAGGCCGTTACACTGAAGGATCTTCGCGCCGGCGCCGATCTCGCCGGCCGCGCCGCCGACCGCGACGCCTACACCCAGGGCCGGCGCGAGGTGCAGGTCACCGTGCCGCAGGATCAGCTGGTCGCGGCCGTCACGGCCATGATCGCGGCGGACTGAACCGCAGAAAGGACGCCCATGCTGCGCGCTCTGACATCCGCATTCTTCGCCGCGTGGCTGTTGGCGGCCCCCGCACAGGCGGAGGTGGTCGCCAGCGCGCCGACGGGCTTCGTGGTGAAGCAGGTCGTCTCCGTGCCCGTGCAGCGGGAGGAGGCGTATCGCCGCTTCATCGACATCGCCTCGTGGTGGGAGTCCGACCACACGTTCAGCGGCGACGCCGCCAATATGTCGATCACGCCGCGCGCCGATGGCTGCTGGTGCGAGAAGCTCAAGGACCGCGGCTTCGTGCGCCACATGGCGGTGGTGTACGCCGCCCCCGGCGAGACGATCCGCTTCGCCGGTGGGCTTGGGCCCTTGCAGGAAATGGCGGTCAGCGGCGCGATGACGGTGGCGTTCGTCGCCGACGGGCCGAGCACGACTGTCACGCTCACGTACGCCGTCGGCGGTTATGCGCCGGCGGGCCTTGCTTCGCTCGCGCCCATCGTGGACGGCGTGCTGGGGGCGCAGATGCTGCGCTACCGCGAAGCCGCGGGGCGACGACGGTCATGACGGGCGCCGCCAATGCGCTCCGCCGGGCCGTCACCGGGCTGGGCGGCCGCTGGATCGATCCGCCCGTGCTGCAACCGGCGGGGCTTTACCTCGAGCTGGCGGGGGAGGACCTGCGCCAGCGCGCGTTCCTGATCGCCGGCGACGAGGACGCGCTGTGCCTGCGTCCGGACATGACGGCGCCGGCGGTGCGCGTGGCGCTCAAGGACGCTGACTGGGGCGCGCCGTTCGCGGTGGCCTACGACGGCCTCGTCTTCCGCCGGCAGAACGATCCCGCGCGCGAAACCGAATTCCGCCAGATCGGCGTGGAGTGCTTCGGGCCCCGTGCGGCGCTGGATGCGCGCGAGGCGGAGGTCACCATCGCGGCCTGGGAGGCGGCGCGGTCGGCCGGGGCGGCGCCGACGCTGCGACTCGGGGACGTGGCGGTGTTCGAGGCGCTGGTGGAGTCGTGCGCGCTGGCGGAGGCGTGGTCGCGCCGCTTCAAGCGCGCCTTCGCGCGCCCCGGTGGCTTGTCGGCGGCGCTCGCCGCGGCCGCGCTGGATTCCCCGCAGACCCGCCACCCGCTGGGTCAGGCGCTGGCGGCGATGCCGGAGGCGGAAGCGGAAACGGCGGTGGCGGCGATGTTGGCGGATGCGCGCATTCCCGTCGTCGGCGGGCGCTCGGTGGCTGAAATCGCCCAGCGCCTGCGCGACAAGGGCGGCGCTGCGGCGGCGCCGCCGCCCGACAAGGCGGCGCTTGCGGCCATCGTCGAAGCGGTGGGCGTACAGGCGCAGCCCGACGCCGCGTTCGCGGCGCTGCGGTCGATCGCGGCGCGCCTCGCCGCGCCCCAACCGCTGGAGGCCGCCATCGAGCGCGCCGCGCAGCGATGGGCGGCCGTCAAGGGCGCCGATGCGCCGGAGGCGACCTTCTCGGTCGGGTTCGGCCGGGGCCTCGCGTACTACGACGGCTTCGTGTTCGAGCTGGAGGCGCCGACGCTGGGCGCCCGCGCCAGCCTCGGCGGCGGGGGCCGCTACGACGGACTGCTGCACCGGGTGGCGATCAGCGAGGGCGGGGGCCCCGCCGGCGCGGAGACATGGGGCGCCATCGGGTTCGCGCTGCGGCCGCAACGCATCGACGAGGCCGCCGCATGACGATGCTCACCATCGCCCTGCCGTCGAAGGGCCGGCTGCAGGAGCAGACGCTCGCGTTCTTCGCCGACGCGGGCCTCGCGGTCACGCAGGAGAATGGCCAACGCGGCTATGTCGCGCGGATGGCGGGACGACCGTCGGTCGAGGTGCGTCTGCTGTCGGCCGGCGATATCGCCGGGGCGTTGCGCGACGGGGCGATCCATGCGGGCGTGACGGGCGAGGACCTTCTGCGGGAGATGGGGCCGGGGTTTGCGCGCGTGGCGCCGGTGTTGCCGCTGGGCTTCGGGCGCGCGGACCTCGTGGTGGCTGCGCCCAGTGCGTGGATCGACGTGACCACCATGGCCGATCTCGACGAAGTGGGCGAAGCCCTGCGCGCGCGCACGGGCCGTCGCCTGCGCGTTGCCACGAAGTACGTGCGCCAGGCCCACGCGTTCTTCGCCGCGCGCGGCGTCGACGACTACCGCATCGTGGAAAGCCTCGGCGCCACCGAGGGCGCGCCCGCCGCCGGCGTCGCCGACGTGATCGTCGACATCACCACCACCGGCGCCACGCTGTCGGCCAATCACCTGAAGCCGCTGTCGGACGGCCTGATCCTGAAAAGCCAGGCGCAACTCGCCGTCAGCCGCGACGCGCCCTGGCCAGAGGCCGTGCGGGACGCCTTCGCCGCCATCCTCGACCAGATTGAGGCGCGCGGGCGGGGAAAGGCCTTGAAGCTCGTCCGCGCCGCCCTCGGCAAGGCGCGGGAGTCCGATATCGCGGCCCTGGCGGACCGTCTGGGCGGACGCCCCGCCGGCGCTGGCCAGGCGGGGGAGGCCGCGTTCTACGTCCCCGCCCACCGGGCCCCTGAGGCCTGCGCCGCCGCCGCCGCCCTCGGCGCCGGCCCCGCAGGCGTCTTTGCGGCGGAATTCGTGTTTGAGGCCGATAATGCCCTCTCCCGCGGATTTCGCGCGGCATTGGACCCCGCCTGACCGGTGGCGCGAAAACAGGCGCCGAAGTGCATGCGTTTGGGGCGCCGGCCCTTGACTTTGTGACAGCCGTGCGGTGATGTCATTGCGCGTTTCGGGGAGGAGACGCCTCCAGCCCGCGCCCTTGGGCGCGTTGGATGCAAGCAACACAACACAGCCGCGGGGCCCCCTCCGCGGCTGCTGTGTTTTCCCGCCAGCCCCAGCCTGCACGTCTTCTGCCGCGATCGGCCTGCTTGCCATTGCGGCAGGTCTAGCCGTCGCCATGCCGCGCGCTAATGTGGTCGCGCATGTCGCGACCGCACCCAGAAGCGGCGCGCCCGGGAGGACGGTCCATGAAGCGTTTGTCCATCGCCGCCGCGCTGGCTATCCTCGCCCTCGCCGCCTGCGGGCCGCGTGGGCCGGCCGCGGTGGACGCCGCGCGTATCGAGCGCGCCGACCCGGTGGAGTGGCTCAGCTACGGGCGCACCTACGACGAACAGCGCCACAGCCCGCTCGACCGCATCAACAAGGACACCGTGCCCCAGCTCGGACTCGCCTGGAGCTATGAACTCGCCACCAACCGCGGCGTTGAAACGACGCCCATCGTTGTGGACGGCGTGATGTACGTCACCAGCGCCTGGAGCGTCGTGTACGCGCTCGACGCCAAGACCGGTGCGGAGAAGTGGGTGTTCGACCCCGAAGTGCCGCGCGCATGGGGCCAGTACGCCTGCTGCGACGTGGTTAACCGCGGCGTGGCGGTCTGGGGCGGCAAGGTGTTCGTGGGCGCGCTGGACGGGCGTCTCATCGCGCTGGACGCCGCCGACGGCGCCAAGGTCTGGGAAGTGGACACCATCAACAAGCAGGCGCCGTACACCATCACCGGCGCGCCGCGCGTGGTGAAGGGCAACGTCATCATCGGCAACGGCGGCGGCGAGTACGGCGTGCGCGGGTACGTCTCCGCCTACGACGCCGACGACGGCGCCATGAAGTGGCGTTTCTACACGGTGCCCGGGGACCCCGCCAAAGGCCCCGACGGCGCCGCCTCCGACAGCGTGTTCGAGAAACAGGCGGCCACCTGGACAGGGGAGTGGTGGAGGTACGGCGGCGGCGGCACGGTATGGGACTCCATGGCCTACGATCCCGCGCTCGATCAGCTGTACATCGGCGTCGGCAACGGCAGCCCGTGGAATCAACAGATCCGTTCGCCAGGCGGCGGGGACAATCTCTTCCTGTCGTCGATCGTGGCCCTCGATCCCGACACGGGCGAATACAAGTGGCACTACCAGACCACGCCCGGCGAGACGTGGGACTACACCGCCACCCAGACGATCATCCTCGCGGATCTCAAGATCGACGGGCGGGACCGCAAGGTGCTGATGCAGGCGCCGAAGAACGGCTTCTTCTACGTGATCGATCGCACCAACGGCGAGTTCATCAGCGCCAAGCCGTATGTGACCACCACCTGGGCGAGCGGCGTCGACGCGAAGGGACGACCCATCGAAAATCCCGCTGCGCGCTACGCCGACGGCAATCCCGCCGTCGTCCTGCCGTCGGCGTTCGGCGGCCACAACTGGCACCCCATGGCGTTCAGCCCCCAAACGGGCCTCGCCTACATCCCCGCGCAGGAACTGCCCGGCGCCTACATGAACGACGCAGGCTTCCAGTTCCGGCCCACGTTCTGGAACAACGGCCAGAACGCCGCCATCTCCACGCTGCCGAACGACTCCGCGCAGCTTGCGGCCATGCGGGCGGCGATCTCGGGCAAGCTTTCGGCCTGGGATCCCGTCACGCAGACGGAGAAGTGGAAGGTGGATCACACCGGTCCCTGGAACGGGGGCATTCTCTCCACGGGCGGCGGTCTTGTGTTCCAGGGCACCGCGGACGGCAGGTTCGTGGCCTACGACGCCGCCACCGGCGCCAAGGCGTGGGAAAGCGTCACCCATTCGGCCACGCTCGCCGGCCCCATGACCTATGAGATCGACGGTGAGCAGTACGTGGCCGTCGCCTCCGGATTCGGCAGCGTCTACTTCCTCGTCATGGGCTTCAACATCGACCGCAAGGCCGTGCCGATCAACGGACGCATTCTGGTCTACAAGCTGGGCGCCACCGGGACCGTCCCGCCCGTGGAGGCCCAGCGGATCGAAACGCCGCGCCCTCCCGTCGTGCGCGCCAACGTGCAGGCCGGGGCGCTGGCCTACCAGGCGCAATGCGTGGTGTGCCACGGCTACAACGCCATCGGCGCGGGCGTGATCCCGGACCTGCGTCACTCCGCGGTCCTGCAGGACGCCGATCTCTTCCGCGAGACGGTCATGGAGGGCGCGCGTTCGGGCAACGGCATGCCCGCGTTCGCGCAGGTGCTTAAACCCGAGGATTCGGAGAACCTGCGCGCCTACATCGCCGCGGAGGCGGGTCGCGCCTATGCCGCGGAGCGGGGCGGGGCCGGCAAGGGCCGCTCCCGCTAGGCGAGCGCAACCCTCCGGGCCCGCCGCGCCCCGATTTCGCCCGACGGGCGAAACGGAACCAGCTTGCGCTGAAATACTTGAGACACGCGGGAGACACGCTTGCGTGGGAGGGTCCCGGCGTGGCCCGGCCGGGCCGGCGCCATTCGCTCCCGCCGAGCGACGGAGGCGCCGGTCTACCGGCGTTCATGTCGCCTGAGCGAGCCTGGAACCCATGACCCAAGACGACACACCCCGGAAACGCGCCTTCAAGACGCCTCCGCGCGCGGCGTCCATCGCCGCAGGCGCGATCGCGTTGGGCGCACTGGCCTTCTTCCTGACCCGCGGCGATGGCGACGCCGCGCCGTACCGCACCACGCCGGTGGATCGCGGCGCCATCACCCGCGCCGTGAGCGCCACGGGCCAGCTGCAGCCGCTGGTGTCGGTGGACGTCGGCTCCACGGTCTCCGGCCTGGTCCAGAGCGTGGAGGTGGATTTCAACGCGCAGGTCAAGAAGGGCCAGGTGCTTGCGCGCATCGATCCGGAAACCTTCCAGCAGCGCGTGCGCCAGCTCCAGGCCGGCGTGACGCAGGCCCGTGCGCAGGCCGCCCAGGCGCGCGCCGAACTTGGCCGCTACGAGCGGCTGGCCAGGGAGGGCTTCGCATCCGAACAGCTCCTGCTGCAACAGCAGACCGCGCTCACCAGCGCGAACGCGTCCGTGTCGCTGGCGCAGGCGCAGCTGGCGTCGGCGCAGGTGGATCTCGATCGCACCACCATCCGCTCCCCCGTCGACGGCGTGGTGGTGGATCGCCAGGTCGATCCCGGCCAGTCAGTGGCGGCGAGCTTCCAGGCGCCGGTGCTGTTCATCATCGCGCAGGACCTCTCGCAGCTCGAAGCGGCGATCACAGTGGACGAGGCCGACATCGGCGAGGTGCGCGAAGACATGCCCGTGCGGTTCACGGTGGACGCCTTCCCCGACGAGACGTTCGAGGGCCGCGTGGCGCAGGTGCGCAAGCAGGGCGCGGCGACGTCGGGCGTGGTGTCCTACACGGTGATCGTGCGCGCGGAGAATCGCGGCGGACGGCTGCTGCCCGGCATGACCGCCAACGCCGAAATCATCGTCGAGGAAAAGCCGGACGTGCTGCGTGTGGCCAACGGCGCGCTGCGCTTCGCCCCGGCGGACCCGCAACTGGCGGCCAAGGCCAAGGCGCTCGGCGGCGCCAACGCGGCCACGCCGTCCGGCGGCGGCGGCGAGGCGCGGCAGGGCGGCGGCGGCGGCGGCGAACGGCGCGGCGAACGCGGCGGCGGCCAGATGCTGGCGCGCTGGACGCAAGACCTCGACCTCACGCCCGCCCAGCAGGAGCAGGCGCGCACGGCGCTCGCCGCCGCCCGCGACAGCGCCGCCATGCCCGGTCCCGACGCGACGCCCGAGGAGCGCCGCGCCGCGATGAGCAAGATGCGCGAGGCCGCCCAGCGTGCGCTCGATCCGATCCTCACGCCTGCGCAGAAGGCCAAGATGGCCGAGCTGCGCGGCGCGCGGGGCGGGGAGACGCGGGTGCGCAACGCGGTGTTGTGGGTGCTGCGCGACGACCGTCCCGTACCCGTCCAGGTGCAGCTCGGCGTCGCCGCCGACAGCCACACCGAAGTGCTCGGCGGCCTGCAGGAGGGCGATCTCGTGATCACCGGCGGCGGCCCCGCGCAGAAAGAGAAAGCCAGGCAACAAGGCGGCCCCGGCGGCCCCGGCGGCCTCGGCGGCCCCGGCGTGCGCGTGCGGAACTGAGATGAGCGCAGATCCCCTCATCGAGGCCCGCGATCTCAGGAAGACCTACGTGATGGGCGACGAGGAAGTGCACGCGCTTGCGGGCGTGACCTTCACGATCCCGCGCGGCGGTTACACGGCGGTGATCGGGCCGTCCGGCTCCGGCAAGTCGACGTTGATGAACATCATCGGCGGGCTCGATACGCCGGGCGGCGGGCGCCTCGTGATCGACGGCGCCGATGTGGGCGCGCTGGACGATGAAGGCCTGGCCGGCTTCCGCAACCGCACCATCGGCTTCGTGTTCCAGTCCTTCAACCTGCTGCCGCGGTTGACGGCGCTGGAGAACGTGGAGCTGCCGATGATGTACGCGGGCGCAGCGCCGGCGGAGCGGCGCGCCCGCGCCGCCCAGCTGCTCGATCGCGTCGGCCTCGGCCAGCGCAAGGCGCACCGGCCCACGCAGCTGTCCGGCGGCCAGCAGCAGCGGGTGGCGATCGCGCGTGCGCTTGCATGCCGGCCCGCGCTCCTGCTCGCCGACGAGCCCACCGGCGCGCTCGACACCGCCACCACCCGCGAGATCCTGCAACTGTTCGACGACCTGAACGCCGAGGGCGTGACCATCCTCATCGTGACGCACGAGATGGATGTGGCGCAGGCGGCGAAGCGCATCATCGAAATGCGCGACGGCGCCATCGTGTCGGACCGCGCGGTGGTCAAGGGCGCCGCCGCATGATGACCCCTCGCGATCTGTTCGCCACGGCGGGCCGCGCACTGCGGGTCAATCCGCTGCGCAGCGCGCTGACGGCGCTGGGCGTCATCATCGGCGTGGCTTCGGTGGTGGCGATGGTGGCGCTGGGCCAGGGCGCGCAGCGCCAGGTGCAGGCCAGCATCTCAAGCCTGGGCTCCAACCTGCTCATCGTCGTGCCGGGCGCATCGCGCCAGGGCGGTGTGACGATCGCGCCGGGGTCATTCAATTCGCTCACCATCGCCGACGCCGAGGCGATCCAGCGGGAAGTGGCGGGGGTTTCGGCGGTGGCGCCGTCGCAGCGCGGCTCCGCGCAGATCGTCGCGCAGGGCGCCAACTGGAACACGCGCATCGAAGGCGTGACAACCGAGTACCTCGCGGCGCGCGATTGGGAGATTGCGTCGGGGCGCTTCTTCAGCGACGCGGAAACGCGCCAGGCCCGCAAGGTGGCCGTGCTCGGCGCCACCGTCGCGAGCGAGCTCTTTCCCAACAGCGATCCCGTGGGCGAGCGCGTGCGGATCTCCGGGGGGACCTACGAGATCATCGGCGTGTTGGACGCCAAGGGCCAGTCCGGCTTCGGGCAGGACCAGGACGATATCGTGCTGGCGCCGCTGCAGACGGTGAAGCGGCGCGTCTCCGGCCGCCAGGGCCGCGCCAACACCGTCAGCCAGATTTCGGTGAAGGCCGAGAGCGAGGACGCGCTGGCGCAGATGCAGGAGGACGTGACGAACCTGCTGCGCCAGCGCCACGGCATCGGGCAGGGCGAGGCTGACGACTTCACGGTGCAGAACCTGAGCTCCATCGCCGAAACGGCGCAGCAGACGACGCAGACCTTCACGTTCCTGCTCGCCGGCATATCCGCGGTGTCGTTGCTGGTGGGCGGCATCGGCATCATGAACATCATGCTCGTGTCGGTGACGGAACGGACGCGTGAGATCGGGCTGCGCAAGGCGCTTGGCGCGCGCAAGGCCGACATCCTGCGCCAGTTCGGGCTTGAGGCCATCGTGCTGTCGCTTGCGGGCGGCCTCGTCGGGCTTGTCATCGGGGCGCTGGCGGCGTGGGGCATCACGTCGCTGATGGGCCTGCCGCTCGCCGTCGGCGCAGAGTCCGCGGTGGTGGCGCTCGTGTTTTCCGCGCTGGTGGGGATCGCCTTCGGCTCGTTCCCCGCGTGGCGCGCAGCGCAACTCGATCCCATCGAAGCCTTGAGGCGTGAGTGACGTGACCAGAATGATGCGAACCTTCCTTTTCTCGGCGGCCGCACTCGCGGCGATCGCAGCGCCGGCCCGCGCGATGACGCTGCCGGAGGCCATGCAGCAGGCGCTGGAGACCAATCCCACCATTGAGGCGCGCCGGTCGCGCCTGGCCGCCACGCGCGAGGCGCTGCCGCAGGCGCGCGCCGCCATCCTGCCGTCGCTGTCGGTCTCGGCCGGCGCCACGGCGCAGCGGCGGGACGGCGGCGGCGTGGGCGAGAGCACGGACGAGAGCTGGTCGGCCTCGGCGTCGGCGTCGCAGCTGTTGTTCGCCAGCGGTGCAGTGGCGGCGTCCACCCGGCAGGCGCGTGCGCAGGTCGCCGGCGCAGAGGCCGACTACAGCGGCGCCGTGCAGCAGTTGCTGCTGGACGTCACCAGCGCCTACGCCGGCCTGCGCGAGGCGATCGCCATCGTGGAGGCGCGCACGCGCACCGCGGAAAACCTCGAAGCGCAGCGCAAGTTCGCGCAGGCGCGCTTCGATGCGGGCGTGGCCACGCGCACCGATCTGGCGCAGGCGGAGGCGCGTCTCGCGCAGGCGCGCACGCAGCTGATCCAGGCGCAGGGCGCGCTCGCCGCCGCGAACGAGACGTACCGTCGCATCGTCGGCGCCTCCGCCAGCGGGCTTCAGCCGGCCCCGCGGGTCGAGGGCCTGCCCGCGTCACTGGAGGCGGCGCTGTCGCTCGCTCTCGAGCAAAGCCCCTCGCTCGTCAGCGCGCGCGCGGCGGAGGAGGCGGCGCAGGCGGCGGTGTCGTCGTCGTACGCCGACCGCGGGCCCCGCGTGTCGCTGGAGGCGGGATCGTCGCTGTCGGGCTCGTTCGAGGACAATGAAAGCATCGTCGGCGGCGCTGACGACACTTCCCAGTCCGACAGCGTGGGCCTGCGCTTTTCGCTGCCGATCTTCACGGGCGGTGCGGCTTCGTCGCGTACGCGCCAGCAGCGCGCGCTCCGCGTCGCCGCCGGGCTCGATCGCACCGCTGCGGAGCGTACGCTGCGCGAGACGGTGACCACGGCGTGGACCAGCGTCGACACCGCGCGCGCAGCCTTCGTATCGGCGCAGGAGCAGGTCAGCGCCGCCGAGACGGCCTATCGCGGCGTCACGCTGGAGCAGGACGTGGGCCTGCGCGCCACCGTCGAGGTGCTCGACCAGGAGAACGAGTTGTTGACGGCGCGGCTGGCGCTGGCGGCGGCCGAACGGGAACTGGCCGTCGCGGAGCGGCGTCTGCTGCTGGCTGTCGGCGGGTTGACGGCCCCGCGCTAGCGGGCGCGCCGCGGCGCCGCGTCAGCTGGCCACGTCGCCGACGTGGCGGACAAACAGGGGCAGGATGCCCACGCTGGCATACGCGATCGCGATCCAGCCGGCGGTCCAGCCCAGTAGGCGGGACGCGTGGGCGGCGGTGGGCGACTGCGCGTAGCGCGCGGCGGCGAAGAACGCGAAGAACCCGGCGCCGACGGCCGGCAGGAAGAGAAAACCCTGCGCGCGGGTGGCGATGAAGGCGAGGAGGGCGAACAGGATCGCGCCCACTAGCGCGAAGGCCGCCGTCATCCCGGCCGCGCGCGGCCCCCACAGCTTGGAGTAGGTGACGACGCCGCGCTTTTCCTGTTCCGGGGCGAGGCACTTGCGTGCGAACTCGATGGCCGCCGCGCACAGCGCCGCCAGCAGCAGGAAGGCTGCAAGGCCCGGCGACAGCGCGCCCGCGACCGGCAGCTGGTCGGCGGCGATGGCGTAGAGGGCCACGAGGGGAAAGAAGGCCAGATGCAGCGTCAACGATGCGAGCGGGCGCCGCGCGAGCGTCTCCCTGGCGAAGAAATCGTTGCGCACAAGGAAGATCCACAGCCACGGCCCGAACAGCAGCGCCAGCAACGGCGGATGCAGCGCCACCGTCAGCACCGCCTGCGCCGCCATCGCCCCGACGGCGAAGATGTCGAGCTCCGGCAGCGTGATCACGCCCTTCGGCACCGGCAACCAGGGCCGCGCGCGCACGTCCTCGTCGTAGTCGCGGTGCTCGTCGGCGACGCGCAGCTGGAAGAAGAACAGGAACACCACCACGATGGCCACGATAACGCTTTCCGCGCCGGGCGGAGCAGGCGACAGCCGCGTGAGCGCGCCGAAGCACACGCACGAGAGCGCGAACAGGACGATCAACGCGCCTTGGGACGTGAGCGGGAAGCGCTGCGCCTGATAGGTCCACAGCCGCGCCGCCAGCGGTCGAGGATCGAGCGCCACGGGTTGCTGTTCGGCCAAACCATCTTCCCCGTCGGGGCCCGCTCGCGGGCGTTGCGGCAGATGTGTTACGCAACGGGGCCCGAAAGCGCAAAGCTTGCGCGCGGTGGGCGAAATCCAGAGGTCAAATCCCCAATGGCGCGACGCATGATCATCGGCATGAGCGGCGCGTCCGGCATTGTCTACGGCGTGCGGCTGCTGGAACTCCTGGCGCTGGCGGGCGTCGAGACGCACCTCGTGGCCTCCAAGGCCGCACTCGTGACGCTGGCGCATGAAACCGATCTCAAGTGGTCGGAGGTCAAGAAGAAGGCCCACGCCGTCCACAACAACGACGACGTCACGGCGGCCATCGCCTCGGGGTCGTTCCGCACGGAGGGGATGATCGTGGCCCCGTGTTCCATGAAGACGCTGGGCGAGATCGCGAGCGGCGCGACGCAGACCCTCATCGCCCGGGCGGCGGACGTGGTGCTGAAGGAGCGGCGGCGGCTGACGCTTGTGCCGCGGGAGACCCCGCTGCACCTCGGCCACCTGCGCAACATGACGGCGGTGACGGAAATGGGTGGCGTCATCGCCCCGCCGGTCCCCGCCTTCTACACGCGCCCCGCCACCCTCGCCGACATGGTGGACCACACCGTGGGCCGCCTGCTCGATCTCTACGGCATCGAGACCGGCGTGGTGAAGCGGTGGGGCGAATAAGCGCAGCCCATGCGAAAGGCGCGGCCCGTGGGGACCGCGCCTTCCAGCAGGGTTCGACTTGCAAGGGCGCGTCTAGCGCCGCAGCGTGACCGTGAACGTGACCTGGTTGACGTCGAAGTCGCGGTCGCGGGCCGCGCCGGCGGACTCCTGCGAGAAGCGCTGGTAGCCGACGCCCGCCTTGACCACCCGGTTCACGTACCAGTCCGCGCCGACATTGAAGCGGGAGCGGTCGTCGTCGCGATCGAGCGCTTCGTACTCGTCCTGGTCGTAGGCGTACTCGCCGTTCAGGATGATGTCGCGCCGCAGTTCGTGATCGACGCGGACACCGCCGCCGGTGCGCTCCACCGCGGAAGCGCCGCCGATGTCGGATTCCACCGTGTCACGCAGGGCGTCGAAGGTGATGGTGGTGAGCTGCGTGGGGAACCACTCGATGCGGCCCGTGAGCGCCAGGCCGTCGCTGTCCGTCAGCAGGGGGCTGTCGTAGCTCGTGGTGGTGTAGCCCACGCCCACTTCGCCGCGCACCGTGGCGGTGATATCGAAGTTCGCGCCCACAAGGTAGCGGAACCCTTCCGAGTCCCGGTCGAACGTGTCCTGGTCGTAGTCGCGCGTGCGGTGGGTGACGGAGCCGAACAGCGCGGTGTCGGGGCTGATGGCGTAGTCGAGGCGGGCCAGCAGCTCGAGGGCGTCCTGGTCGCGGTCGTCCTGCTCGAACACGCCGCCGCCGGGGAACCGGCCGTCCTCGAAGTCGAAGGAGGCGAAGTCCACGCCCAGCGTTCCGCGGATGCGGTTCACGTTGCGCACGAAGGCTGCGCCGGCCTCGGTGTAGGTGTACTCGATGGGCTCCACGAGCGTGGCGGGGCCGTTACCGGCGAAGCGCGGTTCGGTGGCGTCGCCCGTGAACAGGCTGCCGGTGACGTACATGTCGCGGTTGATGTCGATCTGGCCGTCGCCGCCCACGCGCCAGTCGACGATGTTGTCGTCCTCGGCGTCCATGAACGTGCGGGTGGTGACGCCGCCGAACAGGTTCAGGCGGTGAACGGACCATTGCGATTCCAGCGCCAGCGACGGGCTGGCGATGAAAATGGTGTCGTCGGTCTCGTTGGCGGAAGCGGCGTAGATGTTGTCGTTGAACTCCACGCCCAGCTCCAGCTGGGGCAGCGCCAGGAAGCTGCCGGCGCGGACGCCCAGCGGCCGGTGCTCCGTATAGGCGCGCTCGCGCACGCTGGTGTTCTGGTCGCGCGTGTAAGCGATCTGGGCGTCCGCCGGGGCGGAGACCGCCGCCGCCATGGCGCAGACCGCGCCCCCGCTGATGACCTTGGTGAGATTCATGACGATCCCCGAAACAGGCGCCCGCCTCCGACAGGCTTCACGCTCGGGTATCCGCCGTTTGCCTTAATTCGCGCTTAACGGCGCGGGAGTCTGAGTCGTGGGCAATTCTCGGGGTGCGGGCCCGCCGTCGCCCGCTATGATGGCCCACGGATCGGATCGAGCACGCCCCGGCGGGAGGGCGCCGGGAGGACGGCATGGTGGACGCAGCGGCCCCGCGCGCGCTTGGCGAGAACGGGGCGCCCCAGGGTCAGGACCGCCTGAGCCGCGGCGCCGTGGGGTGGGCGCTCTACGAGTGGGCGCGCAATCCCTACGTCGTCGTCTGCACCATCTACGTCTTCGCGCCCTACCTCGCCGCGCAGGTGATCGGCGATCCCGTGGAGGGGCAGGCGCAGATCGCCAGCCTGAACAAGTGGGCGGGCCTGGCCATCGCGCTGTTTGCGCCGTTCGTCGGCGCCGCCGCGGACCGGGCGGGCCGGCGCAAGATTCCGTTAGGGGTTGTGACGGGCTTCATGGCCGCGTGCATCGCGCTGCTCTGGTTCGTCCAGCCCGGCGGCGGCGTCCTGCCGGAGTGGAGTTGGTTCCCTCTGCTGCTCGTCATCGGCATGGCGTTTCCGCTCACTGAAGCGCTGCACAACGCCATGCTCGGCGGGGCGACGTCCTCGCGCCTGGTGCCGCATGTGTCGGGCCTGGGTCTCGCCCTCGGCAACGCGGGGTCGGTGCTGATCCTGTTGTTCACGCTTTACTTCCTGGCGTTGCCGGGCGCGGTGGACTGGTCATTCATTCCCGCAGCGCCGGCGTTCGGGCTTAACCCCGCGACGTTCGAGCCGCAGCGTTTCGTGGCGCTCCTGTGCGCGGGTTGGCTGCTGGCGTTCTCGCTGCCGTTGATGCTGTGGACAGCCGACACCGAGCGCGGCATGGGCTGGCTGCAGGCGGGGCGCGAGGGGATCGGCGCCGTGGTGCGCACGCTCACCCGCATTCGTCGCGAGCGCCCCGACATCGTGCGCTTTCTCGCCGCGCGCATGCTGTACGCCGACGGCAAGACCGCGATCCTGATCTCCGGCGGCGTCTACGCCGCGGGCATGATGGGGTGGGGCTTCATCGAGATGACGATCTACGGCATCGCGGTGTCGATCGTGGCGGTGCTGGGCGGCTTCGTGGGCGGTTGGCTCGACGCGCGCATCGGCGCCAAGCGCGCCATCCAGATCGAGATCGGCTTCACCGCGCTCGCGCTCGTGGCCATGACCTCCTTCCGGCGCGACACGATATTCTGGTTCTGGAAGCCGTCGCTCGATCCGGTCTGGGCGTTCCCGTACTTCAAGACGCTTCCGGAGATCGCCTACTTCTTCGTGGTGTGCGTGATCGCCATCGCGATCACTGCCGCCTACGCCTCCAGCCGCACGCTGATGACGCGCCTGTCCCCGAAGGAGATGGTGGGCGAGCTGTTCGGCGTCTATGCGCTGGCTGGCACCGCCACCGTCTGGATGGGGCCGCTGCTGGTCGACACGATGACGCGCTGGGGCAAGGCGAATGCGCCGGACTGGGCTTTGCAGATCGGGTTCGGCTCGATCGTCGTGCTGCTGATCGCGGGCTTCGCCATCCTGTGGGGCGTGAAGGAGCCGCGCGACGCCGACGGCGCTGCTTCGCCGCCTAGTCCTTCATCCACGTGAACACCGGCTTGAGCGGGATCACCCACGCCACGCCCGCCACCGCGTAGAACGCCAGATGCACAAGCGGATGGGCATCTGCGATGGAGTCGCCCACGTAGGCGGCGGCGGCCACCCAGGCCACCAGCCACGCCACAATGGTAAACGCGCCAATCGCGCGACGGGCTCCCGGCGACATCGTCATGCTCCTGCGGCGTTGAGCGCGCTTCCCGCACGCCCGCCCGCCCCGTATTCGTGGGGATGTGAAGGCCGATCAACCTCCGGCAGTGTCGCAGCAGGATGCGCTCGTGGGCGCGTGGCTCGCGACGATCTGCGCGCTGGTGACCGTGATGATCCTCGTGGGCGGCGCCACGCGGCTCACCGACAGCGGCCTGTCCATCACGGAATGGGATTTCGCCAAACACTTCGCGCCGCCCCTGACGGAGCGCGGCTGGCTCGACGAGTTCGCGCTGTATCAGCGCACCACCGAGTACCAGGTCCAGAACCGCGGCATGTCGCTCGACGACTTCCGCTTCATCTACCTTTGGGAGTGGGGGCACCGCTTTCTCGGGCAGGTCATCGGGCTCGTTTTCGTCCTCCCGTTCCTGTTCTTTCTCGCCACAGGCCGGTTGAAGGGGCGGGTCGCGCCCATCGCGGCGCTCGGCGTCCTCGGCGGGCTCCAGGGCGCGGTGGGCTGGTGGATGGTCACGAGCGGCCTCTACGGCCGGCTGGACGTCAGCGCCGTGCGCCTGATGACGCACCTGGGGCTCGCGTTCGCCATCCTGGGGTTCGCCTTCTGGCAGACGATGACGGCATTCGGCAGGCCCGCCGCACGCAGCGCAGCCGGCCCGGGGCAGGGGCTGGTCTGGGCGTTGGCGGCGATGCTGTACGCCCAGATCCTGCTGGGCGCGTTGATGGCGGGGTCCGATGCGGGGATCGCCTTCAATGACTGGCCCACCATCGGCGGGGAATGGATGCCCAGCAACTATGACGAGTTTTCCCCGCCCTGGGCCAACCTCACGGAGAACCGCGCCGCCATCCAGTTCCATCACCGGCTGGTGGGCTATCTTTACTTCGGGGCCGCCATCGGCCTGGCGTGGCTGGCGTTCCGGGCGGGCGGTCCGGCCTGGCCGGCGGCGATGGCGACGGCGGGGCTGGCGCTGCTGCAAGCGACGCTGGGGATCGCCACGATCCTGATCGGCGCCCCGCTGTGGATCAGCCTCCTGCACCAGGCCGGGGCTGTGGCGCTATGGCTTTGCACGCTTTGGTGGGCGCGGACGGCACGGGCGCGCTGACCGGTGCGTAACATAGTACCGCATCAGAAAGCCCATGGGGCCCATGATGCACCGGTTTCCGTTTGACATGCGCAAGCGCTGCGGGTACCTGCGCCCCTCCACGCGCCGGTCGTTCGGCGCGGCAAAGGGTTTCCCATGCTCACCACCGTGACCCGTCCGGCCAAACCGGCCGAGACGACGAACAAATGGATCGTGGTGGACGCGGAGGGCGCCGTCGTCGGCCGCCTCGCCACGTTCATCGCCATGCGCCTGCGCGGCAAGCACCGGCCGGACTTCACGCCCCACACCGACGTGGGGGACTACGTGGTCGTGATCAACGCCGACAAGGTGGCCTTCACGGGCCGCAAGCTCACCAACAAGGTGTATTACCACCACACCGGCCACCCGGGCGGCATCAAGGAGCGTACGGCGGGCAAGATCCTCGCGGGCCGCCACCCGGAACGCGTCCTGGAAAAGGCGGTGCAGCGCATGCTGCCAAAGGAAAGCCCGCTGGCCCGTCACCAGTTCGCCAAGCTCCGTGTCTACGCCGGCGGCGCACACCCCCATGAGGCGCAGAGCCCGGAAGTCGTCGACTTCAAGGCGCGCAACCGCAAGAACTCGAGGATCGGCTGATGACCATGCAAGGTTTCGATAGCCTGCGCGACCTGGGCACGGGTGGGGGCGTCGGCGTCCCTGGCCAGGAGGGCGGCTTCCAGCAACCGGCCCCGCTGCGCGAAAAGAAGGTGGACGCCCAGGGCCGCGCCTACGGCACCGGCAAGCGGAAGAACGCCATCGCCCGGGTCTGGCTGAAGCCGGGCAAGGGGTCGATCACCATCAACGGCCGCGACCAGTCCGTGTATTTCGCCCGCCCGGTGCTGCGCATGATGCTCGAGCAGCCGTTCCTGCTCACCGACCGGATCGGCCAGTACGACGTGGTCTGCACGGTGGTGGGGTCGGGTCTTTCGGGTCAGGCGGGCGCCGTGCGCCACGGCATCTCCAAGGCGCTGTCGGATTTCGAACCTGAACTGCGTCCCGCGCTGCGCCAGAACGGCTTCCTCACGCGCGACCCGCGGGTGGTCGAGCGCAAGAAGTACGGCCGCGCGAAGGCGCGCCGCAGCTTCCAGTTCTCGAAGCGCTAGGCGAACGGTTCTCGTTTGTCGCGGACGGGCGCTTCGGTTGGCCGAAGCGCCCGTTCTTGCGTTGTGGAGTCCGCCGATGCTCAGCGAGCTGACCCCGGAAGACCTCGTGGACATGGACCAGTGCCGCGCGCGCGTCGGCGACATGGTCAAGTCGCGCACGTTCCTGTCCCTCAAGCGCACGCCCTCGGACCTGCGGCTGCTCCAGAAGGTGATCGACGAGCGCGGCAGGCACGGTCCCATGTCCCGGCGGGACTATCGCTGCATGGGCGTCTGCTTCGGGGATGTGCTGGCCTCGGTCAGTCCGCTGCGGTGGGTGATGGTCAACGATGAGCATGGCCGCGATCCCACGCTGCGCTGGAACGACACGTCGGTGCAGATCAACGCCACCTGGATGATCCTCAAGCGCATCATGGCCGACGAGCCGGTGGACCTCGCGGCGCTGGCGGCGCAGACGCTGCGGGTGGCGCGAGAGCGCGCAGCGCTGGAGGAGTGAGCATGGAGAGCGATCCCCCCGATCTGCCGCCGGGCTGGCGGGCGGCCACGGCCGACGAAGCGGCGGGCCTCGCGCGCGCGCTGCGGCGGGAGATGGCGCCCCAGCACATCCTGCACGGCCGCGCCTTCACCGTGATCGCGCGGCGCGACGACGCCGACGACGTGCTGCTGCGCCTTGACGACGGGGAGGTCGCCGAGATGCACCTGAGTTGGGCCAGCCAGAGCACGGCGGACTTCCCCGGCGTGATCCTCTATCTCGATTTCGCGCACTGGCAGGAGGCGCAGTTTTGACCGCAACGGTATTCATCGACGGCGAGGCGGGCACCACGGGGCTGCAGATCCGCGAGCGGCTGGCGCCGCGCGCCGACATCACGCTCATCCGCATCGACGCAGAGCGCCGCAAGGACCCCGCCGCCCGCGCCGAGGCGCTCAACGACGCCGACGCCGCAATCCTGTGCCTGCCCGACGACGCCGCGCGCGAGGCCGCCGCCTGGGTGCGCAATCC
>JANRIM010000123.1:0-11073 GCA_033764865.1 Hyphomonadaceae bacterium
CCCTCCTGGGTTTCGCGCACGACGAGCGGGCCGGCCTGGGTGTCGAACACCACCACTTCGAGGTCCCGCTCGATCTCGGTGAGCAGGATGGCGCCGGCGGCGAGCGTGGCGTGGCCGCACAGCGGCACTTCGGTGAGCGGCGTGAACCACCGGAGTTGGTAATTCGCCTTGAGGCCCGTCGGCACGAAAAAGGCCGTCTCGGAGCAGCGGTTTTCCGCAGCGATGGCCTGCAGCACGTCATCGCCCAGCCAGTGCGTGAGCGGGACGACGGCGGCGGTGTTGCCGGTGAACACCCGGTCGGTGAACGCGTCGACGAACCAGATGCGCATGGGCATGCCTTCCAAAGACCAGTTGCGACCGCAGCCTCGAGGACCGAAGTCTGGGCGTGCGGCGGTTAACGGCTATTCACCACGACATCGTAAATACGGCGGAAACGCCCCTCGCCCCTAGGGCTTGCGCCTCTCGCGCGTAGTCCAGGCGTGGTCCACCGGGCCATGGCCGGCCCCGAGGCGCGGCGCACGGCGGATGGCCTCCATGAGATATTCGCGGGCGAGGCGCACGGCGTCCTGAAGGCTCTCGCCGAGCGCGAGGTGCGCGGCGATCGCCGATGCGAGCGTGCACCCGGTGCCGTGCGTGGCGCGTGTGGCGATCCGCGGGCTTTCGAAAACCACCGTCCCGGCGCCCGTGACGAGAACATCGCGCACGATTTCGCCTGCGATATGACCGCCCTTCACCAGCGCCGCCTTCGCGCCGAGGGCGAGCAGCCGTTCGCCGGCGCTGCGCTGTCCGTCCACGTCCGCCACGGCGACGCCCGTCAGCGCTTCCGCCTCCGGTGCGTTGGGCGTGATCAGCGCAGCGCGGGGAACCATGAGCGCGCGCACCGTCTCCACCGCACGCGGCGCAAGCAAGGGGTGGCCGCCCTTGGCCACCATCACGGGATCAACCACCGCAGGCGCATCTGCGGCATGCGCATCCAGGGCGGCGGCGACCGTTTCAACGACGTCGATATCCCCCAGCATCCCGGTTTTCACGACGTCGGCGCCCAGATCGTCCATGACCGCCGCCACCTGTGCGGCGATGATGGCGTTCGGCGCGGCGTGCACCGCAGTGACGCCCAATGTGTTCTGCACCGTGAGCGCGGTGATGGCGGTCATGGCGTAGCCGCCCAGCGCGGTGACCGTCTTTATGTCGGCCTGCACGCCGGCGCCGCCGCCGGAGTCCGACCCCGCGATGATCAGCACGCGGCCCTTCATGCCGGGGCCGAAAGCTTGAGCCCGATGACGCCGCCGACGATGGCGGCGATGGACGCTATGCGGAGCGCCGTCGCCGGCTCCTTCAGGAACACGATGCCCACGACGGCCGCGCCGATGGCGCCGATGCCCGTCCAAATCGCGTACGCCGTGCCCACGGGCAGCGTCCGCATCGCGACCGACAGCAGCCAGAAACTGGCCGCCATGGCCGCCAGCGTCGCCGTGGTGATGGTGTGGTTGTCCCGGAAGGCGAACTTGAACCCCGCCGCCCACGCGACTTCCAAGAGCCCCGCGCCCAGCAACGCCCACCAATGAAGGCTCATGACGACCCCTCCTCAAGCGCGCGCGCCACGCGCAGGGCTTGCACGGTCTCGGCCACATCGTGCACCCGCACCATGGCCGCGCCGCGACGCGCAGCGAACACCGCCGCCGCCACGGAGCCCCCGAGACGTGCGCCTTCATGCGAGACGGGCGCGCCATCCCGCGACTCGATGCGGCCGATGAAACTCTTGCGCGATGCGCCCACCAACACCGGCGCCAGCGCCCTCAACGCCGGCAACGCCCGCAGCAGCGCGATGTTCTGCTCCAGGGTTTTGCCGAACCCGATGCCGGGATCGATCCATACATCGTGCACGCCGGCCGCCGCGAGCACGCGAAGACGGCCGCGCAGGGCGTCGGCCACATCGGAGACGACATCGCGGTAGCGCGGCGCCGCCTGCATGGTGGCGGGGGATCCCTGCATGTGCATCACGACGACGCCGCACCCGAGGGCGGCGGCGGTCTCCACCGCCTCCGGAGCCTGCAATGCGTTGACGTCGTTCCAGACGATGGCCCCCGCCTCGATGGCGGCGCGCGCGACGGCGGGCTTCATCGTGTCGATCGAGACCGGCGCGCCGAGGCGAGCCAGCGCCGACACCACCGGCAGGACGCGGCGGCGCTCCTCGGCCAAGTCGACAGGCGCGGCTCCCGGACGGGTGGACTCACCGCCGACGTCGATGATGTCTGCGCCGGCGTCGAGCAAGGCGGCGCCGGCGTCGGCGGCGCGGGCCGCATCGTCGCCATAGCGGCCGCCATCGGAGAACGAGTCCGGCGTGACGTTCACGACGCCCATGACGTAGGGCCCGCCGGGCAGCTTCGGCGGCGCGGCGAGCGCCCTCATGCCGGCTGGACTATGCCGATCAGGTTCTGGTCGGGATCGCGAATCCAGAGCACCTGTGTGCCGTCGGGGGCCGTCCACACGCCCCGCACATCCGCCTGCAGGAACGGGAAGCGCTGCGCAGCGACCCCCCTCTCCGAAAGTGACGCCGCCACCGCGCCGATGTCGGGCACGGCGAACGACAGCACGGCATAGGGCGCCGGCATGACCACCGGCACGACGGCGAGACGGATCTGCCCGTGCGCGTTGCCCACGACGACGGCCAGCGGATCCTCGCTGCTCACCGCGAGGCCAAGCACCCCGCCGTAAAACTGCTTTGCGCGCTCGGGATTGGCGATCCCGAGATTGGCCTGCATGGGGGCGTCGCCGAGCATGGCGTTGCGTCCTGCGCGCGTGGCGCGCCTAGGCGCCGGCCGGCGCGGGATCGCCGCCCCAGTTGGGCCGCCGCGGTTCCGGCGCATCGTCCACCACCGGCAGGGCCGGCGCGGGGGGAAGCGGCGTCGCGGGGGTATCGTCCGGACGCTCGAGTTTCTCGCCGCGCAGGACCCTGTCCACCTCCTCGCCGGAGAGCGTCTCGTACTCCATCAGCGCGTTGGTGAGCAGTTCCAGCTTGTCACGGTTCTCCGTGAGGACCTGGCGGGCGAGGCGTTCACCCTCCGTTACGATCCGGCGGATCTCCTCGTCGATCAGCTTGGCGGTGTCGGCGGAGATGTTCTGGCGCTGGGTTACGGAGTGACCCAGGAAGACCTCCTGCTCGTTGGCGCTGTACCGCAGCGGGCCGAGCACATCGCTCATGCCCCACTCCGTCACCATGCGCCGCGCGAGGTCGGTGGCCTGCATGATGTCGTTGGACGCGCCGGTGTTCAGGTGCTCGTCGCCGTAGGCGATCTGCTCCGCCACGCGGCCGCCGAACGACATGCAGATCTTCGCCTCGCACCACTTTTTCGAGTAGCTGAGCTTGTCGGCCTCCGGCAGGCTCCACGTCACACCCAGAGCGCGCCCGCGCGGGATGATCGTGACCTTGTGCAGCGGATCGTTGCCGGGAACGAGGATGTTAAGCAGCGCGTGACCGGATTCGTGCACCGCGGTGGCGCGCTTTTCTTCTTCCGTCATGGCCATGGAGCGGCGCTCAGCGCCCATCATCACGCGATCCTTGGCGTCCTCGAATTCGCGGCTCGTGACGTAGCGCTTGCCGCGCCGGGCCGCCAGAAGCGCCGCTTCGTTGACGAGGTTGGCCAGATCGGCGCCGGAGAAGCCCGGCGTGCCGCGCGCGATGGTCTTCAGGTCCACGTCCTGGCTGATGGGCACGTTCTTGGTATGCACACGCAGGATTTTCTCGCGGCCGGTGATGTCCGGGTTGCCGACCACGACCTGGCGGTCGAAGCGGCCCGGTCGCAGCAGCGCGGGATCAAGCACGTCGGGGCGGTTGGTGGCCGCAATCAGGATGATGCCCTCGTTGGCCTCGAACCCGTCCATCTCGACCAGCAGCTGGTTGAGCGTCTGTTCGCGCTCGTCGTTCCCGCCGCCGAGACCGGCGCCGCGATGGCGGCCGACGGCGTCGATTTCATCGATGAAGATGATGCACGGCGCGTTCTTCTTGGCCTGCTCGAACATGTCGCGCACGCGGCTTGCGCCGACGCCCACGAACATTTCCACGAAGTCCGAACCGGAGATCGAGAAGAAGGGCACGTTCGCTTCGCCGGCGATCGCGCGGGCGAGCAGCGTCTTGCCGGTGCCCGGCGGGCCAACCAGCAGCGCGCCCTTCGGAATCTTGCCGCCGAGGCGCTGGAACTTGCCGGGATCGCGCAGGAACTCGACGATTTCCTGCAGCTCTTCCTTCGCCTCGTCCACGCCGGCGACGTCGTCAAACATCACGCGGCCCTTGGCCTCGTTCAGCAGCTTGGCCTTCGATTTGCCGAAGCCCATGGCGCCGCGACCGCCGGACTGCATCTGGCGCATGAAGAAGAACCACGCCCCGATGAGCAGGAGCATCGGCAGAGAGCCGATCAGGATGTCCACGAGCGTGGGGCCGTTCTGGAGGCGCTCCGTCCGCACATCCACCCGCGAGGCGTCGATCTTGGCGATCGTTTCGTCCATCGTGCCCGACGGCACATACGTGACGATGGTCCGGGAGGGGGTGTCGGTGGTCTTGGCGGTGATCATCTCGCCTTTGGTGGTGATCGACTTGATCCGGCCGGCGTTCACCTCCGCCATGAGCTGGCTGTAGGACCGCTCGGTGGCGTTCCGCGTGTCGTTCTGCGGGACGATCATCTGAAAGAGGACCACCAGCAGCAGCGCGATCGCGCCCCAGATCAGCAGATTTCGGATTGGCATCATGAAGCCCTTCATTGCCTCGGCTCTACGCTGGAAGCCTTGGCGCAGACCTGAACATAGGGTCGCAGGCGCCCCGTGAACACCACCCGTTAGCACGATGTGCTCAAGCGGCCGTGAACAGGCTGCAATTCAGGCGCCCCGATGGAGCAACCGGCCGACCCGGTCCGCCGTCAGCCAGCGACGCTCGACCGCCGCCGCCTGCCCTGCCGGCCCCGCGATCTCCGGGGCGTCATCCCCCGAGGCGCGAGGTGGGGCCGCCACGAAGCCGGCGACCGGCGCGGTGAGGGCGAGCCGCCGGTCCCAGACCACCGTGTCTCCCGGCGGCAACGGCAGCGGCGCAACGGGCCTGGCCCCCCCGCGCCGCCCGGCGAGCCCTCCAGGATCGCGCGAGACCCGAACGGTGACGCCGGCCCGGAACCGCGCGCCGGCCAGCGTCCCATCAAACCCCTTCGCAAGGCGCTCCGCCAGCCTGAGCACCGCCGCATCGGCCGGTTCCCGCCGCGCGCCGCCATAGGACGCAGCCACCGCCGCGAGCGCGCGTCGGTGCGCTGGATCGGCGGGGACCGGCGGCGCAAGGCGCGCCTCCGCCTCGCCCAACTCCCCCGTCGCCAGCCACGCCCGCGCCTGCGCGTCGGTCGCCGCGGCGGCGATGGCATGGCGCGCGGCAAGGGCGATCAGCGGCTCTGAGCCACCCGCCGCCAACGCCGCCCGCGCCCGCACCCGCGCGTAGCGTACGAGGGCGTTGGCGGGATCCTCCAGCCATGGCGCGCCCGCCGCCCGCAACAGGGCCCGAAGCTCCGCGCGTCGCACGCCCAGCAGCGGGCGCGCCAACCAGAGGTCCCGCCCCGCCGGCCATACCGGGCACGGGGCCAGCGCCGCCATGCCGGCCAAGCCACGGGGGCCGCTGCCCGCCTGCTGGCGCAGGAGCACTGTTTCGGCCTGGTCGTCGGCGGTGTGGCCCAGGAAAAGGCAGGGAGCGCCGATCCGGCGGGCGAACGCGGCGAGCGCCGCATAGCGCGCTTCCCGTGCCGCGACCTGCGCCGTGCGGGGGCCGCCGGCCCAATCCAGCCGAAGCACATGCGCGTCGGCGCCCAGCCGGCTGACGAGTTCGGCGGCCTCCGCGGCGGCGGCGTCCGATCCCGGCCTCAGGGCATGATCGACCACGACCGCCGCCAGCGCCCTGCCCTGCGCCTTGGCCACCGGCGCCAGCAACAGGACCAACGCCATGGAGTCCCCGCCCCCGGAGGCTGCTGCGAGGATGGGTGCGCCCGCCGGCAGCGTCCGTGCGACCCAGAGGGCGAGGTCAGCGCGAAGGGTCGCCGCCGATGGGGGGAGCGGCAGGGCGCTGGGCATCGCCGGGGGCGGCGACGGCGCCGACGGGCGGAACGCGGGCCACGAGGAAGAGAGCGTAGGTTTCAAGCGCCGCGCCCCAAGTTTCCAACGTGGCCTTCAGGTTCTCCTGGGTCACGCCGCCCCGGAGGCTCACGTCCATCTGGAGCGCAGGGTTGCCCTTTTCGTCAAGGAAGGCGCGGGCATACCGGGTGCGGGCGTTCCAGCCGTTGATGCGGGCGAGCGGCAGGCGCGGGGTCCCGGTGAAACCGGCGTAAAGCTCCAGGTCGGCGCAGCGGCCGCCCGTCGGCTGGCAATCGCCGAGGAACACCTGGAACGGCGTGGCGTCCATGCGCGCCAGCACGTAGGCGCCCTGGCCCTCGGCCTTGATCTCGCCCGTGAACCCCGCCCCCTGCAACGCCGCCAGGACGCCGGAGAGGTCGAGCGCCGTGATCGATCGCGACGCGGCCGGCCGGCTGGCCGCCACCGGCGCATCCGGGCGGTCGGCCGGCGTTTGGGCCTGCGGTTGCGCATGGACGGGGCCGGCGGCCGCCAGGAAGGCGACGGCCGCGAGGAAAGCGCGCATGGGGTGGCCCTCTCTAGCGCGTTGCGCAGTTGGCTGCGCGCGCTTCGCTGGCGGCGAGATTGCGCACAGCCGTGCTGGCGCGGGGATACTTCACGGGCAGATCGCGGAACACGCCGCAGGCCTGATCGATCTTGTCCATGCCCTTCAGGGAGACGCCAAGCATGGCCCACGCATCCGGCGCCCGCGCGCCGTTGGGGTAGTCCGTCACGAACTTGATGAAGGTGTCGGCGGCGTCGCTGAACCGGCGCTGCGCCCATTGGGTCCGGCCCACGAAGTAGCGCGCCTCGGGCGTATCCGGCGCCTGGGGATTGGCCTGGGCGTACGCCGCGAACGCCGCTTCCGCCTCCGCATAGCGGCCAAGCTGGAGGAAGCGGGTGGCGTCCCGCAGTTGCTGGGCGGAATCGACGGCGGGATTGGCGGCCGGCAGCGTGCCGAGCTGGCCTGCGGCGCCGGGGGCCGGGGGCGGCGCAAGCCCGGCGACGGGCCCCGGCGTCTCGCCCGTTCCGGCGCCGGTGGCGTCGGACAACAGGCGCTCCAGACGGGCGTTCTCGGAGCGGGCGCGGCGCAATTCGATCGCCAGACGTTCGTTCTCCCCGGTGGCCTGGCGCAGCGCGCCTTCCAGTTCCCCGACCCGCTCCTGCAGGCGGAGAAGGTTTTCGCTGGGCGGCGGAGCATAGGTGACCGACTGCGCAGAGGCGCCGCCGGCTGCGGCGAGCGCCAAAGCGCCCGCCGCCCCGAGGAAGAGAGCCAACCTGATCATGCGCGGCCTTGTGGGCGCGGGCTTCGGCGAAAATGCGGCGTCAGCTGATCGTGCCGGACACCAGCTGGGTGTGCGCGTTGCGGTTCACCCGATGCGCATCTTCCGACGTGCCGGGGTTGAGCGGGCGCTCCTTGCCGTAGGACACGGTGTCGATCCGGGCCGACGGCACCCCGAGGCTGACGAGATAATCCTTCGTGGCGGCGGCGCGGCGGGCGCCCAGCGCGAGGTTGTATTCACGGGTGCCGCGCTCATCGGCGTTGCCGGCCACGAGAACGCGGACCGACCCGTACTGACGCAGCCATGCCGCCTGTTTCTCCAGCGTCTGGCGCGCTTCGGCGGAGAGATCGTACTGGTCATACCCGAAGAACACGCGCTCCCCGACGGACACGCGGAAATCTTCAAGCGATCCGGGCGTGGGGCCCTGCGGGCTGGCGGGCGGCAGCGGCGCGGGGGCAGGCGCAGGCACCGCCACCTGCGGCGGGGTTTGCTCCACCTTCTTGCTGGCGCAGGCGCCGAGGCCCACGGCGAGAGACAGGGCGATGAGCGGAGCAACGTGACGCATTTGGGAGAGCCCTCCATTCCCGCGCGCTGGCGCGGATCCAGTGTCCAATAACGGCGAAACTTGTGGAAAGTTCGGCAGTCGCGCCACTCTCCGGTCGATCCGATGGTTTTTCTATCGCGACTTCATGAATGCCGACAACCGCGAGGGTTAATTGGGCTAGCGGGCGCGGAAAGTCTGCTTAACTAGAGGTCAGAGACTTCCGGAGAGGCCGCATGCACTACCTTCACACCATGGTCCGGGTCTCCGATCTGGAAGCGTCGCTGGCCTTTTACTGTGGCGGCCTTGGCCTTGAAGAGGTTCGCCGCGTGGACAACGAGGGCGGCCGGTTCACGCTGGTGTTTCTCGCCGCGCCTGACGACGCCGCCCGCCTCAAGGGCGCCTTCACCATCACGGGCGCGGGCGTCCCCATGGTGGAGCTGACCTACAACTGGGACCCCGAGGCCTACACGGGCGGGCGCAATTTCGGACACCTCGCCTATGCGGTCGACGACGTCTACGCGGCCTGCGCGCGCCTCCAGTCCACCGGCGTCACGATCGCCCGCCCGCCCCGGGACGGGCGCATGGCCTTTGTCCGCTCGCCGGACGGCATCTCCGTTGAGCTGCTCCAGAAGGGGTCCCCCCTGCCGCCGGCGGAGCCCTGGACGAGCATGCCGAACACGGGCGTCTGGTAGGCGTCAGATGTCGCGCGCCTGCGCCACCACATACTCGCGCATGCGCCGATCGCCGATGCCCACCTCCTCCCAGACAGCCCGCCACGCCGCCATGTGCGGCGCCTGACGATGCGCCTCGCGGGCGGCGGCGTCCTCAAACACCTCGAAGATATGGACGAGGTGATCGTCGGCCACATCGAAGGCGAAGGAATAGGCGATGCAGCCCGCCTCAGCGCGACTGGCCGCCACGATGGCGTGGAGATGGGGCAGCGCCGCCTCGCGCCGGCCGGCCGCGATCCGGATCGTTCCGGCGAGCACGATCATCGCAGCCAGGCGGTCTGGATTTTCCGGCGCTGCTCGTAGCTGGCGATCTCGTCGCCGCGGGTCAGCGTCATGCCGATGTCGTCGAGGCCCTCGAGCAGCTTGATCTTGCGGCCCGGCTCGATCTCGAAGGCGAACGTGGCGCCTGACGGCGCGGTCACAGTCTGCGCATAGAGATCGACCGCAAACACGTGGTTGCCCCCGCGGGCCTCGTCCGTAAGGCGGTCCACCGCAGCCTGCGGCAACACGATGGGCAGCAGGCCGTTGTTGAAGCAGTTGTTGTAGAAGATGTCGGCGAACGACGGCGCGATCACGCAGCGCAAGCCGAAGTCCGCCAGCGCCCACGGCGCATGCTCCCTGGAGGAGCCGCACCCGAAGTTCGGCCCGGCGATGAGGATGCCCGCGCCTGCATAGGCGGGCGCGTTGAGGACGAAATCCGGCTTCGGGGCGCCGTCCCCGTCAAACCGCAGATCGTAGAACAGGCCGCGGCCCAGCCCCGTGCGCTCCACGGTCGCGAGGAACTGCTTCGGGATGATCTGGTCGGTGTCGATGTTGGCCACGGGCAACGGCGCCGCGACCGCCTCAAGGCGCGTGAAGGGCTGCATGGCCTGCTTCTAGCGCCCCGGACGCGATTTTCCGAGAGGCAATCGGCCACGGACGCGCTACCACGAGTCCGGAGAGGACGATCAGGGGGTACTTCATGCCGTTTCTGTTGCTTGGGGCGGCGCTGGTGGCGTTTCTGGCCAGCACGCGGCAATGGGCGTTCCAGGTGCGCCTGGCGGTCTGGGGCGTAGGCGTGGTGCTGCTGGCGGCGGCGCTGTTCGCAACGCCGGCCGACGGCGAGGAAGGCCTCATACGCGCCATGCTGGCGAACGCGGCCGGCCACTGGCGGACGCCCGGCGACAGCGTGATCGCGCAGCTCCTGAGCAACTGGTCTGCGGTCTCGGGCGCGATTCCGTCGATGCTCAACGTGGCGGCGGCGCTGGCGGGCGTGCTGGCTGTGGCGGCGCTGGTGGCCATGTCGCCCGGCGAGACGGTCGAGCGGATCATCCGACCCATCAACATCGGCCTCATCGGGGCGGTGTTCGGCGCCGTGGCGACGCTGGCGCTGATCGCCGGGGGCTTCGCGGGATACCAGAAGGATCGCGTGTACGTGGGGCGACCCGCCGCCAGCGACGTCATCGACGGCGACACGCTCCGCTTCGGGGATGTGTCGCTGCGACTCTTCGGCGTGGACGCGCCCGAGCACCAGACCAACGCCGACGGCCCGGGCAGCGCCGCCAACCAGACGTGCCTCATGCCGGGCCCGACGCGCGTGGCCTGCGGGCAGCGCGCCCGCGAAAAACTGCAGGAGCTGGTCCGCGGCCGCCTGGTGGTGTGCAAGCCGCCGCAGGATCGCCCCGCCGGCGAACCGCCCCAGGAAACCTTCGGCCGCCCCATCGTCGTGTGCACGGCCCAGGCCGACGCCGCCGCCGCCACGGACGTCAACCGCGCGCTCGTCGAAGAGGGCTACGCGGCGGCGTACTTCGACGGAAGCGGCCTCCAGGTGGGCGATTATCGCGAAGCCGCGCGCTTCCAGTTCGGATGCACGTTGCGGCCCGGCGTATGGCGCCACGACGACCGCAAACGCCAGGAGTTCATCGACGGCGTCTTCCGCACCATCACCGCCGACGACCTGATCGGGCGATGCCCCGGGATCACCGTTCCCGGCTGACCCGGGTTGCGCCCATCAGGCGCCGATGAACAACGTCGGCACGCCCGAGGCGCCGTCGCGCACGGTGAACACGCGTGTGCCGGGCCGTCGGCCAGTGCGGATGTCGGAGAGGCCGAAGCCATTCGCCACAAGGCGGGCGTGGGCCGCGTCGATATCGTCGGTGCGCCAGGTGAAGCCCCACAGGCTGTCGGGACCATCGGAGACACCGGCCTTGAGGTCATGCGCCATTTCCACGATGAGGTCCCCGCAGCGGAAGAACATCAAACGCGACCCCCATTCCGGCGCCGTGCGGTCGAGCCGCATGTCGAGACCGAGGCGCGCGCCGTACATGGCCTGCGCGCGCTCCGGCGCGGGCGTGCGGATCACCACGTGATCGAGCCCGGAAACGGCGCCGGCGGCATCCACGGCGCA
>JANRIM010000132.1:0-5673 GCA_033764865.1 Hyphomonadaceae bacterium
CGTCGCCTACCAACGGCTCAAGCCGCATCAGTACCGCGCGTGCCTGGCCACCGGCGCGCCCTTCGTGATCGGCTTCACGGTGTACGAGAGCTTCGAGAGCGCGGCGGTGGCGACGACGGGCGTCGTGCCCATGCCGGGCCCGGGGGAGCGCGCGCTGGGCGGGCACGCGGTCTGCGTGATCGGCTACCGCACCACGCGCGCCGGCCAGCTGCACTACGAGGTGCGCAACAGCTGGGGGCCGGCGTGGGGCGTGGACGGCTCCTGCTGGATGCCCGCCGCCTACATCGAAGACCTCAACCTCGCCGACGACGCGTGGGTCATCCGCGCCTAGCCAGCTCAACAAGGAGAAGTGCAATGAAACCGATGCGTGCAAAAGTTCGGGTGGGCGCGGTCACCCGCACCGTAAACGAAGCGGGCGAGGTGTGTCAGGAGCAGGTGGAGTTCCACGCCGTCGCGGCCACCGCCTATCCCGCCGACGGCTCCGATGAGGACAACACGTACGCGAAGTATTCCCCGTCGGCCAAGTTCAGCATCACCATCGCGAACCCCGCGCTGTTTGCCACATATGCGCCGGGCCAGAAGTTCTACGTCGACTTCCATCCCGCCGAAAAATGAGCGTGCGCCTGGTCGCCGGTCCGCCGGCGGCGGTCCGCGTCGCCGAGCCGGGCCTTGCGCCCACGCTCGCTGCGTGGATGGCCATGCGGCGGGCCAGCGATCCCCTGTTCGCGCCCGAGCTCGTCTGCGTGGAAGACGCCGACGGCCGCATCACCGTGCACGTGATCGCGAAGTACGCCGACGCCTACGCGCGGCGTGCAGCGATCCGGGCGGCCGGCGGCGCCGTGTCGGTGCTGAGGGTGGTGTGATGGACGCCAAGCCGCCGTGGCGCGAACGATGCGTGTTCGGCGACGCCACGCTCTACCTCGGCGACGCGCGCGCGATCGTCCCGTTGCTTGGCGCGTTCGACGCCTGCGTCACCGACCCGCCCTACGGCCAGGCGCTTAATTGCAACGTAATCACCACCAATAAACGCGGCGGATTGGCCAAGCGCGCGTCCCCCACCGCCCGCTACCCCGCCACGATCCACGGCGACGATGCGCCGTTCGATCCCGCCTGGCTGCTCGATCTCGCGCCCGCCCAGCTGATCTGGGGTGCGCACAAGTTCGCGCGCCGCCTGCCGGAAGACGGCCGCTGGCTGGTCTGGGACAAGCTCAAGTCCGGCCTGGCACAGGCGGACGGCGAGATCGCCTGGACCAACCGCGCGCCGCCTGGGGGCGGCGGCGTACGGGTGTTCCGCTTCTTGTGGAACGGTCTATGTGTCGACGGGCGCGCCAGACACGAGGTGGGCGCGTATATCCGTCGCGTGCATCCCACCCAGAAACCCGAGGCGTTGATGGGGTGGTGCCTGCGCGAGCTGGCGCTGAAGCCGCGCGCGCGGATCATCGATCCCTACATGGGCGCGGGCAGTACGGGCGTGGCGGCCGTGCGCGCGGGCTTCCGATTCGTGGGTGTGGAGATCGAGCCGAAGTACTTCGCCGAAGCGTGCACGCGCCTGGAATCGATGTCGGCACAAGGTGACCTGCTGGCGCCGCGCGTCGCTTCCGAACCCCGGTGGGGGGGGCTAGGGCCGAAGGCGATCTTTTCGACTGAACGCGCGCGCCCGCAGAACGCGGGCGGCGTTGGGCCTGTCAGCCGCCGAGCGCCATCACCGCCAGCGCGAACGCCAGGCCCCCGCCCAGCACGATCGCCAGGACGAGGCCCGACCGGCCTTCCAGCCAGCGCGGGTTCATTGCGGGCCGCCGCGCTTCGCCCATGCCCGGGGATCGATCTCGACGCGCACTTCCCCGCGCCGCGCGCCGCACCGGTCGCAGCGCAACCGCTGCGCAACGTCGCGGAACCGGGCGGCCGGCCCGAGCCGCGCCATGGCCTCCGCCATGGGGATCGATCGCCCGCCGCGGCGGCATGCCTGGCACCACGTGGCGAGCGCCACCGCGCCCTGACTTTCGTCCAGTCGCACGCCTGGCTCCGGGCTGTTCCACGCGACCATGCCCCTCGTCTCCTACAGGCGCGAACACGTCCGGAACGGGCGGTGTCCACCGAACTGTCCACGAACTGTCCACGGCTTTCCGCTGTTCAACGCGCCTGCGCTTACAGCCCTTGGGCCCCATGGTGAGCCCGCCGGGATTCGAACCCGGGACCCTCTGATTAAAAGTCCGGTCGCGGCGCTTGTGAAAACAGGGGCTTAGCCTGTTTCGGACTGTCCACGGTTTTTCGCGGCGTCGGCGATGCGCAGCACCTCGGCGTCCACGCGGTCCTGCGCGTTGTCGGCCATGCGGATGCGGTCGGCCTGACGGCGGTACTCTTTGGCGGCGGCGGCCGATGCCTGGTCGAGCTGGCTCATGATTTCGGCGTCGCTGGCGCCGGCGAGCGCAAGTTCGACGCCGCGCGCGTGGCGCAGGCCGTGCATCGTCAGGGTCGCCCGCACCGTCCCCGACTTCGCCAGAGCCGTCAGCGCGTCCTCCAGCGCGTGGCTGAGCGCACGCGGGGTCCATGCCGTGCCGTGGCTGTTGAACGCCACGGTGAGCGGCGCGACCTTGCCCGTCGCTGCGGTGCGTTCCAGGAGCGCGGTGAGGCGGGGGTCTTCGCGGCGGTCGCAGCGCACGATGCGCTTCTCCGTGAGCCAGTAGATCCTCCGCTCCGCACCCTTGGCGCCCTGGCGCCAGACCCGCGCCCGTTCGGGCAGCGCGCAGATCGTCTGCTTGCGGAACCCGCCCCAGCGGCCGAGCGCCACCGCGCGCGCCAGGCCCGGCCGGTCACGGCCGATCGCCCACGCGATCACCGCCTCCACCTCCTCGTCGAGCCAGCGCGGATTGCCCTCTCCCAGCGCCTTCGGGCGTTTCACCTTGCCGATGCCTGCAAACAGATCGCCCGGCAGCTGGCGGCGCGCCATGGCGGGCTTCAGCACGTTCTTCAGCACCTGCAGCGCGATGTTGGCCGCACGGTGGCCGCGCCTGGCCCACGCGTCGCGCAGGTCGAGGATGTAGCCGGCGTCGACGTCCTCGATCAGCAGGTCCGCGAAGGTGACGTCGAAGCGCGCGAGCCAGGGCCCGTAATCCTTCTGCGTCTTGGGCGCGAGCGCGAGGAAGTCGGCGCTGTCCCTGTAGGCGGCGACCAGCGCGGTGAGCGTGCCGGCCTGGGGCGCGGGCCGCGCCTTCAGGCGCGCGGCGGCGGTAGCGGCCTCGTCGGCGAGGGCCTGCGTGCCCCACGGCGCGTCAAGCCGGACCTTCGGCCCCTTTCCCCTCCGGAAGTAGACGTGCTCCCTGCCCGTGCGCGGATCGGTGAAGCGCTGCAGGTGCTTGGGGCGGTGCGCCCACGGTTTGAGGTCGTCCGTCATGGCGTGAGCGGCAGCGCGGCCGCGACCATCTCACCAAGAGGGGTCAGGCGCGGTTTCATCGCCTGTGCAGGGTAGTCCACGAGCGCGAAGCGCACGACCAACGCGTGGTTCGCGCGCAGCGCCAGAGGCGCTTCGGGGCGCCCGCCCCTGCCCGCCATGAACAGCAACCAGCCGGCGGCGTTGTCGAGGCCCTTCAGCTCCCGGGCAATTGTCCGCGCTTCATTGCTGATCAGCTCGTCCATGGTCAGTCACGCCCGTTGCAGGCTCTGGCGCCGGCGCTCCTGCGGCGTGAGGCCCGGCCCCTGACCAGCCTCGGGCTGAGGACGCGAGTCAAGCCCGGAGTCAAGCGCCGGCGCACCCCGGGCTGGCCTGTCGGGCAGGTTGTCGATCCAGCGGTCCAGCGCCGCCCGGTCCCAGCGCAGGCCCCTCCAGCCCTGGTCCTTGGCCGGCACGGGGCACTGGCGGTCGAACTGGTCCGCGGACATGTCGCAGTAGGCCGCCGCCGTCTCGCGGCGCATCAGGCGCGGCCAGCGGTCGGCGGGCGCCGCGCTCATCGCGCCAGCGCCCGGAGGGTGGCGAAGGCCGCGAGCCGCAGGCCTGCGGCGGCGGTGCGGAGATCCGCCGGCAGGCGTTCGGGCGCGTCGTCGACGCACACCGCGGGCGCGTCCTTCGGCCAGCCGTCGAGCTGGTGGGCGGCGTGCACGACGGTGAGGCGCGCGTCCATCGAGCAGACGCCGAGCGCGGCGAGCGCGGACCAGGCGCGGCCGGTGCTGGCGGTGAGGATGACGATCGCTGGACGGCTCGCCATGTCATTGCGCCTCCGGGAACGCGTCGTGCGTGGCCCCGTCGAGCGTGCGGCCGGCGGCGCGCTTGCCGAGCCGGGCGATGAAACCGCGCCGCCCGTCGGTGTTGGCCCAAGGCCGTAGCTGCGCCGGCCCGTCATGGTCGGCAGCGACAGGCGCCCACTCCCCCCACTGCTTGAAGAAGAACGGGACGCCGGCGGTGGCGCAGCCGTCGCGAAGGCTGCGGGCCCAGTCGGGGTGCATCGGGCGGGCGCCCTTGCCGCTTTCGCCGCCGGCGATGATCCAGTCGAGGCGCGGGCACTTCATGACACCGCCGCGATCTTCCCACGCGCCGTTCAACGCAAAGACGCGCCGCGCACGCTCTTTGTCGCAAATGAAGTTGAAATCGATCGGCCCCAGCAGCGGCTCGGCGCTGGCGAAGCGCAGGGCGGCGGGCGTGTCGAGCAGCAGCGGAACGCGTTCGTCGGCGCGCGCCTGGTCCTCGCAGCTCACGCCGAGCCAGACGTTGCGAAGCGGAAAGTCAGGGAGCCCCACTGCGGCGCGCGTCGCCTGCGCGTTGACGTCGGCGCACAGCTTGACGTGATAGTCGCGCATGCGTTGCGCACGCTTCGTGAGGATCAGGAACGTGTGCTGTGGCGCGCCTTGCATCACCTGGTAGACTTCATCAATCCACGCGTTGGGCACGGCCTCGTGGAAGAGATCGCCCATGCTGTTGACGAAGATGCGGCGCGGGCGTTTCCAGCGGAGTGGCTGGGTGAGCACGTGCTCGGGCGCGGGCGCGACCTTGCCTGTCCACACGGCGGCGCCGTTCACACGCTGCGTCGTGTCCGCATAGTGCGGCGTCTTCGGGTTGCCGTCGAGGCGCGCGTTGGCGAAGCGCATGGCGTAACAGTGCGTGCAGCCGGGGCTGACAATGCTGCAGCCGACGATGGGGTTCCACGTCGCGTCGGCCCACTCGATACCGGTGTCGTCAGCCATCGATGTCGTCCTCGCAGGCGTAGCTCAGCGCGCGGACGGGCCGCGGCTCGGCCTGCTTGGCGAGATCGCGCGCCAGCTGCTCGGTGACGGGGCGCAGCGCGAAGATCGATGCGCCGCCGTAGAACTCGGTGACGTCGCCGTCGGGCGCGGGCACGTCGACCTGCAGCATCTTCGCGCCGGCGACGGTGACCTCGCGCACGAAGCCCGCGCGGCGACGGTGGCCCATGATCTCGACAAGGGCCCAGCCCTCGAACGCGGGTGCGTCGGTCATTTTCCCTCCAGCTCGATGCGATTGTCGACGATGAACATCCACGGGTGGACGGAGCAGGCCTCGATGACGAGCGCGGGCGCCACGTTGAACGTCAGCGCCGCTTCGGCGACCGTCGGCGCGCGCCTGGACATGACGACCCAGGTCTGCAGCGCCGCTTCAAACTGCTCGAAGTACGTGCCCGCCTCGCCGGCGCGGAACGCCTCGGTCGTGCCGAACATGTCGCGCGTCCA
>JANRIM010000135.1:0-12050 GCA_033764865.1 Hyphomonadaceae bacterium
TACGATCAGGTTGTCCATGACGTGGCGATCCAGGGCCTGCCGGTGCGCTTCGCCATCGACCGCGCGGGTCTCGTGGGCGCCGACGGCGCAACGCATGCCGGCAGTTTCGACATCGGCTACCTTGGCGCGCTTCCGGGCTTCGTGGTCATGGGCGCAGCCGACGAAGTGGAGCTGGCGCGCATGGTCGCCACCTGCGCCGCCATCGACGACCGTCCCAGCGCGGTGCGCTATCCACGCGGCGAGGCGTTGGGCCTGGCGATCCCCGCAGACCTTGCGCCGCTCGAGATCGGCAAGGGCCGCATCGTCCGTGAGGGATCGACGGTGGCGCTGCTGTCGTTCGGGTCTCGGTTCGCGGACGCGGCCCGGGCCGCCGACCGGCTCGCCGCCATGGGGCTGTCGACGACACACGCCGACGCCCGCTTCGCCAAGCCGCTCGACGAGGATCTCGTGCGCCGGCTGGCGCAGGGCCACGAAGTGCTGATCACGGTCGAGGAGGGCGCGGTGGGCGGCTTCGGGGCCTTCGTGCTGCACTTCCTCGCCCGCGAGGGCCTGCTGGACCGTGGCCTTCGGGTCCGCACCCTGACCCTGCCCGATGTATTCCAGGACCAGGCCAGCCCGGCCGTCATGGTCGCCCAGGCCGGTCTCGACGCCGAAGGCATCGTGCGCGCGGCGCTGTCGGCGCTGGGCCGGGGGGAAACGGGGGTCAGCGGCGTCCGCGCGTAACGCGCCCCCGCAACAGCGTCACGGGCGGCCGCACTGCACCGAAACCCGCTCATGGGCTTGAACGCCTTGCGCCCATTGTGTTCCTAGCGATCATCGAGGCAGGCGGCCGGCGGGGCCGCGCGCAGCACGGGCGGACGACATGTTCTTCAAGAAGAAAGACAAGGGCGGGTCGGACGGGCCGGAGGACAACGCGCCAAAGGCCAAGGCGCCCGAGCCGCCGCCCCGGGCCGCCCAGGCCGCGCCGCCACCAGCGCCCCCGGCGCCGCCAGTCCAGGCGAGACAACCCGCCCCGGCGCCGGCGCCCGCAGCTGCGCCGCCTACCCGTCCCGCCGCCGCGCCGCCGTCCGGCGGGCAGGGCGGCGCCGTCAATGCGGCCCTCTCCGCCTGGCGCAGCGGTCGCAGCGTCCCCTCCAGCATTGAATCCCTGCGTGCGCAGGCCGCCGCCGCAGACCGCCTCGCCACGGGTGACGACACCGACCGCGCCGCAGCCGCGCTGATCGCGGGCGGCCAGGTCGAGCAGGGCCTGGACATGCTCGGGGCCGCCGCAGAGGCGGCGGGCGTCGCCGGGGCCCAGCGCTGGCGCACCCTCGGCCAACTGGCCTTCAACGTGGAGGGCGGCCGCGCGCGGGTGGCCTATGAGAAGCTCTTCAGCCTCCACCCGCGCCAGTTCTGGGACAGTCTCTTCCTCGCGCGCCTGCGCGGGCTCGCGGGGCTCCTCGGCGAGGCGCGCGAAGCGGCGGAGAACGCCCTCGCCGCCGCCACGCAGGACGCGGATCGCGGCATCGCCCACGCAGAGCTCGCCCTGATCGCCGCGGCGGCGCGCGATCCGCGCACGGCGCTGATCCAGGCCGAGCAGGCCATCGCGTTCGCCCGGTCGGCGGGCGTCGGCGCCGGCGATCCCGACCGTGAACTGGCGGGCCGTCTGGTGCTGGCGGGCGATGCGGCTCTGGCGCTGGGCGATGTCGCCAAGGCGCGCGCCGTCTTTGCGGAAGGTTTGGCGCTCGCGCGCAAGATGGGCGCGGCCGCCCCCACCGATCCGCTGCGGGCGCGGGGCGTGTGCGAACTGCTGGAGAAAGTGGCCACCGCGGCCGTCGCCGCGAAGGACTTTGACGCCGCCCGCAACGCCGCCGAGGAAGCGCTGGGCATCTGCCGCAAGCTGTCCGCCGCCATGCCCGCTCCCGACGGCCAACGGCTTTTGTCCAAGGCGCTCAACGTGCGCGGTGAAGTGGCCGCGGCCAGCGGCGACGCCGCCGGCGAGAAGGCCGCCTTCGCCGAAAGCCTCACGATCATGCGCCAGGTCGGCGCGGCCAACCCGAACGATGCCGTCGCGCAGCGCGAACTGTGGACGGTCATGTGGCGCCTTGCGCAGGTCGCCGGCGCGGGAATCCCGTGGAGCGAGGTGGCCAGGACCATGGAGACGATCCACTCCGCCGGCGTTCTCGACCCCGAAGGCGCGCGGTTTCTGGAAGAGGCGCGCCGTCGCGCCGCCGCGTAAGTCCGGCGTTCCCGCTGGCGTGCGTCACCGGGGCGGTTTAAGCCGGTGGCGTTGAGCGGCGCGGGCCGCCTGCGCCGGAGACCGACATGGGGATCGAGGCGACACAGCAGAACGTCCAGGAGACGTTCGACTACCTATTCGGCGAAGCGTCGAAGGTGCTGGAGCTGGGCGGGTCGTTCGCGCCGTTCGGCGCCGCCATCCGTGAAAGCGGCGAACGCACGCACGTCAACGTCGATCTCCCGATCGACCGCTCCACGCCCAACGACCACATCTCCGGGCTCATCCTCGGCTTCCGGCAGGAAGCGCAGGCGGGCCGCATTTTCCTGGCGGGGCTCGCGTTCGACGGGCGCATGACCTCGGACGGTTCCGCCGTGCAGGCGCTCGTCATCCACATCGAGAGCGCGCAGGGCGAGGGGATGCAGGTCTTCGTGCCCTACACCCGCGGGCTTGACGCCAAGCCGGTGTTCGAGCGGCCGGTGGTGCAGCCGATCACGCCTGAAATCTTCACGCTCGGCGCCTGAGGCGGTCGCCGAGGGTTCCTGAACGGGCCGGAATCGCTGGACGGGAACGCCGCCCCGGAACGAGAACGCCGCCGACGGATGCGCACATCCGCCGGCGGCGTGGTCCCTCACCGCCGCGGGGGGGGCGGGGGGGCGGGAGGGGCTTCCGGCGGCTCCGGAGGTTCCGGAGGACGCGGCGGCGGATCGAACTTGATCTTTCCGTCGCCGTTCACGTCGGCAGCGTCGAAGAAACGCAGATGCTGCGCGATATGTTCCTCGCGCGACAAGGCGCCGTCGCCGTTCCTGTCGGCTTCGCTGGCGTGCATGAACATCGCCATGCCGCGCGGTCCGCCGGGCATACCGTCGTGGCCGCCGCGGTTGCGGCCGCGGCCTTTGCGATCCTCGCGGTCGTCGCGGGCGCGCTCGATGACCACTTCCTTCTCGACGACGCGATCCTCGCCGACGCGGGTTTCGCGTTCGGTCTTGCGGATGGCGCGTCGCGCGCGATCAGCCTCGTCGAGCTTGCCGTCGCCGTTGGCGTCCATCCGGGCGAAGAGACGCTCGGCCTGGGCCTGCGCTTCGACGCGGGAGACGAATCCGTCGCTGTCGGCGTCGACGCGGATAGCCGCCTTGGGCGCCGGGGGATCGGCGGCGATGGCTGCGCCCGCCGCGCCGAGGGCCGCGACAGCGGCCCCGATGAGTAGAAACCTGGCTTTCATGGAAATCCTCTTTCTGGGCTGCCGGTTTTCGCCGTCCTTGGATGCAGGCCCTTTGGCTGCAGGACGGTCACCGTTAGGGTTATGACGGCGACGCTTTGCGCCATCGCGACCGATTGCGTCGCCGGCGCGTCAGCGCTGCAACACGCGCGAAACACCTGTTTTGTTCTCTCCCGGACCCATGCCGATGCCCGATGCGCCTCCGTCTCCCACGTCGCCCGCGCCCCCGCCGGGCGCGCCGCGCGTGCTCATCGTCGACGATGACGCCGACATCCGCAGCGGATTGGCGGACGTGTTCACCCGCGCGGGGTTCAACGCCGTCGCCGCGGGCGACGCCGCCGCGATGGACAGGGTCCTCGAGGCCGACGGCGCCGATCTTGTGGTTCTCGACCTGATGATGCCGGGCGAGGACGGCCTCTCCGCCGCCCGCCGTCTCGCCGCGCGCGGCTGGCCGCCGGTGATCATGCTGTCGGCCCTGGGGGACGACGCCGACCGCATCGTGGGCCTCGAGGTGGGCGCCGACGATTATCTCGCCAAGCCTTGCAATCCGCGGGAGCTTGTGGCGCGCGCGCGGGCCGTCCTGCGCCGTGCGCGCGACACCGACTCCAAACGCGGCCCTGCCGAGGCCGTTCGCTTCGCCGGCTTCCGGTTCGATTTCGCGCGTCGGGAACTGCTCGATCCGGATGGCGTGCTGGTGACGTTGTCGACAGGCGAATTCCGTCTGCTGCGGGCGTTCATCGAGCGGCCACAGCGCGTCCTGTCGCGCGACCAACTGCTCGACCTCGCCTTCTCCAACGACAACGAAGTGTTCGATCGCGCCGTGGACGTGCAGGTGAGCCGTCTGCGCAAGAAACTCGAGCGGGCCGACATCGGCGAACTCATCCGCACCGTGCGCGGTGAAGGCTACATGTTCACCGCCAAGCCTCAGCCTGGTTGAGGCCGGCGTGAGCGAACCGTCCGCACCGCCGATGCCCAAGCGCGGGTGGCCCATCGCGGCCCACCTTGCAGCGCTCGTGGCGATGGCCCTCGCGGCGGCGTACATCGTCAACATCGCCGCCGTCGTGATGTTGCCGCCGCGCCCCTCCGACGTGATGCGCGGCGACAAGGTTCTCGACGCCTTCGTGGAGGCTTACGCCGTGGCCAAGGCCGGGCGGACGCCGCGCTCGGAGGGCGCGCGGTGGTCCATCGCCGATCAGCGTCCGCGCACGGATCGCATGCCGCGTCCGGGCAAGCTGCTCACGCGCGATCTCGCGCGCCGGCTCGACCTCGATCCGGGCAGGGTGGTCGTGGCGTTCGACCCGACGCCCTCGGATGTCGTCGTGTTCCGGGTGCGGCGGGAGGAGATGCGCGTGGCCCGCGAGGCCGAACGCAATGCCGAGGACGCGCGGCGTTCCGCGGAGCGCCCGCGCGGCGAAGACCGTAGGGTCGAGGAAATCGTCATCGAAGACCGCCGCCGCGATCGCGCGGACGCGCCGCCCCGGCCGCCTGAGCCGCCGGAGCCGCCGCTGTTTGCGCCGCCCCCGCCGGGCGTCGTGTTGATGTCGGGCTTCCTGGTCGCCGCCGAACTGCCCGACGGGCGCTGGCTCACCATGCGGCAGCAATCCACCGCTGAAACCATCGACTGGATCGCGCGCGCGGCGCTTGGCATCGGCGCGACGCTGGCGATCCTGCTGCTGCTGGCGCTGCTCTTCGCGCGCCGCCTGGCGGCGCCGATCCAGCGGTTCGCGGATTCCGCCCGCCGCGTGGGCGTCGATCCCGGCGAGGCGCCGGTGCGCGAGGAGGGCCCCCGCGAACTGCGCACCGCCGCGCGCGCCGTGAACGCCATGCAGGCGCGGCTGCGCGCACTGGTGGCGGAACGGACGGAGATGCTCGCCGCCGTGGCGCACGATCTGCGCACCCCGCTCATGCGCATGCGCCTCGTCGCCGAGAACGCAGACCCTGCGCTGCGCGACAAGCTGGTCAAGGAGGCGGCCGAGATCGACGCGCTCGTGTCCTCGTTCATCGCCTTCGCGCGGGACGATCCCACGCGGGAGGCGCGCGTGCGCCTCGACCTCGCGGCGCTCGTGCAGAGCCTCGTCGACGACCGCGCGGAGGCGGCCCAGCCCGTCACGTATGAGGGGCCGGACCGGTTGGTGATCACGGGGCAGGCGCTGGGGCTCAAGCGGCTGGTCGACAACCTGGTGGACAACGCGCTCAAGTACGGCGCGGTGGCGCGCGTCCGGGTGCGCCAGGACGGCGAGTATGCTGTGATCGAGGTGGCCGACGAGGGGCCCGGCGTTCCGCCGGCGGAGCGGGAGAAAGTGTTCCGTCCGTTCGTGCGGGGCGAAACGGCTGGCGCGCAGGCGGCCGGCGCCGGGCTTGGGCTGTCGGCGGCGCGGGAGATCGCCCGCGCCCACGGCGGGGACGTGGAGATCGGCGACGCACAGCCCCGCGGCGCCTTGATCACGGTGCGCCTGCCTGTGTGAGCGCCCTAATTTGGCCGCCGGCCGGGCCAAAGCGTCATGCGCTTGCGCCGCCGGGAAACCACCGCCAAGGGGAGACGAATGGGCCGGTACGGGATGTTGGGCCTCGCTGCGGCGATGGCGGTGCTGTGCGGGGCGGCTCTCGCGCAGGCGGTCGACCCGCGCTGGCAGGCGTGCCACGCCCGCGGGGATGAGGCCTGTGACGCGATCGCCGCCGACGCGGCGTCGACGCCGATCGAGAAAGCCGTCGCGCACTTCAACCGCGCCATCGGCTACGAGAACGCCGCCATCGCGGCTATGGCGCTGGAGCGCATCGAGGCGCGCGATGCGCGCCGCAACGACGCGCTGGCCGCCTACGCGCGCGCGCGCCGCGCCGACCGCACATTCGCGGCGGCCGCCTATAACGAGGCGCGCCTGCGCCACGGCATGAACCAGAAAGCCCAGGCCTTGGCGGGCTACTCCGCCGTGATCGATCTCGATCCGGTTCTCGCGCCCGATGCGCTGGCGCTGCGGGCGCGGCTCCAGATCGCGCGCGGCGACCTCGCGGCGGCGCTGGCGGACGCGCAGGAGGCCGTCCGACGCAAGCCCAACGCGCCGCAAGGGTATCTGGTGCGCGCGGAAGTCCTGCGCCGCCAGGGCGAAGAGGCGCGCGCGGACGCTGACGAAGCCCGAGGCTTCGCGCTCTTGTCGCCGCAGGACAAGGCCGATTTCACCGAGGTGGGGGAGTATTCCGGCTTTGCGCGGGTGAGCTTCCTGCCAAGGCCGACGCGGGAGTGGCGTCTGGCGGCGTTGTTCGCGCGCGGCGCCGCAGCCTACGCCTTTCCGGCGGCGCGCGCCGCCGATGCGCGGCGCGCCGTGGCGGTGTTTGACGAAGCGGTGGCGCTCGCCCCCAACGACGCAGCGCCTTACCAGCAGCGTGGCGAGGCCTACTTCGCCGCCGGGGATCTGGCGCGCGCCGCCGCCGACTTCGACCGCTGCGTCGCTGCCGCCCAGGCGCGAACGCCGGCGTTCGCGCCGGTGTGCCTGCACGCGCGCGGCAAGGCGCGCGAGGCCGCCGGCGACGCAGCGGGGGCGCTGCCGGACTATGACACGGCGGTCGCCGCGCAGGGCGACAACGCCAGTTTCCGCAACAGCGCCTGCTGGGCGCGCGCCACGCTGGGGCAGGATCTCGATCGCGCGTTGGCCGATTGCGATGCGGCGCTGCGCCTCAGGCCTCGCAATCCCGGGTATCTCGACAGCCGGGGCCTCGTGCATCTGCGGGCGGGGCGCTTCGATCGCGCGGAGGCCGATTACGCGGCCGCGCTGGCGGCGGCGGACAACCGCTTCCCGCACGCGCTTTACGGCCGTGGGCTCGCGCGGCTGCGCCGGGGCCTTACGGCCGCGGGTCAGGCCGACATTGCGGCCGCCACGACCGCCGATCCCGATCTGCCGGCCCGCTTCGCCCGGTTCGGCCAGACCCCGTAAGGCGCGCGCCGCGCGGGGCGCGAAAACGGTCTGGTAACGGCTCAGGGCGCACCTCGCAGGTGGCCGGAGATCGCCGGCCTGCCAGCCCGAGGAAGGGTTCGCCATGGCGCGCGCGCGCACTGCCGTCTACACGCCGCCCCCGCAGGTCGCCGCGCCCGCGGCGGCGCACCATGACTACGACGCCGGCGGCGGGCGTCCATGGATGGTGCTGACCATCCTTGTCATCGTGATCGTAACGCTGGGCTACGTGCTCTGGTCGGTCTACGGGCAGGGCGCACACGACGATGCGCCGGTGATCGCGGCCCAGGAAGGCGGTTTCAAGCAGCGTTATGAAGGTCCGCCGGTGGCGGAGCTTGCGACCGTCGAGATCGACCGCGTGCTTGCGGGCGACGCGCCCGCGCCGCTGGCGCCCCGCACGAAGGCGAAGGCGCCCGAACAGCCGTTGCCGGTCTCCGCGCTGAAGGCGCCGCCGGCGACGGCGCAGATCCCTGTGCCGCCCGCAGCGTCCCGCGCGGGCGCGGTGGGCGGTTTCGTGGTCCAGATCGCCGCGCTGCGCTCCCGTGGAGCGGCCGACGCCGCGTGGGACAGGCTCTCGGCCCGCGACCCGGCCCTGTTCGCCGGCGCCCAGAAGGACGTCCAGCCGGCGGATCTCGGGCCGAAGGGCCAGTATTTCCGGGTCCGGGCGGGCTACTTCGCGGCGCGGGACGAGGCGGCCCGCTTCTGTGAGCGGGTCAAGGCCATGGGGCAGGATTGCATCGTGGTGGCCCGGTAAGGGTTCGCGCCCATGGGCCCCTTGTGCTAACGTCCAAAACTTGAATCGTCGCTTTTCCTCCGCGCCGGGCCAGCGCCCGTGAGTTTGGACGAAGACCTCGCGTTCGAGGCGGCCGCTGACGCGGCCCCCGGCGAAACGCTGGTGCTTGACCTTGAGGGGTTCGAGGGCCCGCTCGACGTGCTGCTCGACCTTGCGCGCGCGCAGAAGGTGGACCTTTCGCAGATCGCGATCACGCCGCTGGTGGATCAGTACCTCGCGTTCATTGCGGGCGTCGGGCGGCGGATCGATCTCGCGGCGGACTATCTGGTGATGGCGGCGTGGCTGACGCTGCTCAAGTCGCGGCTGTTGCTGCCGAGGCCCGAACGCCCCAGCGACGAGCCCGATCCTGAGGCGGTGGCGGCGCACCTCCAGCGCAGGCTCCAGCGGCTCGCGGAGGCGCGCGCGCAGGCCCAGCGTCTCGGCGCGCTGATGCAGCTTGATCGCGACGTGTTCCTGAACGGCGCACCGCAGCCGGTGGCGGTGACCACCACCACGCAGTGGTCGGCCAGCCTTCACGACCTCCTGGCGGCCTATGGCGCGAGCAGAACGCGCCACGTGCGCACGGAGCATCGCATCGAGCCGCGGCGGGTCTACTCACTCGATGCGGCGCGCCAGCGGCTGGAATCCCTGCTGGCCGATCTCGACGACTGGCGGCCCATCGGCGCCCTCCAGCCCCGACGGGCGCAAGGCGAGACGGCGCCCGCGGCCGGGTCCTATGTGGCGAGCCTGTTCGGCGCAGCGCTGGAACTGGTGCGCGATCAGAAGCTGGAGGCCCGGCAGGACGACCAGTTCGCGCCGCTGTTCCTGCGTCGCCGGGTGGCGCTGGCCGGTCCGTCGATGGGGCCTGCGCCATGAGCAAGCCGCCGATCCGCGACGTGCTGCATCGCCTGGAAGCCGCTTTCACGCCGGCTGTCGGGGCCAATGACCATGCCGCGGCCGGCGACGCGCCGGGGCAGGCGCTCGATCCCGCCCTGCGGGTGGAGGCGGTGCGGATTGCGGAGGCGTTGCTGTTCGCTGGCGGGGAGCCGCTGACGCCGGCCGCCATCGCGGCCCACCTGCCGGCGGGCGTCGATGTGGCCGATGTGCTGGACACGCTGTCGCGTGCCTACGCAGGGCGGGGGGTTGAGCTGAAGGAGGCTGGCGGCGCGTGGCGTTTCCAGTCCGCGCCCGATCTCGCCCATCACTTTTCGGAGACCCGCGCGGCGCCCAAAAGGTTGCCGAAGGCGGCCATGGAGACGCTGGCGGTGATCGCCTATCACCAGCCGGTGACACGGGCCGAGATCGAGGAAATCCGCGGCGTTTCGCTCTCACGCGGGTCGCTGGACCTTTTGCTGGAGCTGGACTGGGTCAAACCGCGCGGCCGCCGCCGCAGCCCGGGCCGGCCGCTCACATTCGGGACAACGGAAACTTTCCTCAGCCACTTCGGGCTGGCTTCGCTTGACGCATTGCCGGGCAAGGCCGATCTCAAGGCGGCAGGGTATGTCGACCCCAGGGTCGATCCGGCGTTTGACGTCCCGCGTCCGGACGGCGCGCTCGCGCCCGACGAGGATCCGCTGGAGGAAACCTTCGGCGGCCGGGTCGATGACGCGGCGTTCTACGTCGACTATGCAGGCGGCGGCGACGAGGCCCCGTAGGGCTGCAGGCGCCGTGGTTAAGGTTTAGCCAGCTGTTGGCACAGGTTTTGGAGACACGTGGCCATGCACGCGCCTGGTTTGATCCCGCTACTCATCGTCCTGGCCCTGGCCTTCCTGCTGTTCGGGCGGCCCGGCCGCATCTCGAACCTGATGGAAGACCTCGGCAAGGGCATCAAGGGCTTCCGCAAGGGCCTTTCCGACCCTGAGGCGCCGCCCGCCGCGCCGGAGCCGCCGGCGGCGCAGATCCGCGACGCGACCCGCAAGGACGACGAGCGCACGGGCGCTTAAGACCCGGAGCGCACCCTGCCATGCTGCCCGGCGTCGGGTTCTCCGAAATCCTGGTGATCGGCGTGATCGCGCTGCTCGTGGTCGGTCCGAAGGACCTGCCGCTGATGCTGCGCAAGTTCGGGCAATTCATGGCGCGGCTGCGGGCCATGGCCAACGAGTTCCGCGCCGGGTTCGACGAGCTCGCCCGCCAGGCGGAGCTGGACGAGCTGAAGAAGGAAGTGGAGGCGCTGCGGCGTGGGGCGGTGATGAACGATCCGGTGTTCACCGACATCGAGACCAAGATGACGGAGGCGGTCACGCCGCCCGCGCTTGCGCCACCGCAGCAGCCAGCGCCCGACGCGCCGGCCACGCCCACACCCCCATCCGTCGCCGAGCCTGAGGCGGCGCCCGCGCCCGATCTGCCGGAGCCGGTGAAGGCCAGCCGATGAGCGGCGCCGCCGACATTCCCGACGAGGTGGAGGCCAGCCGCGCCCCGCTGATGGATCACCTGCTCGAGCTGCGCAATCGACTGTTCGTGGTGGTCGTCGCGGTCGTGGTCGCCACCGCGGCCTGCTTCGTGTTCGCCCAGCAGATCTACCTCTTCCTGGTGGAGCCGTACCGCGCCGCCTTCGCGCAGGTGAACAACATCCCGCTTAACGAAGCGCAGGTGGACCTCCAGATCACGAGCCCGCTGGAGGGCTTCTACACCAACCTTAAGCTGTCGCTGTTCGCGGGCGTCATCGTGGCGTTTCCGGTGATCGCCTGGCAGGCCTATGCGTTCGTCGCGCCGGGCCTCTACAAGCGGGAAAAGCAGGCGGCGGCCCCGTTCCTGGTGGCGGCGCCGGTGATGTTCGGCCTCGGGTGCGCGTTCGTCTATTACGTCGCGATGCCGTACGCGATGCAGTTCGCGCTCGGCACGACGGTGTCGTCCGGCAACGTGCGCATCGCGCTGAACGCCAAGGTCAGCGAGTACTTCGGCCTCGTGACCACGCTGATCCTGGCGTTCGGGTTCGTGTTCCAGGTGCCGGTGGTGTTGTCGCTGCTGGGGGCGGCGGGCGTGGTGGACAGCGGCATGCTGCGCAAGGGCCGCCGCTACGCGATCCTCGCCATCGCCATCTTCTCCGCCATGGTCACGCCGCCGGAGCCCATCTCCATGATGATCATGGCGATCCCGGTCTACCTGCTCTACGAGGCCTCGATCTGGATCGTGTGGCTGATCGAGAAGGCCCGCGCGCGGGCGGAGGGCGGGATCGCGCCCGTGGGGCGGTGAGGCGCTGAGCGTCCTTCTCCCCCTCGCAGGGCGGAGGGGATTCAAGTACGGAACCCCCCAGGTACGGAATTCCCATGCACGACATCCGCTTCATCCGTGATCACTTTGACGCCTGGGCCGCCGCGATGGCGCGCCGGTCGCTTTCGGAGGAACAGCGCGCGCAGATCGGGCGCATCCGCGAACTCGACGTCGCGGACCGTGCCGCGAAGACCGTCAAGCAGGAGGCTGAGGCCGGCCGCAACGCGGCGTCGAAGCTGATCGGCGCGGCAAAGGCGAAGAAGGATGAGGCGGAGGCGCAGCGCCTGATGGCGGAGGTGGCGCGCCTGAAGGACGTGATCGAGGGCGCGTCGAAGGACGAGGTGAAAGCGGCGGGCGACCTGCGCGCGATCCTGGAGGCCCTGCCCAACGCGCCCGCGCCGGACGCGCCGGATGGCGCCGACGAGCACTGCAACGTGGAAGTGCGCCGCTGGGACCCGCCGTCCAAGACGCCGGGGCAGGCGCTGAACGATCCGAAGGATCACGTCGCGCTCGGCGAAGCGCTGGGGATGATGGATTTCGAAGCCGCCGCCCGCATGAGCGGCGCGCGCTTCGTCGCGCTGAAGGGCAAGCTCGCGCGGCTGGAACGCGCGCTGGCGGCGTTCATGGTCGATCTGCAGACTGAGACGCACGGCTATCAGGAAGTGAGCCCGCCGTTGCTGGTGCGGGACA
>JANRIM010000141.1:0-27340 GCA_033764865.1 Hyphomonadaceae bacterium
GGTGGTGCTGACGAAGACCGACAAGCTCACCCGCGCCGAGCGCGCAGGCCTCGTGGGCGGCGCGGAAAAGGAACTGGCCAAGCGCCCCGCCGCGCACCCGCGCGTGCTTCCCGTCTCGGCGCAGGACCTCGCCGGCATCCCGGAATTGCGCGCGGAGATCGCCCTGCTGGCGTTCTAGGGACCGCCGGCCCCATCCCCGCCTCCGGCGGTACTTCCCCCGCACGCGGGGGATGGGGCCCAGCGGTTCGCGTTACCGGCCACGCCTGCTACACCGGCGAAAACAGGAGGAAGCGATGGGCAGGCTTGCGGGCAAGAAGGCGTTCGTCACCGGCGCGGCGCAAGGTCTGGGCGAAGCGACGGCGCGGCTGTTCGCGCGCGAGGGCGCGACAGTTTCGCTGAGCGACCTGCAACTGGACAAGGCGCGTGCCGTCGCCGCCGACATCGTCGCCGCCGGCGGCGCGGCGCATGCCTTCGCACACGACGTGGCCGACCCCGACCGCTGGCCCGCGGTGCTGGGCGAGGCCGCCGACGCCATGGGCGGGCTCAACATCCTCGTCAACAACGCCGGCGTCGGCGGCAACGGCAGCGTGGAGGAAGAGACCTTCGAGAACTGGAAGCGCGTGCTCGGCATCGACCTCGACAGCGTGTTCCTCGGCTGCAAGCACGCCATGCCGCTGATGCGCGCGACCGGCGCGCCCGGCGCCATCGTCAACATCTCCTCCATCGCCGGGCTTATCGCGTCGCACAACTACGCCGCCTACAACGCCGCGAAGGCGGGCGTGTGGCTGCTGTCGAAGTCCGTGGCGTTGCACGGCGCGCGCATGACCCCGCAGATCCGGTGCAACTCCGTCCACCCCACCTTCATCGACACGCCGATCCTCGACCCGCTGAAGGCCCGGTTCGGGGAGGGGGAGGCGCGCGCGAAGCTTGCGCGGCAGGTGCCGCTGCGCCGGCTCGGCAAGCCCGACGATGTGGCGTACATGGTGCTCTTCCTCGCCAGCGACGAAGCGGATTTCGTCACCGGGGCGGAGTTCAAGGTCGATGGCGGCATCTCCGCCATGTGAGGGCTCCCCCGACAGGCGAAACGCCATCGACGCGCCACATTGGGGCGCGCTACATGCCCGCAGTCACAGGGGAATTTTCATGAAGCGGTCACTCGCGGGGCTCGCCCTCGCCGCCCTCGTCTCCACCGCCGCCAGCGCGCAGCCGGCCCCGCGGCTCGCGCTCACCATCTACAACAACGACATTGCGCTGGTGGAGGACGTGCGCACCGTGGACGTGGCCGCCGGCCGCTCCCGCATCGATTTTCCCGGCGTGTCCGCCCAGATCCAGCCGGAGACCGCCTCCCTCGTGGCTGACGGCGTCTCCATCGTGGAGCAGAACTTCGACTTCGACCTCCTCACCCCGTTCAAGATGATGGAGAAGGCGGTGGGATCGCGCGTGCGCATCGTGCGCACCAATCCCGCCACCGGCGCGCAGGTGACCGAGAGCGCGGAAATCCTCTCCGCCAACGAAGGCGTCGTGCTGCGCATCGGCGACCGCATCGAGGTGCTGCGCGACGACGGGCTGCCCGTGCGCGTGCTGTTCGACCGCATCCCGGAAAATCTCCGCGCGCGGCCCACGCTGGGCGTCACCGTCGACAGCCCGCGCGGCGGCGCCCGGCCCGCCACGCTGCGCTATCTCACCAACGGCATCGGCTGGAGCGCAGACTACGTGGGCGTGTTCGACGAGCGCGCCGGCAGCCTCGACCTGCAAGGATGGGTGACGCTGACGAACCGCTCCGGCGCGGCCTACGCCAACGCGCGCACGCAGCTTGTGGCCGGCGCGCCGGGCGAAGTGGGCCTCAGCGTGCGCCGCGGCGCCGTGAGCGGCGGGACGGGTGGGCCGGAGAGCGACGCCACGAGCTTTGCGGACTACCACATCTACACGCTGCCCGAAGCCACGACGATCGCCGAGAACCAGACCAAGCAGGTGAGCTTTCTCGACGCTGCGGGCGCCAAGGCGCGCAAGATCTACTCCGTGGAGCGCGGCGGCTTCGCCAGCGAACGGTTCGCCACCGGCGCGCTCGTGCGGCTGGCCTTGACCAACGCCCGCGAGAGCGGCCTCGGCGCGCCGCTGCCGGCGGGCACGGTGCGGCTTTACGCGCGTGACAGCGGCGGGCGTGCGCAGTTCATCGGCGAGGACCGCATCGACCACATCGCGCAGGGCTCCGACATCGAACTCAATGTCGGGACCGCCTTCGACGTCACCGCGCAATCGACGGTCGACTCCCGCGAGAGCCCGGTCCCCGGCGTCACCGTGACGGCGATGACCTACGTGTTCCGCAACGCCCGCGCCGAGCCTGTGACCATCGCCTTCCGGCAGGGCGGCATCGACGGGGACCACGACCTCCAGCGCCCCAGCGCCCCGCCCCGCCAGATCGACGCGACCACCTACGGATGGGATGTCACGGTCCCAGCGCGCGGCGAGACGCGCCTCACCTTCACCGTCCGCGAAGGCAAGCGTCAGGACCCGCCGCGGTGATCCGCACGGTTGCGCTCATGGTCCTCGTCGGCCTCGCTGCGCCTGCGTTCGCCCCTGCGTTCGCCCAGGCGCCGCCGGATGTCCGCGCCGGCGCGCCGACGTCCGTGGCCGTCACCGTCTACCGCGACAACCTCGCGCTCATCACCGAGACGCGCCGCGTCGATCTCCCGGGCGGGCCCGTGCGGATCGTGTTCGACGGCGTGCTGGACCGGGCGATCCCGCAGTCGGCCGTCGTGCGCGGCCTGGAGGGCGCGGAGCGGGAGCGCAACTTCGACTTCGACGGCCTCAACCCCATGAGCCTCCTGTGGCGCTCCATCGGGGCGGCGGTGCGCGTGGTGCGCACCAATCCCGGCACGGGCGCGGAGACGGCGGAAGAGGCGGTGGTGCAGGCCGCGGGCGACGGCGTGGTGCTGCGCTTCGCCGACCGCGCGGAAGCGCTGGGCTGCGCGGGTCTGCCGGAGAAGCTCGTGTTCGCGCGCATCCCCGAGGGGCTGACAGAACGCCCCGCGCTGTCCACCGTGCTCGACGCCGCCGCCGCCGGCCCGCGCGAGCTCACGCTGTCCTATCTGGCCACGGGACTCGAATGGGAGACGGACTACGTCGTCACCATGAGCGAGGACGGCGCGCGCGGCACGGTGACCGCGTGGATCACGCTGACGAACGACGGCGAGGAAGGCTTCCGCGACGCGCAGGTCGGCGTCGTGGCGGGAGACCTCTCGCGCACCTGGTCGCCGGAGACGCAGCGCGGCTTCCAGCGCATCGCGCGGCGCGCCTGCTGGCCGCAGGGGACGACGTCGGATTTCCCCCCGCCCGCGCCCCCGCCGCCGCCCCCTCCCCCCCCGCCGATGCCGGCCGCCATGATGGCGCGTGAGGCGATGGCGGACGAAAAGATCGTGGTCACGGGCGGACGCGCGCGGCGGGAGGAACTTGCGGACTATCAGCTCTATGCGCTCGCCGAGCGCACCGGCGTGGCCGCGCGGCAGACCAAGCAGGTGATGTTCCTCTCCAAGGACGCCGTCGCGTTCACGCGCGTGTTGCGCCACCAGGTCGATCTCTACGACGAGAGCCCGGCGGCCGCGCCCGGTCCCGTCCTGCCCACGGTGTCCGTGCTGCGCACCAGGAACGAGGAGGCGCTGGGCCTGGGCGAGCCGCTGCCGCGGGGCACGGCGCGCGTATTCCAGCCCTTCGCCGACCGGGGCATGCTGTTTGCGGGCGACACGCCGACGCGCGACACCCCCGTTGGGCTTGAGTGGGAGCTCGCCACCGGCGAGACGCACGACGTCACCGCGCAGGACCGCGTGGTGTCGCGCACGAAACGCGCGCTGAGCGGCGCCCGCACCCGGATCGTCGAAACGCGCGCGGTCGAGATCGCCAACGCCTCCGCCAAGGCGCAGACGGTGGAAATCGTCCAGCCGGTCATGGGATCCTCGCAGCGCGTGGACCGCGCCAGCGCGGACTATGCGATGAAGTACGGCGCGCCCACGTGGACGCTCCAGGCGCCCCCCGGCGCGCGGCTGACGCTGACCTACCGGCTCCGCTACATCGACGACTAGGCGAGCGCGACCGACATCCGGTCGATCTTGCGGATGGCGCCGGGCGCAAGGCGCGGGAAATCCCCCACCAGCGCAGTGTTCGGCGCAAGCCGCGCGATGGCGGCCAGCGTCTCCTCCATTTCCGCCCGCGCCAGCGCCTCGCCCGCGCAGCGGTGCGCGCCGGCGCCGAACACCGGGTGCCAGCGGGGATGGTCCGTGCGGCGGATGTCGAAGGTTTCGGGATCGGCGTAGACGTCGGGATCGCGCAGCACCGACAGGATGGACACCGCCACGATGCCGCCCGCCGGCACCGTGTAGCCGTCGAGCGTCAAATCGCGCAGCGCCACGCGCGGAATGGCCGAGATGATCGGCTCATAGCGCAGGCCCTCGTCGACCACGCCGCGCTTGAGACCGTCCGGGTCCGCGCAGAAGGCCGCCCACTGCGCGGGATGGGCCAGCAGCTGCGCCAGCGTCATGCACAGCGAGCCGCGCGTGGTGTCCGACCCCGCAAGGATGAGCCCCACCACCTGCGTGCGGATCTCCTGCTCCGTGAGTTCGCCCCCGGCCGTCGTGGCCGCCACGTAATCGGAGAGGAAATCGGCCCGTGGGGTGCGGCGGCGGTCCTCCAGCAGAGCCTCCACGTAGGCGTTGAAGGCCGAGAGGCTCGCCTCGATCGTCTCGCGGCGCGCCACGTCGATGAAGCCCAGCGCCTCGGCGGTGTCCTCGATCCACTGCATGAACACGGGCAGGTCCGACTGGGGGATGCCGAGGATGTCGGCGATGATGCGGGCGGGGACCTGGGCGGCGATCTCGGCGACGAAATCGATCGGCCCCTGCCCCAGCCGCGCGCGGACGAGATCGGCGGCGATGGCCCCGGCCTTCGGGCGCATGGCGTCCATCAGCTTGAACGCGAACGTGCGCGTGATCGGCGCGCGGCGGCGCCGGTGCGCATCGTCGTTGGCGAACAGCATGGCGGTGTCGACGAAATCGAAGATGGGGCCGGACGTGATGCCCTGCATCACCTTGGTTTCGGTCTCGATCTGGCGGGTGGCGTCCCCGATCACCTCGGCGAGATGGCGATGGCGCAGCGCAAGCGTCATGCCCAGCGGGCCGCGCGCCAGCGGCGTCCGCGCGCGCAGGTCCTTCAGGTAGGCGTAGGGATCGAGATCGGCGCCGCCTATCATCGGCACTTCGGGCAGGTCAGCGAGCGTGCGCATGGGCGGCCTCCGGACCGCCTTGGTAAACGAGGCCGGGCCCGCTGGCGAGGCGCGATCGGCGCTGCGCCGCCCGTGGAACCGGACGCCGTCGCCGCCGTTCAGGCCACTGTGCGCCGGGCGACGGCGGGCTGATCCACTCCCGCCGCGCACGACGTAGACGCAGCTGAGTTGCGGAGACCAGGCGATGACGACGGCGCAAAAGACGGCGCGGCGGACCGGGCGAGCGGCCATGGCGGCGATGGCGCTGGGCTTCGCCCTGACGATGGGCGCAAGCGTCGCCCTCGCGGCGGCGCCTGAGCCCGCGCGGCGCGTGGACGCCTCCAATTACAGCGGCCGCTGGTACGAAATCGCGCGCCTGCCCAACCGCTTCCAGCGCAACTGCACTGGCGCCTCCGTCGACTACACCCTGGAAGGCGAGAAGGTGCGCGCCGTCCAGCGCTGCGCTGCCGTGGCCGGAAAGAACGGACGCACGTTCCGCTCCAGCGGGCGCATTCTCGATCCCGGCACGAACGCCAAGGTGCGGCTCACGTTCGCGGGCTTCTGGTCGCAGGACTACTGGATTCTCGACAACGATCCGGCCGCCCGCTGGGCCATCGTGGGCGACCCCCGCGGCCGGTTCGTGTGGATCATGTTCCGGGACCCCACGCCCGGCGACGCCGCGGTGGCCGCCGCGGTCTCCCGCGCCCGCGCGCTGGGCTATGACACGAGCCGGCTGGAGTACGCGGGCCAGAAAGGCTGAACGCCAGGGGCCGCCGCGCGCGTCTTGCGAGGCCCCCCGGAAGCCGTCTATACGGTCCAACCCTTGGTGACGGGCGCGTAGCTCAGCGGGAGAGCACTACGTTGACATCGTAGGGGTCACAGGTTCGATCCCTGTCGCGCCCACCATTTTGTCCGCCTTTGCGCTGCGCCTGCGCGCTACGTCGTGGGCCCGCGCGGCAGGAAGCTCAGCGCGAGGACCGCGGCGCCGGCGATGAACGCCGCTGGCGCCATCAGGTTGATGATCTCGTTCGGTCCCGCGCCCGACGACAGCATGAGGCCGGGCAACAACGGCCCGATCACCGAGCCGACGCGCCCCACCGCGACCGCAGCGCCGGAGCCCGTGCCACGCATCTCGGGCGGATACATCGACGCCGCGACGCCGTTGAACGCATAGTTCGCCCCCAGCACGCAAAAGCCCGCGGCCCCGCTCAGCGCCAGCACCACCGGCAGATCCGACGCGCCCGCAAGCAGCAGCAGCACAGCCACAAGCCCCACGTAGGCCAGCGTCAAGGGCCAGCGCATGCCGAACCTGTCCGTCACGCGCCCGAGGATGAGCGCGCCGGCGACGCTGGCGAAGTTGAACCAGAGCGACGCCTGCGGCGCGACCGCGCGATCAAGGCCCTTGGCGGTCACCAGCGTCGGCAACCAGTAGAGGATCAGGTAAAGGATCAGCGTCGTGGGCAGGAAGACGGTCCACACGAGCAGCGTCGCGGGCGCGCGTCCGTCGCCGAACAACGCACGCCACACGCCCACCGACGGCGCCTTCTCCCCTGCCCGGCGGGCGCCCGTTTCCGTCATGAAAAAGAACAGCGCCGGCAGCAGCAGCACCGGCGCCACGCCGCCGATGACGAACAGCAGGCGCCAGTCGGAGTCCGGCGGCAGGACCTGCGTGAGCAACGCCACACAGCCACCGCCCGCAGGCAGGCCGCAGAACATGGCCGTGGCCGTCGACGCCCGCCGGTCCGGCCGGCTGATGTCGGCCGCCACCGCCATCATGTTGGGCAACGCCGCGCCGAAACCGAGGCCCGCGCCGACGCGCATGGCCATGAGCGTCCAGAAGTCGTGGGCGAAGGCCGTGGCCAGTGTGAACGCGCCGAACGCCGCGACCGCGGCCATGAACACGGGCTTGCGCCCGATCCGGTCGGCGAGCCATCCGCCGTAGCTCGCGCCGCCGACGAGCGCGAGGTTGGACGCGAAGAACACCCACGCCATGCGCTCGGGCGCGAGGCCGAGCTCGGCGGCGAGCCGCGGCGCGGCCACGCCGATCGCCTGGATGTCGAAGCCCTCCAGGACCGCCACCGCGAAGCACAGGGCGATGTTGAGGCGGGCCGCCCGCGAAGGCGCGCCGGGGGCCATCGACCCAGTGGCTGTGTTCATCGTGCGCTCGTCCTCACGGCCCATGGGCCATCCGTTGATTTCTCGGGCCGCCGATCTCCCCGGACCCTGATCTCCACGGAACAGGCCGCCGGCGCAAGGCGCGTCGATGTTCGCTGCGCCGCAATGCCGGCGGTGGCGGCTAGAAATCCGCCGCGATGGAGACCACCACTTCCCGGCCGCGGTTGTAGGCGATCTCGGCGTAGCCCGAGCCCGTGGTGAGCGAGGAATTGCCCGCGACGGGGAAGATTTCGTCGGTGACGTTCTTGCCCGCGATGCGCAATCGCCACCGGCCCGACGGCGGCTCGAGCGACGCCGCGAGGTTGAGGGTCGTGACGTCCTTGGTCTGGGCGATCTCGACGGTGTTGCCGGTATCGAAGAACTGCGCGCCGGTGAACACGACGTCGGCCCGCGTCGTCAGCGCGAAATCCCCCGGCAACGTGCTGTCCAGCTCCGCGGCGACGCTGCCCTGCCACTCGGGCACGTAAGCGAGGCGGCTGGCGAGCGTGACGGGCACAGAGGTGGGCGCCGCGCCGCCGAAGCGGACGGCCTCCACCGCATCGAAGCGGTCGTCGAGATAGCTCACGTTGGCGTCGAACGACAGCGACCGCGTGGGACGGACATCCACCTCCGCCTCGACGCCGCGGATCGTGGCCCGTCCTGCGTTGAAAATGTAGGGCGCGACGCCGAACCGGTACGTGAGCTGGACATCGTCGTAGCGCGTGGTGAAAGCCGCGAGATTGACGCGCACGCGCGCCGTGGGATCGAGCTTCACCCCGACCTCGACGCTTTCGGCGGTCTCGGGGTCGAACGACGGCGGCGTCAACGCCGCAGCGCCCGTGGCGGGATCTGCGGGCACCGGCGCGTTGAAGCGGCTGTTGAAGCCGCCGCTCTTGAAGCCCTGGGCGAGGCTGGCGTAGCCGAAAACCGCGTCGGAGAGACGATAGCTGAGCGCCGCAGACGCCGTGGTGGACTCAAACGTGGACTCAAACCGCCGGCGCAGCACGTACGCGTTGGCGGGGTTCGCTTCGTTGAACTGGCTGGGCAGCGTGCCCTTGGTCTCTTCGGTGTAGCGCAGGCCCAGCGACGCCGCGAGGTTGCGGATCGGCGTGTACGTCGCGTGGCCGTACGCTGCGAACGCCGTGTTCGTGATCTGGTTGTCGTTGCGGTCGAACGTGCCGCCCGGCGGCGACCCCGGCGGAGACAGCGTCACGCGCAACCTGTCCTGCGTCTCGGCGTCCAGATAATAGAGCCCGGACACGACGGTGAGCGGATCGCGCGCGTACGTCAGTTGCAGCTCCTGGCTGAACTGGCGGCCTGTGCTCTTGTAGTCGGTGTGCAGGATCGGGAACGGCGTGTTGTCGGCGTCGCGGCGGCCAGTCCACAGCAGGGAGCGGTAGGCGGTGATGGACTTCAGCGTCAGCGCATCGGCGATGGCCCACGTGGCGACGCCGCTCACGCCCCAGTTCTCCAGCGTGCTGGCGGTGTCGAACGTGCCGTTGGCGACGAAGGGGCCGTCATTGTAGAAATTGTTCGCGCAGCGCGCGTCGTCGATGGCGGGAATCGTCGGCGCCCCAGGTGAGGGCGAGGCCGGCGCGGCAGCGCCCGGACATCCGGCAAGCACGCTGGAGTACGCAGCGAACGCCGCCCGCGTATTGATGGCGGCGAACACGAGCGGCGCGCCGTTTTCGTCGGAGACCGTCAGATCGCCCCGCAGCGCCAACGACAGCGTGCGCGACGGCTGGTACACCGCCTTGCCGGTGACGGTGTAGGTGTCGGCGTCGCCCAGATCGTCGTCGTCGACGGCGCGCCGGACGTAGCCATCCTGCCGGCGGGCGCCGAAGGTCCAGCGCGTGCGCAGCGCAGACGACAGCGGCGCATCGAGCGCCACCTGGCCTTCGCGCAGGGCGTCCGTGCCGGCGCCGATCCGGATCGAGCCGCCGAACGTTTCGCCGGGCGGCGCCGACTGGAGCAGGATCGCCCCGCCGATGGTGTTGCGCCCGAACAGCGTGCCCTGGGGCCCGCGCAGCACCTGCACGCTGGCGATGTCGCGGAAGTCCATGACACCGCCGACGGCGGAGCCCATGTAGACGTCGTCCACATAGATGCCCACGCCCGGATCGACGCCGGCGGTGGGGTCGGTCTGGCCGATGCCGCGGATGAAGACCTGGGCAGCGGCGTTGTTGCCCGAGAGGGGCGCCACGGGCGCGAACTGCAGGCTGGGCGTGACGGCGTCGAGATCGACCGTCGAGCGGATCTGGGCGTCGTCCAGATCCCGCGCCGAGACCACCGTGACCGAGAGGGGCGCATCCTGGAGGTTCTCCGCCACCCGGCGCGCGGTGACGATGATCTCATCCTGCCCGGCGGCGCGCGCGACCTCCTGCGCCTGCGCCGCATCGAAGACGAGCGGCCCCCACGCGACGCCGGCCAGCACCGCGCCGGCCAGGCCGCGGGCCCTCAAGGCGCTACCGGCCATGACGGCTTCCCTCCCCTCCTGCGACCGACGCCGACGCGCCGGACGCTCCAGCCGATATCCCTAGCGGAACCAGGCACTTGGGCAAGGGCGCCGCCCCCGGCCTAGAAGGACTTGGGCAAGCCGAGCACGTGGGTGGCCACGTGGCTGAGGATGAGGTTCGTGGAGATGGGGGCCACCTGGTAGAGGCGGGTCTCTCGAAACTTGCGCTCGATGTCGAACTCTTCGGCGAAGCCGAAGCCGCCGTGCGTCTGCACGCACATGTCGGCGGCGAACCAGGAGGCCTCCGAGGCGGTCATCTTGGCCATGTTGGCCTCCGACCCGCACGGGACGTCGGCGTCGAACATGTCGGCGGCGCGCTGCACCATGAGGGCGGCGGCCGTCACCTGCACGTGCGCGCGGGCGATGGGAAACTGCACGCCCTGGTTCACGCCGATGGGCGCCCCGAAGACCTCTCGCTGGCGCGCGTAGGCGCTGGCGCGATCGATGAAGAAGCGCCCGTCCCCGATGCATTCGGCTGCGATGAGGATTCGCTCGGCGTTCATGCCGTCGAGGATGTAGCGGAAGCCCTGCCCCTCCTGCCCGATGAGGTTTTCCGCGGGCACCTCCAGATTGTCGAAGAAGAGCTCCGTGGTGGCGTGGTTCAGCATCGTGCGGATCGGCCGGATGGTCAGACCCCTGCCGACGGCCGCCCGCATGTCGACGATCAGCACGCTCATGCCATCGCTGGGCTTGGCGACGTCCTCGCGGGCGGTGGTGCGGCAGAGCAGGATCATCAGGTCCGAGTGCTCGGCGCGGCTGATCCAGATTTTCTGGCCGTTGACTATGTACTTGTCCCCCACGCGCTTGGCGAACGTGCGCAGCCTCGTGGTGTCGGTGCCGCTGGTGGGCTCGGTGACGCCGAACGCCTGCAGGCGCAGATCGCCTGACGCAACGGCGGGCAGGTAGCGGGCCTTCTGTGCGTCGCTGCCGTGCCGCAGGATCGTGCCCATGGTGTACATCTGGGCGTGGCAGGCGCCGCCGTTGCAGCCGGCGCGGTGGATTTCCTCCAGCACTGCGGCCGCAGCCGAAACGCCAAGGCCGGACCCGCCATACGCCTCCGGGATCAGCACCGACAGGAAGCCGGCCTTCGTCAGCGCCTGCACGAACGCCGTGGGATAGCCGCGCTCGCGGTCTAGCGCCTGCCAGTAAGCCCCGGGGAAATCCGCGCACAGCCGGCGCACCGCCTCGCGGATGTCGCGATGGGTTTCTGAGAACGAAGCAGCCTGGGTCATGAGTCCGCCGGATTGAACGCCGGACCACGCTATACGGGCCCGCCCCAAACGGGAACGGCGGCGCATTGCTGCGCCGCCGTCCCATGTCATACGGAGACCGGCTTCAGCGCTTGGGCGCCGCCCCTGTAGGAAAGCCGCGTTGCTCCAGCAGCGCCCGCACGTCCGGATCGCGCCCGCGGAACAGGCGGTACGCCTCGGCGCGGTCGATGATGTTGCCGTTCGAGAGGATGAATTCCTTCATCTTGCCCGAGACCACGGGGCTCCAGACGTCGCCCGCCTCCTCGAACGCCTTCCAGGTGTCGGCGTCCATCACCTCGGACCAGAGGTAGGAGTAGTAGCCCGCCGAATACGCATCGCTGGAGAACAGGTGCCCGAACTGCGGCAGGCGGTGACGCATCACGATCTCGCGCGGCATGCCGATGGAGGCCAGCGTCTCGCGCTCGAAAGCGTCGGCGTCGATGACGCCGTCGGGCAGCGTGTGCAGCTTCATGTCCACGATGGCCGAGGAGAGATAGCTCACCGTGGCGTAGCCCTGGTTGAACTTGTCGGACTTGCGCACCCGGTCCAGCAGCGCGGCGGGCATGGGCGCGCCGGTCTGGTAGTGCTTGGCGAAGCGGTCGAGGATTTCCGGCGTCAGCACCCAGCGCTCGTGCACCTGGCTCGGGTATTCCACGAAGTCGCGCGGCGTGCCGGCGAGCGTGGGATACGGCACGTTCTGCAGCAGGCCGTGCAACGCATGGCCGAACTCGTGGAACAGCGTCTCGGCGTCGTCGAGGCTGATCAGCACCGGCTCGCCGGGCGCGCCCTTGGTGAAGTTGTTGTTGTTGGAGGTGATCGCGGTCACGGGGCCGTCGAACGTGCTCTGCGTGCGGTAGCCCATGGCCCACGCGCCCGAGCGTTTGCCGGTGCGGGCGTAGTTGTCGCCGTAGAACAGCCCCACATGGCGCCCGGTCGCCTTCTCGGTGACCTCCCACACCCGGACATCGGGGTGAAACACCGGCACGGAGCCGCTGATTTCCTTGAACTCAAGTCCGTACAGCTTGCCCGCCATCCACTGCGAGGCGGCGATCATGTTGTTCAGCTCAAAGTACGGCTTCAGCTCCGCGGCGTCGAGATCGTAGCGTTCCTTGCGGACTTTCTCCGCGTAGTAGAGGTAGTCCCACGGCTCGATGGTGATGCGGGGGCCGCGTTCGCGGTTGGCGACCGCCTGCATGTCGCGCACTTCTTCGCGCACGCGCGCCACCGCGGCCGGCCACACCCGCATCATCAGATCCATCGCCTTGGCGGGATCCTTGGCCATCGTGTCGTCCATGCGGCGATGGGCGTGGCTGGGATAACCCAGCACCTTGGCGCGCTCCGCCCGCAGCTTCACGATCTTGGCGATCGTGGCGTTGGTGTCGTTGGCGTCGCCGTTGTCGCCGCGATTGACGAACTTGCGCCACACCGTCTCGCGCAGCGCACGGTCGGAGGCCAGCGTGAGGATGGGATCGACGCTGGAGCGCGTGTTGACCACGATCCACTTGCCGGCGAGCCCGCGCTCCTCGGCGGCGGCCTTGGCGCTTGCGATGTAGTCCGCCGGCATGCCGGCGAGGCCGGCCTCGGTGTCGATCACCGTCCAGGCGGTCTCGTCAGCCAGCAGCTTCGCGCGGAAATCGGCGAACAGCGTCGCCAGTTCCTGGTTCAGGCGGGCGACTTCGGCCTTCTGGCCTTCATCGAGTTTGGCGCCGGCGCGCACGAAATCGTCGTAGACGCGCTCCACCAGCCGCCGCTGCACGGGATCGAGCGAGGCGCGCGTGGCGTGCACAGCCTCCACCTTGGCGAACAGCGCCTTGTTGAAGTTGATCTCGTCGCCGATGGCCGACAGCTTCGGAGACCACTCGCGGTCGAGCGCCTGGTAGGCGGGGTTGTTCATGTTCGCGGTCATGACGCTGTAGAGGCGCGCGACGCGATCGAAGAGGTCGCCCCCGCGTTCCATCGCCACGATGGTGTTCTCGAACGTCGGCGGATCCTCGTTCTTCACGATGGCGTCCACCTCGGCGCGCAGCTGCGCGAAGGACGCCTCGAACGCGCCGGGGAACAGCTCGGGCTTCACCTGGTCCCAGGGCGGCACGCCGCCATAGGGCCCCGTCCACGCCGCGAGCAGCGGATTGGCGGCGGGGGCGACGGCGGCCGGCGCTTCCGGCGCGGCGGCCGAAGGAGCCCCGGTGGACGTGGCGCAGGCGGCGAGGGCGAGCAGGCTGGCCCCCGCAATCATGATGTGACGCACGAATGATCTCCCCGATCCAATCTGTGACGCCCGCGTCTGAACGATCTGACGGGCATAGCGATTATCGATAACGCTTGGTGCGCCACTTGGCGCCGCGCCGTCAACCCGCCATCGACGGGCGATCACGCAATCGGGACGACCCGGGGTTGGCGCTGGGCGCCGTTGCGGCGCCGGTTTCCATTCCCCGCGATCCGTCCCACCATGCGCAAAACGGGAGCGTGACGCACATGCCGCAGGTGAGGGCTAACGGGATCGACATCGAATACGAGAGCTTCGGACGGGAGGACGCGCCGGCGATCCTCCTGATCATGGGCTTCGGCGCCCAGATGACGCTGTGGCCCGTTCCGCTGTGCGAGGGACTGGCGGCGAAAGGCTACCGCGTCGTGCGGTTCGACAATCGCGACATCGGCAAATCCACCCACCTCATGGACATGGGGACGCCCGACATCGGCGTGCTGATGGCGCAGCTGATGTCCGGGCAACCGGCGCAAGCGCCGTACACGCTCAACGACATGGCCGACGATGCGGTGGCCCTGCTCGACGCGCTGGGGATCGACCGGGCCCACATCGTGGGAGCCTCCATGGGCGGCATGATCGCGCAGCTGGTGGCGATCCGGCATCCGGCGCGGACGCGCAGCCTCACCTCCATCATGTCCACCACCGGCCGACGGGACCTGCCGCCCGCGAAGCCCGAGGCCATGGCCGCGCTCATGACGCCACCGGCCAGCGACAGCCGCGAGGACCGCGTGGCGGCGGGCATGCGCACCTGGCGGGCGATCGGCAGCCCCGGCTACGCCGCCAGCGACGAGGAACTGCGCGCCGACGCCGAACGGGACGTGGACCGCACGCCCTACGAGCCGACGGGCGTGGCCCGCCAGATGGCAGCCATCCTCGCCGCCCCGCCCCGCAACGACATGCTGGCGGCCGTGCGCGCGCCCACGCTGGTGCTGCACGGCGCCGACGACCCGCTCATTCCCGTGGAGGGCGGCAAGGACACCGCCGCGAGCATCCCCGGCGCGGAGCTGGTGATCGTGCCGGGCATGGGTCACGACTTCACCCGCGCGCTCACGCCGGTCTACCTGAAGCACATCGGGGACTTTGTGACGCGGGTGGACGCCGCCGCCTGATTAGCGTCGCTCCGCCCAGGACCTGACGCTCGGCAGGCGGGCGTCAGGCCGCCATCATCCGTTCGACCTCGGCCACGAGATCCTTGAGGTGGAAGGGCTTGGACAGCACCTTCGCCTCCTTCGGGGCCGGATTGGCCTGGCTCAGCGCCACGGCGGCGAAGCCGGTGATGAACATGATCTTCATGCCGGGCGCGCTTTCGGCGGCGCGACGCGCCAGCTCGATGCCGTCGAGGCCGGGCATGACGATATCCGTGAGGAGCAGGTCGAAGCTCGCCTGCCCTAGGGCTTCCCATGCGGAGTGGCCGTCCCCGTGGGAGACCACCTCATGGCCGGCCCGACCCAGGCTGACCGTCAGGAATTGCCGCAGGGAATCGTCGTCCTCGGCCAACAGGATGCGCGCCACGGATCTCGTCCTCTTGCCCCTAGAAAGGGCAGTATACGCACAAAACCGTAAAGGGCGCCTTTTCATCGCCGTAAGGCAAGTTCAGCCAGGGTTGTTGACGCCTGAAGCGGCGCCCGCGAAGAATTGCGCATGGACCTGCGGCCAGACCCGGCATTCGGCGCGCTCGCGGACGCGCGGGCGGCCCGCGCCGTCGGCGAGGACGGCGATCCCCCCTACGTTCTCATCGAGCCCTTCCGGCGCAGCACGCCGCTGATCTTCGCCTCCCCGCACTCCGGCCGCCGCTATCCCCGGGACCTGATGCAGACCGCGCGGGTGGGCCTGGGCAGCCTGCGCCGGTCGGAGGACGCGTTCGTGGACGAGCTGTTCGCAGGCGCAGCGGCGCACGGGGCGCCGATCCTGTGCGCCGCGGTGGCGCGGGCCTACGTCGACCTCAACCGGGACCCCACCGAGCTCGATCCCGACATGTTCATCGACAGCCCGGGCCTGTCCACACACACGCCCCGGGTGCAAGCGGGCCTGGGCGCCATCCCGCGCATCGCGGGTGACGGGCAGGAAATCTACTGGCGCAAGCTGCCGGGCGCGGAGGCCGTACGGCGCCTCGCCCTCGTGCACCGCCCCTATCACGCCATGCTGGCCGCCCTGGTGGACGAGGCCCGGGCCCAGTTCGGCTGCGCGGTGCTGGTGGACTGCCACTCCATGCCCAGCGCCGCCCGCGGACCGCAGCAGCCCGACGTGGTCCTGGGGGACCGGTTCGGGGCGTCCTGCCACCCGTCGATCACGGCGCTGGCGGAGGCCACCTTGCGGCGGATGGGGTACCGGGTGTCGCGCAATGCGCCCTTCGCCGGCGGCCACACGACGCAGAGCTATGGCCGGCCCGCCTACAAGGTCCACGCCCTGCAGGTGGAGCTGAACCGCAGCCTCTACCTCGACGAGCGCACCATGGAGCGAAGCCCGGGCTTCCGGCGCGTCCACACGGACATGAGCCGCCTTGCCGCCGTCCTGGCGGAGGCGGAGCTGCACCGCTCGCTGGCCTGACGGGCCCCCGCCGGGGCGCGCCAAGGCGCCGCCCGCACGCCGGGGGCCAGAAACAAAATGCCCCGGGACGAGCCCGGGGCAAGTTTCATTAGGGAGGAAACGCCCGAGAAGGGCGGCGGCGTCGCGAAACGCCGCTGGAGAGACCATACGCTGCACCGCAAAATGCGCAACCCCTTTGTTTGGACGACACCGTCCAGATTAACGCCCCCGCCCCCGATATCCCAAGGGAGCCAAGGGATTTTCCGCCTCCGTTAGCATTTTTGCATTGCACACATGCAGGACCGTCCGGAACCGCCCGCGCGACCTCATCGGCGGTTGCCCTTGGGCGCGGGGGCGTGCAGAAGGCCCGCAACACCCCGACCGACGCCCAGAAAGCCCAGCCCCCAATGCCTTCCCTGCGGAATATCGCCATCATCGCCCACGTCGACCACGGCAAGACGACGCTGGTGGACCAGATGCTCGCCCAGGGCGGCGCCTACCGGGAGAAGGAAGCCCGCCAGGACCGGGCGATGGACTCCAACGCCCAGGAGCGCGAGCGCGGCATCACGATCCTCGCCAAATGCACGTCCATCGTCCGGGGCGACGACCGGATCAACATCATCGACACCCCCGGCCACGCCGACTTCGGCGGCGAGGTGGAGCGGATCCTCGGCATGGTGGACGGCTGCCTGCTGCTGGTGGACGCCCTGGAGGGGGCCATGCCGCAGACCAAGTTCGTGCTCACCAAGGCGCTGCGCCGGGGTCTCAAGCCCATCGTGGTGCTGAACAAGGTGGACCGGCCGAACGCACGGCCGTCCGAGGTGCTCAACGACACCTTCGACCTGTTCGCCGCCCTCGGCGCCAGCGACGAACAGCTCGACTTTCCCATCGTCTACGCCTCCGGCAAGGAGGGCTGGGCCACGCTCACCCCAGACGGGGAGCGCAAGGATCTTTCGGTCCTGTTCGACACCATCCTGAGCCATGTGCCCGAGCCGGAGCCGCTGGCGCGCATCGACCAGCCGTTCTCGATGCTCGTGACGATGCTCGACTACGACAAGTTCCTCGGCCGCGTGCTGACCGGACGCGTGGAGAGCGGACGCCTGAAGGTGGGCGAGACGGTGTTGTCCCTCTCGCGCGACGGCAAGGAGCTGCAGCGCGCGCGCCTGTCCAAGCTGCTGGCCTACCGCGGCCTCGACCGCGTGCCGGTGGAAAGCGTGGAGGCGGGCGACATCGTCGCCATCGCCGGGCTCGACGCCACCACGGTGTCGGACACCGTGGCCGCCGTGGATGTGACGACGCCCATCCCCGCCACGCCCATCGATCCGCCGACGCTGGCCGTCACCGTCACGATCAACGACAGCCCCCTTTCCGGCCGGGACGGCGACAAGGTTCAGTCCCGCGTGATCCGCGAGCGCCTGTTCCGCCACGCCGAGGGCGATGTGGCCATCCGCATCACCGAGACCGCGGAAAAGGACGCCTACGAGGTCGCCGGTCGCGGCGAACTGCAGCTGGGCGTGCTGATCGAGACGCTGCGGCGGGAAGGCTTCGAGCTTTCCATCTCCCGCCCGCGCGTGCTGGTGCAGAAGGACGAGAACGGCCAGCTCATGGAGCCGATCGAGGAAGTGACGGTGGACGTGGACGACGCCTACGCCGGCGCGGTCATCGAGAAGATGTCGCTGCGCAAGGCGGAGCTGCAGGACATGCGCCCCTCGGGCGGCGACAAGACGCGCATCATCTTCCTGGCTCCCGCCCGCGGACTCGTGGGCTACCACGGTGAGTTCATGACCGACACGCGCGGCGCGGGCGTCATGAACCGGGTGTTCCATGGCTGGGCGCCCTACAAGGGCGAGATCGCCGGGCGCCGCCACGGCGCGCTCATCGCCAACGAACTGGGGGAAGCGACGGCGTTCGCGCTGTGGAATCTGGAGGATCGCGGCACGCTGTTCATCGATCCGGGCGAGAGCGTCTACGAAGGCATGGTGATCGGCGAGAACTCCCGGCCCGACGACATGGAAGTGAACCCCATGAAGGCCAAGAAGCTCTCCAACGTCCGCGCCTCCGGCAAGGACGAGAGCATCCGCCTCACGCCGCCGCGCCGCATGACGCTGGAACAGGCCATCGCCTGGATCGAGGACGACGAGCTTGTGGAAGTGACCCCGAAGGCCGTACGCGTCCGCAAGCGCTACCTCGATCCCAACGAACGCAAGCGCCGCGAAAAGCAGGTCGGCGGCGCCTAGGCGCGAACGCCGGCGGGGTGGAACACACGTTTGTGTGTCCGCCCGGGCGCGCACCGGGGCGACGCGACGGCGGGCCCGCGTTACATTGCCTTCAAACGGGCCTTTGGCGTGCGCCGTACTTCGGCGACCGCCTCGGCGTGCGCCGTGCGCGCGCGGCCCTCCCCTCCAACCGCCGACCTGCGGCCCCAGAAAGCGGACATGCAAGACTACGCCCTGATCTCCACCATTGTCCTCGGACTCGTGCTGGCTTTCGTCTTCGGGTTCATCGCCCAGCGCCTGAAGCTTTCCACCATCGTGGGCTACCTGCTGGCGGGCGTGGCTGTCGGCCCCTACACGCCGGGCTTTGTGGGCGATTCCAGTCTCGCGCTTCAGCTGGCGGAAATCGGCGTCATCCTGCTGATGTTCGGCGTGGGCCTGAAGTTCTCGCTGGCGGACCTGTGGTCGGTGCGGCGGATCGCGCTGCCGGGGGCGCTGGTGCAGATGGGCGCGGCCACCGGGCTTGGCTACGCCTTCGGCTGGTCGATCGGCCTCGATCCGGCGCAGGGCCTTGTGCTGGGCGTCTCGTTGTCGGTGGCGAGCACGGTGGTGCTGCTGCGCGCGCTGGAGGAGCGCAATCTCGTGAAGTCGGAGAACGGGCGCATCTGCGTCGGCTGGCTTGTGGTGGAGGATGTGGCGATCGTGCTAACGATCGTGCTGCTGCCGACGCTGGTGGCCATCGGGCAGGGCGGGAGCATGTCCAACGCCGCCGCGCTGCAGATCGTGGAGACCATGATCAAGATCGCGGCGTTCGTCGCGCTGATGCTGATCGTGGGCGCACGCCTGTTTCCGTGGTTCATCGTGCAGGTGGCCCACACGAAATCGCGCGAGCTCATGTCCCTTGGCACCATGGCGCTGGCGCTGGGCGTGGCGTACGCCGCCTACACCCTGTTCGACGCCTCTTTCGCGCTGGGGGCGTTCCTGGCGGGCGTGATGCTGAACGGCGCGAAATTCACCCACAAGATCGCCGAGGACAGCCAGCCCCTGCGCGACACGTTCGCGGTGCTGTTCTTCGTGTCGGTGGGCATGCTGTTCGATCCGGCGACGCTGGTGAGCCGCCCGCTGGAGATCGCCGCACTGCTGGGGATCGTCGTCATCGGCAAGGGCCTGGCGGCGCTGGCGCTCACAACCCTGTTCCGGCTGCCCTTGCAAACCGGCCTCCTGGTCGCGGTGGCGCTGGCCCAGATCGGGGAGTTCTCGTTTGTGCTGGCCGGCATGGGGCGCCAGTTCGGCCTGCTCGACGACGCGATCTACAACCTGATCCTCGCCGCGGCGCTGCTGTCGATCGCCATCAATCCGCTGCTGTTCAAGCTGGTGGAGCGTTTCGGCCCCAAGGCGCCGGAAGCGGCGGCGCCCGCCTGAGTTGAACGCCCAGCCGTCGCGAGCGGCGCCATCGCTAACGGCTGTTCACCCTAACGAACCCTTGCCGGACCAAGTGTGAACGTTGCACGCGTTTCACACGAAATATCAATGCCTTCGCAATACGTTTCCAGGTCGGACCCAGACGGAGGCGCACGTCCTCGCGGGGCGTCCAAGGATGGGTATGAGCGCGGCCGTCGATACCGACCTGCAGGGTGAGTTGCGCCGTCAGCAGATGCTTCTGCTGACGCAGCAGCTGCCCGTGTGCGCGGCGGTGAATGCGCTGAACGGCCTGCTGGTGGCGGGCCTGTTCATGAGCGGCCCCACCCGCCAGACGGCGTTGATCTGGCTCGCCGTCATCCTCGTGGCCTCGGCGTTCCAGCTGCATACATGGCTGAAGATGCGCCACCGGGCGCTGCCGAAGACCGTGTCGGGCCGCAGCCTCAAGCGCGCGCGGATCATGTCGGGGCTTGTGGGCTTCGCGTGGGGCTCCATCGCGCTCGTGCTCTGGCAGGACGGGGACGTCTATTCCGAGATGTTCATCGTGCTGGTAATCGCGGGCATGGCGGCGGGCACCACGAGCCTGCTCAACGCGATCCCGCGCATCGCCACGGCGTTCCTGGCGTGCATCCTCGCGCCGCTGATGGCGCGCCTGCTCTGGGAAGGCGAAGTTCTCTACTACGTGATCGCCGCGCTGGGTCTGGTGTTCGCGTTCGCGCTGATGGTCGGCTCCCAGCGCAGCTACCGGCACATGGTGGAGCTGCTGCGCTCGTCGCGGGCGATGCAGTCCGTGCGCGCTGACCTCGGCGACGCGATGGAAGCCGCCAACGACGCCATTGCGCACTTCGACGCCGACATGAACCTGATCTCCGCCAACTCAAGGTTCCACGAGTGGTTCAGCGACGCCCAGTGCGTCACCGGCGACGACAGCGAAGGCCGCATCCGCGCCGTGGGCGCCGATCGCTGGGTGGTGAGCAAGCTTCTGCCGACGTCACGCGGCGGCTTCGTGAGCGTTCACACCGACATCACCGACCTGAAGGTCCGGGAGGACGAGATCGAGGCGGCCCGCCTCTCCGCCGAGGAGGCGAGCCGCGCCAAATCCGCCTTCATCGAGCAGGTGGGCTCCACCTTGCGCGCACCGATGGAAGGCGTCGTGGGCTACCTGAACAGCCCGAACGCCGATACCCCGCTGGCCCGCCGCGAAGCCGCGATCCAGGCCGAGCGCGTGCTGGAAGCCGTCAGCGACATCGCCGACATCGCCACCATCGATTCCCAGTCCTACGAGTATCGCTTCGCGTTCTGCGATGCGCGCGCGCTTGTGGAGTGGAGCGCCCAGGCCGCCTCCGCCCGCTACGGCAAGCGCCGCTCCGCGAAGGTGCGCATCGCCATCCACGACGAGATCCCGGACCTCGTCTGCGACGAGCGCGCGCTGAAGCGCTCGCTGATGCATCTCGTGGTCAACGCGCTTGAGAACACGCCCGAGGACAAGGACGTGGGGATCGACGTGCGCAAGGCCTTCGACGGCCAGGTGGAGTTCTGCGTCTGGGATTATGGCTGCGGCTTCGAGCCCGGACTGCTGGAGCGCGCCCAGCGGCTCGCCGGCGGCATCGAAAGCGCAACCCTGGGCGAACTGGGCGCCACGCAGGGCATCGGCCTTGGCCTGCGCATCGTGAGCCAGATCGTCCAGCGCCACCGCGGCAGCGTGAAGATCCTCTCGGAGCCGACGCTGGGGACGTTCGTCTACGTGAAGCTGCCCTACAGGACGAGCTTCTCGGCGGCGCCGGAGACGCTGGAAGCGGCCAACGACGCGGCCGCAGCCCCCCTCGATCTCTCCATCACGGCGCCGGCCTCCGCGGGCAGCGGCGGCGGGACCGGGGCCTTGAGCGCCGCCGCCACGACCGACACGGGCACCGCCTTGCCCTTCTTGTCGACGAACCGCGCCACGGTGTAGCCGGCGGCGATCAGCGTCTCGCCGCGCATGAAGCGATGGCTGGCGATGATGCGTTCCTCGTCCCATCCCAGAAATTGCGTGCGCACCCTGAACTTCGACGGATAGCGCAGCGGCTTGTGGAAGTGCATGTCCTCATAGACGATGAGCGGAAACCAGCCGTTCCTCTGCAACGCCTTCCAGACGCGCGCGCGCAGGAAGTAGTCGATCACGCACACGTCCGTGAGGGAAAAGAACCGGCTGTTGGTGACGTGGCGCAGCGCGTCCTGATCCGTCCACCAGACCGTGAAATCGGACTCGAACGCCTCCAGAATGCCGATGCGGCGGCGGAACAGCGCCTTGATCCATACCAGCACGATGCGCAGGAAGAGGTTCATCGGCCTAACCGTCCAGCGCCGCAACGATGCGGGGCGCCAGGGCCCTGTTGTGCGCGACGATGTTGGACACGCTCTCGAAGGAGAACGCCGCCCCGGTGTACCAGGTGTCCTGTTGGCCCTGCATGGCCCGCATGGTCTGGAGCAGGTCCGCGCGGATGGCGTCTTGTGCGTAGGTCGGGTTGTACTTCCAGATGCGCTGCACCGCGACGTGATCGAGATGGGCCCCGCGGGCGGCGAGATCGCGCCCGAGCCGCTCCACCAGCGCATCGGGCGCTAGCCCCGCGCCATACTGGCCGCACACGAACAGCCTCACGCCGTCGCGCTTCTTCGGCTTCTTGCCTGCGGGCCGCGCGGACAGGAGCGTGCCAGGCTCCGCCCCTGGCGTGAGCGCGGCCTCGAACGCCACCACCTCGTCGCCCGGATACCAGCCGGTCACGCCCGCGAGCGTGGTGACGTAGCTGCCCCAGGTCACCGCCTCGATCACCTGCTGTTCGGCTGGCGTGCGCTCCATCGGCACTTCGTCGAGCGGCGCGGCGACGACCAGCGCGTCGAGGCGGTGCGCGCCCGTCGGCGTGGTGAGTTCGACCCCGCGGCCATCGCGCTTCAGCCCGATCACGGGCTGTCCCAGCCGGACGTCGAGCGTCTGCGACAGGCGCTCCCAGAACGCCTGCCAGCCGCCGACGGGCGCCTTGATCTGGTCGAGCGAGCCCGACGCCAGCAGCGTGGGCGTGCACCAGCGCAACGCCTGCACCGTGGGCGTCTCGTGCAGGTAGCCGTAGCCCATGTTGGTGAGCCCACGCAGCATGAAGCGTCCGATCGCCGGCAGGCGGTGGGTCTCCAGCCATTCCGCGATCGGCGCCGCCGCGATCGCGCGCACGGCGGGATCGTCGCCGCGCATTTCAAAATCCTTGGTCTGGCGCCGCCAGGCGATGGCGAAGCGCGTGGCTTGCGCCACCGCGGCGCCCGTGCGGCCGCCGGTGACGAACTTGCGCAGCGCCACGCCGTCGATCGCCTGCTTGCCGATGGACCGCTGGGGGATGCGCATCTCGCGCATCCAGCGGTTGGTGTCGCGATGGGCCAGCGTGGAATAGCAGGTGCCGAGATCATGGACGACGCCGAAGCGCGGCGTGGAGAAGGATTTTCCGCCCACCCGCTCCTGCTTTTCGAACACGATGGCGCGGGCCCTGCCCGTCTCCTCCACCATGCGCGCTGCGCTCAGCCCCGCAGGCCCGGCGCCGACGATCCCGACGATCTTCATCCGTACAACTGCTTCCGCTTTCCGCCGTCCGCCGCTGCCTTGTCGAAGGGACGCGATCCTGATTCTCCCTCGCCACCGATATTCCAGCATCCGGCCGCTTTGGCTATGCGGCGGCGCGGGGATGTGCCGGTTCGCGACAGCGGTGACCTTGCAAGAAGCATTCACGCCCGCCCGCGGCGCGATCGCGCCCGTGTGGGGCGCTGTTTCGCGTCTGGGGCGCTGACCGGCCCCGCGTGCCGAGTTTGGCCATTCTTCGCCCGGCGCGCGCATTCCCCCGATCCGGCCTCGCCCGTCAGGGGCGCAAACGGGGTCTCCCGTCGCTGGTACGCACATTGCAGCGCTCGCCGTCGAGACGAAGCCTCGCCCGGAGGGGGCGCGGCGCAGAACGTAAGGCGCGACCATGGCGAACGAGATCGACCTGCACGTCGGCAAGCGGCTTCGCCGTCGCCGCCGGCTCCTGGGCCTGACCCAGCAACAGCTTGCCGAAAGCATCGGCATCCGCTTCCAGCAGATCCAGAAGTACGAATGCGGCGCCAACCGCGTGACGGCCAGCCGGCTCTATGAGCTTTCGGTGTCGCTGAACGTGCCTGTGGGCTACTTCTTCGAGGGCCTGCAGGCCACCGCCGACGCCGCCACCGGCCTGCCGAACGTCGCCAACGACCGCGATCTGATCGCCGCGGACGTCCTGTCCCAGAAAGAGACGCTGGAACTCATCCGCGCCTACTACAAACTCGGCGAGCGTCCTCGCCGCCGCCTGCTCGACCTCGCCAAGGCCCTGCAGGACGAGAACACCGACGCCGCCTGATCATCAAGCATCGGGGATCGATCACGGGCTCCGGCGAAACCGCCGGGGCCCGTTTTCGCGCGCCGCGGGCGCTTCAGAAAACGCTGTGGGCGCCGCGCTCGGCCGCCGCCTCGCGGCGCACCAGCCGCGCGTAGTGATCGAACAGCGTGTCGCGCCCGGTCGAAGGCGTCGCGTCGGCGTCGTAGCGGCCCTGCGCGGCGTCGAACACCAGCATGGACTCCGTGGCGTAGTAGCGCCCGATGCGCGCGAGTTCCGCCTTGTCCCGCAGCGCCGGAAGCAGGACGCCGAGCACGGAGAGCAGCCACACGACGCCGTCCAGCAGCGCCACGGGCACCTGCGCGAAACGCGGCTCCCGGCCCATCAGCGCAAACAGGCGCTCGCCCTGCTCGCGCGGGGTGATGGCCGGGCCGGGCCCGCCGATGGGCAGCACGCGGTTGCGCCGGGTGGCGTCGTGCACGCAGTCGGCGAGGTAGCGGCCGAGGTCGGCGTCGCTGATCGGCTTGCAGGCTGTGGCGCGCCCGTCGCCGAAGACGAGAAACGGCTTGCCGCTGCGGACCCGCTCGACCTGCCCCGAGAGCGATTTGTAGAACGCCGTGGCGCGCACGATCGCGTAGCTCAGGCCGGAGGCCATGAGCTCGGTCTCGAACGCGAGCTTGGCCTGCTGGAAGGCCAGCCGCGGCTTCTGCACGCAGATCGCCGAGAGCAGCACGACATGGGTCACGCCGGCGTCCTTCGCGGCGGCGAGGGCGTCGGCGTGGGCCCGGTAGTCGACCGCCCAGGCGTCCTTCGGCGCGCCGGTCCGCGACGCCATGCACGAGACCAGCGTGTCGAACCGCTCCCCGCGAAAGCCGTCCTGCCGGAGGGACCGCGGATCGGTCGCGTCGCCGAACCGAACCGCCGCGCCGTCGATGACGCTGTCGGTGCGCGCGGGCCCCGGCCGGACGAAACAGACCACCTCGTGCCCATCGCCCACCAGCGCCCGCACTGTGGCCTGGCCGATGGCGCCGGTGGCGCCGAGGACGAAGATTCGCCGGCGTTCGATGACGGGGGCCACGGTCGGGGGCGGCGCTTGCGGGCTCATGGTGGGGACACGCTATGGCGGAGCGCCGAGGGCCGCTCAAGGGCGGCCATGGCGACGCGCGCGGCGTTTCGCGCCCGGGGCGCGCGGTGTAGAAGCCGGTGATGACCCCCGCCGAGTCCGACGCCTACCGCGCCTTCGCCGATGAACTGGCGGACGCCGCGCGCGCGGCCATCCTGCCGCACTTCCGCACCCCGATGGCCATCGACGAGAAGGCGGGCGCGCGCTTCGACCCGGTCACCGAAGCCGACCGCGGGGCCGAGCGCGCCATGCGCGCCCTCATCGAGGCCCGCTACCCCGACCATGGCGTGGTGGGCGAGGAGTACGGCGTCAAGCCGTCGAAGGACGGCTGGAGCTGGACGCTCGATCCCGTGGACGGCACGCGGGCGTTCATTTCCGGCCTGCCGCTGTGGGGAACGCTCATCGCGCTGGCGTTCGAGGGGCGGCCGGTGATCGGAGTGATCGACCAGGGCTTCCTCGACGAGCGGTACGTGGGCTTTCCCGGCGGGGCCTTCGTCACCGCGCGCGGCGTCACGCGGCCGCTGGCGGCGCGGGCCTGCGGGCATCTGAAGGACGCCACCATCGCCACCACCGACCCCTTCCTGTTCGACGGCGCGGAAGCGGGCGGCTTCGAGATGGTGCGCCGGGCCGCGCGACTCGCCCGCTATGGCTGCGATTGCTACGCCTACGCCATGCTGGCCGACGGGCGCATCGATCTGGTGATCGAGAGCGGCCTCAAGACCTGGGACGTGCACGCCCTCATTCCCGTGGTGGAGGGCGCGGGCGGGCTGGTGACGAACTGGCGCGGCGGGCCGGCGTGGGGCGGAGGACAGGTGATCGCGTCCGGGGACGCGGGCCCCCACACGCAGGCGCTGGTGGCGCTGAAGCGCGCCGCCCACGTCTAGCCGCTTCAGGCCGTGACGGGCACCAGCGGCGCCACCTGGTCGGCCACGCCGTCGAACACCGCCCAGAACTTCGCGCGGATGTCGTCGGTCTCCATCATGATCTCGTGGCGGGCGCCGGGGATCACGGTGAGGGTGGCGTTGGGCAGCATGGCCACGATTTCGGGATGGCTCTTGTTGTCGACCAGCGCCTCTTCCGCCGCGCTCATCACGGCGACGGGAAAGCGCAGGTGCTTGAGCGCGCTGGGCTGGCGGAACGTCTCCAGCGTCTCGATGGCGGCGGCGACCCAGCCGAGCGTGGGCCCGGCGAGCGCGAGGCGTTTGTCCGCCGCCACCAGCCCCTGCGCGCGGGCGTAGCGTTCGGGATCGTGGGTGAGCGCGTTCTTCTTGAAGCTCTGCTTGGTCCAGCGCGTCTCCACCCCGGGCACGAACGCGCCGCCGAGGCCCATCGCCGCCATGAACTTCGCGAAGTCCTCCGCGAGGCCCTTCACGTTGGCGATGCCCCACATGGGGGCGCTGAACACTGCGCCTTCGGCGCTGACCTTGTTGGTCTGCAGCGCCCGCAGGGCGATGGCGCCGCCCATGGAGTGGGCGAGGACGATGTGCGGGCGGGGCAGCCTGTCGCCCAGTGAGCGCAGCGCGCCGTAGAGATCGGTGACGGGATCGTCGAAGCTGTGGAAATGGCCCTTGAGCGGGTTCTTCAGTTCGCGCCCGGACAGGCCCTGCCCGCGCCAGTCCATGGCGAACACGGCGAAGCCGCGCCGCTGCAGCTCCACCACGACCTCGAAGTACTTCTCGAGGAATTCCGTGCGGCCCGTGAACAGGATGACCGAGCCCCGCGCCCGCCCCTGCGCGGGCGCAAAAAGGGCGCGGAGCTTCACGCCCCCGCGCCCTTCAAACCACAGTTCCTCTCCGCCCGCGGGCTCCGGGTTTCCCGGCACGTGGACGAAGGCCATGCCCGCTTACCGGAGCTTGGCGAGGATCGGTTGCAGCTTCATGGCGATCGACATGTCGCCGAGGACCTTCAGCTTGCCCTGCATGAACGCCATGGTGGGATCCAGTTTGCCCTGGGCCATGTTCAGGAAGTCGTCCCACGAGAGCTGCAGCGTGCAATCGGCCGCGGCGTCGTCGTTGGAGACGGTGTTCGGCGTCGACACGCCGTCGATGAAGATCTTGCCCACCGGGCCGAAATCGAACTTCAGCGTCTTGCCGAGGCCCGAATTGTCGCCCACCGCTTCGGTGATGCGCTTGGTGACTTCCGCGAGTTCCATGTCGTCGTTCCTCCGATGACGGCAGCGTCAACGATACAGCACGCCGGTGGCCCCGGATCAAGGATGCCGCGTTGACGTCAACGGCAATTTGACGTGCGCCGGCGCCC
>JANRIM010000158.1:0-12394 GCA_033764865.1 Hyphomonadaceae bacterium
GCCCAGTCCGTCGCCGCGTGCATCTGGATCGACACGCCGCTTGCCTCCGCGGCGAGCGTCGCGTTGGCGCGGCGCACAAGCCCGGCGAGGTGGTTGTCCAGCGTGATGATCACCACGCGGACGGGCGGCCCCGCCACGCGCGACCCGTCAGCGGGCGAAGTGGCTTTTGGCATCATAGAGCGTGTCGACCTGGATGGTGGCGAGACCCTGCTCGCTGGCGAATCGTTCGGCGTTGCGGCGGGCCTTGCCGCGCACGAAAAAGGGAATCTTCGTCAGCTCGGCTTCCGCCTCGGCCGACCACACAATCTCCGACGTCGCGGCGATCGTCTCAGTCGCCGGCGGCGGGGCCGGTGCGTGCGCCCCGAGGTGTGAGGGACCGGCCGCGTCGTTGAACTCGAAATCGTCCCGGAACATCGTAAGCAGGTGCTCCTCGAGCCCCATCACCAGCGGGTGCACCCAGGTGTCGAACAGCACGTTGGCGCCTTCGAACCCCATCTGGGGCGAGTAACGGGCGGGGAAGTCCTGCACGTGCGCGGGCGCGGAGATCACCGCGCAAGGAATGTTGAGCCGCTTGGCGATGTGCCGCTCCATCTGCGTGCCCAGCACCAGCTCGGGTTGCAGGGCGGCGATGACGGCCTCTACGTCGAGGTAGTCGTCGGTGACGGTGGCGTCCACGCCGTAGCGCTCCGCCGCGGCTCGCAGTTCGCGGGCATATTCGCGGTTGTAGCCGCCGAGGCCCACGACCTCGAAGCCTAGCTCTTCCGATGCGACACGCGCGGCGGCGATGGCGTGCGTGGCGTCGCCGAAGATGAAAACCCGCTTGCCAGTCAGGTAGTTGGAGTCCACCGAGCGCGACCACCAGGGCATGCGCGAGGGGTCCGCCGCCAGCGCGGGTTCGGGGTCCACGCCCGCGAGCGCGGCCACCTCATGAATGAAGTCACGCGTAGCGCCGCAGCCGATCGGCACAGTCCGCACCGAAGGCTGGCGGTACGTGCGTTCAAGCCAGCGCGCGGCGACGTCGGCGATTTCCGGATACAACACGACGTTGAAATCCGCGTCCGGCAGGCGGCGAAGGTCTGCAGGCGTCGCGCCGAGCGGAGCCGTCACGTTCACGTCGACGCCCAGCCGGTCAAGCAACCGGGTGATTTCCACCACGTCGTCGCGATGGCGGAAGCCGAGCGCGGTGGGGCCCAGAAGATTGCAGCGCGGACGCGCGCCCTCTGGCCGGGGCGTGGACGTCTTGGCGGCGAGCGTGCGCACCAGCTGGTAGAACGTCTCCGACGCGCCCCAGTTTTCCTTGCGCTGGTATGACGGCAGATCGAGCGGCAGGACCGGGATGGGCAGATCGAGCGCCCGCGCAAGCCCGCCGGGATCGTCCTGGATCAGTTCTGCGGTGCACGAGGCGCCCACGATCATGGCGTCGGGCTTGAAGCGGTCGTAGGCCTCGCGCACGGCGGTCTTGAACAGCTCGGCGGTGTCGGAGCCGAGATCGCGGGCCTGGAAGGTCGTGTACGTCACGGGAGGACGTTCGTTGCGGCGCTCGATCATCGTGAACAGGAGGTCGGCGTAGGTATCGCCCTGCGGCGCGTGGAGGACGTAGTGCACGCCCTTCATGGCCGTGGCGATGCGCATCGCGCCTACGTGCGGCGGGCCTTCGTATGTCCACACGGTCAGCTGCATTCCGTCAGACCTTCAGCACGCCGCGCCGCGCGACCGGGCGCGCGAACAGTCCGGCGAGATCGCCGGCGCAATCGAAACCATGGATCGGCGAGAAGACGAGCTCGATGGACCATTTGGTGGTGAACCCTTCGCGCTCCAGCGGATTGGCGAGCCCCAGACCGCAGACGACGATGTCCGGCTTTGCGGCGCGGCAACGATCGAGTTGCAGGTCCACGTCCTGGCCCTCGCTCAGCGTGGCGTCCGCCGGCAGCCGCGCCATCTCCTCGCTGAGCAGTTCCTGGTTGAGGTAGGGCGTGCCGATCTCGACAGCGCGCATGCCGAGCTCCTCGCCGAGGAAACGCGCGAGCGGCGGCTCCAGCTGGGAATCGGGAAAAAAGAAGATGCTCTTGCCGTCGAGGGCCTCCCGATGGCGCGCCATCGCGCGTTTCGCACGCTCCCGGCCTGGCGCGACCACGCGGCGAAAGTGCAGTGGGTCCACGCCCCAGGCGTCGGCGGCGGCCTTGAACCATGCCGTGGTGCCTTCCGCGCCGATGGGAAACAGCGCGGGCAGCCGCTGGGCGCCGCGTTCCTGCAACGCGCGCGCCGTATCGCCGAGGAACGGCTGGGCGAGGAGGAAGCGGGTGTTGGGCCCGATGGCTGGGATGAGATTCGCCCGACGCGGCGGGAAGAACGCCACGTCAGGAATGCCAAGGTCCGTGAAGAGACGGGCGAACTGGTCCTCCACGATGTCGGGCAGGGCGCCTACGACCAGCAGGGACGGCGGCGCGTCGGCCGCGGCCGCCGGCGCGTCGGGCGCCAGGGCGGCGAGGCAGGCGTCCTCGCCCTGGGTGAACGTGGTCTCGATACCGCTGCCCGAATAGTTGAGCACGCGCACGGTGGGCGCATGCTTGGAGGACAACCGTTGCGCTGCGCGCGACAGGTCGAGCTTGATCACCTCGGACGGGCACGAACCGACCAGGAAGAGCAGGCGGATATCGGGCCGGCGCGCCAGCAAGCGATCCACGACGCGGTCCAACTCCTCGTTGGCGTCGGCAAGGCCGGCCAGATCGCGCTCTTCCATGATCGCCGTGGCGAATCGTGGTTCCGCGAACACCATCACGCCCGCCGCCGACTGGATCAGGTGGGCGCAAGTGCGCGACCCTACGACGAGGAAGAATGCGTCCTGGATCTTGCGATGAAGCCAGACGATGCCCGTCAGCCCGCAGAACACTTCACGCTGGCCCCGCTCGCGCAGGATCGGGCGGGGGACGCTGGCGCAGGCGTCGATGGCTGCGCTTTGCGTCATGCGGCGTGTCCCGCGATCGGCGCGCGCTGACGGCGCGAGGGTTCGGCCTCGAGGCGCGCAGCGCGCAATTTCATGAGGAACTGGCCGGCGTTGACGACGTACGTGGCGTAGGCGGCCACGGCGATCATCATCAGCGTTTCAGGCGTCCACCAGCCGAAGCCGAGCGCGCACAGGTAAAGTGTGTGCAGCCCCAGGACGAGCATGCTGAAGACGTCTTCCCAGAAGAACGGCCGCGCAAACAGCCACTTCCCGAACACCACCTTTTCCCAGATCGAGCCGGTGACCATGATCACGTAGAGAATGAGGGTCTTGGCCACGACGGAGGCCGTGGCGATTTCGTAGCCGGCGCCGGTCTGGAGATAGCGCACCACGAGCGTGAGGCTGACGAGGAAGACGAGGAACTGGATGGGGGCGAGCACACCCTGCACGAGCGTCCAGGGGGTCGCGTCCCGTCGGGCGCGCTCCACGGCGGTGTAGAGCGGCTGCGCGACGCGCGCCTTGGACGTACGGCGCACGGTGGTCGTTCCCGCGTGCGCAGGCCACGGGCACGCGGCGATGGAATCGATCCAGTTGTCGATGTCCGTCAGGAAGGGTCGGTCCCGGTGATGCGGTGACGGCGTGGACTTCGGGGGCGCCGGCCGCGCATTGCTGCGACGAGGGGGGCGAGCCGGGGATGAGTGCGCCAGCATGTTCGGAGCTCCTCTGAGCGACGAAATGGTCGCAGGGAGAACATGCAGGAGGGTAGGGGGCGCCCCGATTGATTGTCAAGCAAACAAGACGTCCAATTTTGTTGACACTTGTCGCTTCGTGAACGAAATATTTTCCGGCAGGTCTAGTCGTCCGTCCAAGCTGCTTTACGGTGGTGGTGGTCAGGTCGAGGTTCCGGAAGAGGACTGGGGCCGACAGGGAGTTGCTCGTCGAACTGCGTCGCATGCGACGACTGTCAGCGAGAGCAGCGCGCGGGCGGAGGCGCGTGACATCGGAAGCTCCGTGCGGAAGGAGGGGTCAATGCCCAGCCTTTACGTCAAGGATATCAACATGTTCGCTGGCGGCGGCCGGCGGACGGCCTCGCGGGAGGTCGCTGACTCGCAGGGAAGCGCCGCCGCCTACGCCGATGGCGCGGAGGATCTCGCGGTCTCCAAGGGCGATTGCGTCGATCTCCTGGCCCGCATGGTGGAAGGGGAGATCATCCCGCGCCTCCTGCTCGCCCACCAGGCGACTGGCCGCGCGCCGCCGCCCGCTTCGGAGGAACCGTCGTTCACGCCCGCCACCGCGGATGAGTTCGCGCAGTTGGTGCTGTCCAGCAGCGTGGACAGTCTGATCGACTACGTGGATCTCCTGCTAAGGCGCGGCGCCTCTATTCAGTCGATTTACATGGATTTATTGGCTCCGACAGCGCGGCGGCTCGGCGAATACTGGAATTCAGACTATTGTTCGTTCGCCGATGTAACGATCGGGCTTGGAAAGCTTCAGCAGATCCTGCATGAGCTCAGCCGTCGGCAGACCCGCTCGCTTGATTCGGACCGTCCCGGCCGGTCGGCCCTGTTTGCGGTGGCGCCGGGGGATCAGCACACCTTCGGCCTGCTCGTCATCGAGGAGTTCTTCCGGCGCGCCGGATGGCGCACATGGTGCGAACCGCGCGGCACCGCCGAGGACCTTGCCCAGATGGTAGGCGGCCAGTGGTACGATTTGTTCGGTCTCAGCGTCAGTAGCGAATCTCACCTTGATCAGGTGACGGCAATCATTACATCCGTGCGACGATGTTCGAAGAACAAGGCGATCCGCATTATGGTGGGTGGCCGCGTTTTTACGGAGAATCCGGAGCTCGTCGCCCGCGTGGGCGCGGACGCTACAGCGTCCGACGGCACACAGGCCGTGACTGTCGCCGAGGGAGCGGTGCGTCAGCTGGAGGGTCGTTGTTGAGGCCTTGATCTGCGAGGGGGACTCAACCTGTCGATGGCGACCCACTTTCAAACCAGCGGCGACGAAATGCTATTCCGGCGGGATTTGCTTGGCAGTCTAGATGCAGAGGTCGCCTCCCGCGTGGTGGCGGCGGGCAGCGACGTGGCCATGCTGATCGACCGGGACGGCGTCATCTGCGACATCGCGCTGGCCAACGAGGATCTCCATCTCGACGGCCTGGACGGCTGGCTCGACAAGCGGTGGGCCGACACCGTCACCGTGGAAAGCCGCATCAAAGTGGAGGAATTGCTGCGCGATGCGGCCAGCAAGGCGGCGACGCGCTGGCGTGAGGTGAACCACCCTACGCCAAGGGGCGAGTCGGTCGCGCTGCGCTACACCGCATTGGACGCCGGGCGCGACGGCCACATCATCGCCATGGGGCGCGACCATCGCCCTGCGGCCATGATGCAGCAGCGCCTGATCGAGGCGCAGCAGTCGATGGAGCGTGACTACGCCCGGCTGCGTGACGCGGAATCCCGGTACCGCCTGTTGTTCCAGCTGGCCGCCGAAGCGGTGCTCATCGTTGACGCGGCCTCGCGGCGTGTCGTGGAGGCCAATCCCGCCGCTGACCGGTTGATCGGCGGCGACGGCGCCATCGTGGGGCGCGCCTTTCCCAAGATTTTCGCCGTGCAGACCCAGGAAGCGGCGGCTGCGCTGCTCTCTGTCGCCCAGGCCTCGTCCCGTCCCACGGGGTCGCAGGCGCGATTGACCTTCAACGGTCGGGACCTGCAGGTCTCCGCCTCGCTCTTCCGCCAGGACCGGACGGCGCACTTCCTGGTGCGGTTGGCGCCCGTTGATCGCGGCGAGACCACGGCGTCGGAGGCGAACCTTCGCTTGCTGTCCGTGCTCGAACGCATGCCGGACGGCTTCGTGGTCACGGACGAGGCGCTGCAGATCATCGCGGAAAACGCCGCGTTCCTCGATCTCGTCCGGATCCCCAGCAAGGAGCAGGCGCGCGGACTTGCGCTCGACCGGTTCCTCGGCCGGCCCGGGATCGACCGCAACATCCTCCTCGACATGCTGCGCAAGCACGGCGCCGTGCGCAATTTTTCCACTGTGTTGCGCACGCAGTTCTTCGAGCAGGAGGATGTTGAGGTGTCCGCCGTCGCGGTGCTGGAAGGGGCCCAGCCGTGTTTCGGCTTCTCCATCCGCGGCGTCACGCGGCGTGACGTCGATACAGGCCGCCTGCGCCGTCCCGAGTTGCCTCACTCTCCCGCGGAGATGAGCGAGCTTGTCGGGCGCGCCTCGCTGAAGGAGATCGTGCGCGACACCACCGACCTCGTGGAGCGTCTGTGCATCGAGGCCGCGCTCGAGCTCACGGGCAATAACCGGGCGTCCGCCGCCGAGGTGCTCGGGCTCAGCCGACAGAGCCTGTATTCGAAGCTGCATCGCTACGGCATCGGCAACCTCGATTCGGACCCGGGCTGACGCCCGCGAACGTCCAATTCGCTTGACACTTTTTGGCGTCAAATCTAGCGTCGGGCATGGGTCCAGCCTCCGTTCCCGCCGATAGTCGCACGACACCGCATCCGCGCGCCGTGCTGGAGCTCCTGAAACCGATCACTTGGTTTGCGCCCATGTGGGCGTTCATGTGCGGGGTGGTGTCTTCGGGAGTCTCCCTGGCGGACAAGTGGCCGGTGGCTGTGGCCGGGATCCTTCTCGCCGGGCCGCTCGTGTGCGCCACCAGTCAGGCCGTGAACGATTGGTACGATCGCCACGTCGACGCGATCAACGAGCCCAACCGGCCGATCCCTTCAGGCCGCATTCCCGGCCAATGGGGATTGTGGATCGCCATGACCTGGACGGCGCTGTCGCTCGTGGTGGCCGTGACTTTGGGCGCGTGGGTTTTTTACGCCGCCGTCGTCGGCCTCGCGCTCGCCTGGGCCTATAGCGCCCCGCCCATCCGTCTGAAGCAAAGCGGCTGGTGGGGGCCCGCGGCCGTAGCGCTCTGTTATGAAGGCGTCGCCTGGTTCACGGGGGCCACCGTCATGACCGGCTCGCTGCCTGACGGCCGCATCCTCTTGCTGGTCGCGCTCTACAGCTTCGGCGCCCACGGCATCATGACGCTGAACGACTTCAAGGCCATCGAAGGCGACAGGCAATTGGGCATCCGCTCGCTGCCGGTGCAGCTGGGCGTGTCCAACGCGGCGCGCCTTGCTTGCGTGGTTATGGCGGCGCCGCAGGTGGCGGTCATCGCGTTGCTGGTCTCGTGGGGACAGCCCCTGCACGCCGCGGGCGTCGGCGTCGCGCTCGTTGCGCAGGCCGCGCTCATGCGGCGCCTGCTCAGCGACCCGCTCAAGCATGTCCCCTGGTACAACGCGACGGGCACCACGCTCTACGTGCTCGGCATGCTCGTGAGCGCGTTCGCCGTCGGCGCACTTCTCGGAGGCTCCCCATGACGTCCAAACATCTAGGCTGGATCGGGATCGTCCGGCTCGGCCTTGTGCAGAGCGCGCTGGGCGCCATTGTTGTGCTGACCACGTCGACGTTGAACCGCGTCATGGTCGTGGAGATGGCCCTCCCCGCAATCCTGCCGGCGGCGCTGGTGGCTTGGCACTACGGCGTTCAGCTTTCCCGGCCGCGCTGGGGCTACGGCTCCGACATGGGCCATCGGCGAACGCCGTGGATCATCGGCGGGATGGGCGTGCTGGCCCTCGGCGCCATCCTCGCCACCGACGCCACATTGATGATGCCGGACAATCCCGTCCTCGGGCTCGTCCTGTCCGTCGTCGCGTACCTGATGATCGGGGCCGGCGTCGGCGCGTCGGGCACGTCGCTGCTTGCGCTTCTGGCGACGCGGGTCACGCCGACGCGCCGGCCAGCAGCGGCCTCCATCACCTGGATCATGATGATCGTCGGGATCGTCGTCACAGCGGCGACCGCAGGTGCCTTGCTGGAGCCGTTCTCGGGGCAGCGTCTGGCGATGGTGTCCACGGGGGTGTGCGCCGTGGCGTTCCTCGTCACTTTGCTTGCGGTGTGGAACGTTGAAACGGCGCCTGAGGCCGCGCCTGCGCAAAGCGCCGCCGAACCCAAGCCGTCGTTCCGGCAGGTGATCGCGGAAATCTGGGCCGAGCCGCTGGCGCGGCGGTTCGCCGTGTTCGTGTTCGTCGCCATGCTGGCCTATAGCGCCCAGGATCTCATTCTCGAACCTTTCGCCGGCCTCGTTTTCGGCATGACGCCCGGCCAGTCCACGCAGCTTGCGGGCGTGCAGAACGGCGGCGTTCTGCTGGGGATGATTCTCGTCGGCGCCGTCGGCGCGCGCGCGGGCGACGGCAGCAAGGTCTGGATGCGCTGGTGGACGGTGGCGGGATGCGTGGGGTCGGCCCTCGCGTTGTGTGCGCTCGGGATGGCGGCGCTGGTGGGGCCGGGTTGGCCGCTCGCGCCGACGGTGTTCGCGCTCGGTCTCGCCAATGGCGTCTTCGCCGTGGCGGCGATCGGTTCGATGATGGGGCTTGCGGGCGCGGGCCGGGAATCCCGCGAAGGCGTGCGCATGGGCGTCTGGGGCGCAAGCCAGGCCATCGCTTTCGGCCTTGGCGGCTTTCTGGGCGCGGCCGGTGTGGACGTGATGCGCCATGTGACGGGTGAAACCGGGCGCGCCTTCCTGCTCGTCTTCACCGCCGAGGCGGTGCTTTTCCTCGCCGCCGCCGTCCTGGCGAGCCGGCTTGATCTGGTGGCGAAGCCGAGTGCGTCGCCCGCGCCTGCGGGAACGATGTCGGCGCAGGTTCGCGGAGCGCAATGATGGGACAGGTGGAGACGTTCGACGTCGTCGTCATCGGCGGCGGGCCTGCGGGCGCCACGGCGGCCTGGGACCTCGCGCGCGAAGGGCGCTCCGTACTGCTGCTGGACAAGGCCGGCCGCATCAAGCCGTGCGGCGGCGCGATCCCGCCGCGCCTGATCCGCGATTTCGCGATCCCGGACCATCTCATCGTGGCGCGCGCCCAGGCCGCGCGCATGATCGCGCCCTCGCGGCAGATCGTGAACATGCCCATCGAAGGCGGCTACGTCGGCATGGTGGACCGCGAGGATTTCGACGAATGGCTGCGCGTGCGTGCTGCGGAAAGCGGCGCGGTGCGCCGGGCCGGGCACTTTGAATCGCTGACGCGCGACGACGATGGGGTCTCCCGCGTCGCCTACCGGGACAACGCGGCGGATGAAGCGGCGCCCGCCGTCCAGGTGCGCGCCCTGTCGGTGATCGGCGCCGACGGCGCGCGCTCGCGCGTGGCGCGCAGCCTCTCAAAAGAGGCCGAGCGCATGCCGTGCGTGTTCGCCTATCATGAGATCATCAAGAGCCCTGCGTCCGGCGCCCGCGATTTCGACGGTCGCCGGTGCGACGTGTACTACCAGGGTCATCTCTCGCCTGATTTCTACGCCTGGATCTTCCCGCACGGCGACACCGCCAGCATTGGCGTGGGCAGTGCGCAGAAGGGGTTTTCGCTCCGCGGCGCAGTGAAGGCGCTGCGCGCCGATGCAGGACTCGCTGATTGCGAAACCGTCCGCACGGAAGGCGCCCCCATTCCGCTGCGCCCGCTCAGGCGCTGGGACAACGGCCGTGACACCGTTCTCGCCGGCGACGCCGCGGGCGTCGTCGCGCCCGCGTCCGGCGAGGGCATCTATTACGCGATGCAGGGCGGCCGCGAGGCGGCGACGGCCGTCGATGCGCTGCTGCGCACGGGAAAAGCGCGTGAACTTGCCGGGGCGCGCAAGCGCTTCATGCGGGCGCACGGGCAGGTCTTCATGGTGCTCGGCATCATGCAGCACTTCTGGTACCGCAATGACAAACGGCGCGAACGCTTCGTGACGATGTGCGCCGATCCCGACGTCCAGCACCTCACCTGGCAGGCCTACATGAACAAGGAGCTTGTGCGCGCGAAGCCCGGCGCACACGCCCGTATTTTCATGAAGGACATGGGCCACCTGCTTGGCCTGTCGCCCTCGTGACATCGCCGCAGGCGACGCGCGGCCGCGCGGTGCTGGTGGCGGCGGGCGCCGCATTGGCCGTCGCGGCGCTGGGAGCCACCGTCACCGACATCGGCCCGTGGTACCGCGCGCTCGACAAACCCGACTGGCAACCGCCGGACGCCGCCTTCGGCATCGTGTGGACGATCCTCTACGCCATGGCGGCGGCGTCGGCCGTCATCGCGTGGCGCGCGGCCTCGCAGCCCTCGACGCGGGAATGGATCATCGGCCTGTTCGCGCTCAACGGCTTCCTGAACGTCCTGTGGAGTCTGCTGTTCTTCCGCCTCCGCAGACCGGACTGGGCGCTGCTTGAAGTCGGCGCGCTGTGGGCGTCCATCGCGATGCTGATGGTGTTCCTGTGGCGGACGTCGCGCCTGTCGAGCCTGCTGCTTGCGCCATATCTTGCGTGGGTGACGATTGCGGCCGCGCTGAACGCCGCGGTCGTCGCCCTCAACGCGCCGTTCGCATGACGGGTCCCGCCATGTCCGCGTGGTTCGCCGGCGGCGGCCCCATCGACCTTGTGCTGGCGATCATCGCGCTGGAGTTCGTCGTACTGCTGGCGCGCGCCGCGCCGGGCGGACGCGGGCGGCGCGCCGTGGATCTGGGCCTCGCGCTCGCGCCGGGCGCCTGCATCCTGATGGCGCTGCGCGCGGCGTTGACGGGCGAAGCCTGGGGCGTCGTTGCGTTCTGGCTTGCGGCGTCGTTCCCGGTGCATGTCGCCGATTTGCTGCGCCGGCGGCTCTGGACGCGCTGAAGGCGCGCCCCGCTGCGCCCAACCGGCCGGCCCTAACGAAAGAGGCCGCCGAACCCGATGGTCCGGCGGCCCCAATTCCAGCGTCTTCCGCGGAAGCGCCTACTTGGTGTTTTCCTTCAGGTAGGCGATCAGGTCGGCGCGCTGCTTGGCGTCGCGCAGGCCGACGAACGCCATGATCGTGCCGGGGATCTTGGCCTTCGGGTTCTCAAGGTACACGAACAGTTCCTGCTCGGTCCACGTGATGCCGGAGTTCTTGTTGGCGTTCGAGTAGCGGAACCCGGGCACCGTGCCGGCCGGGCGGCCGATAATGCCGTGGAGGGACGGGCCCACCTTGTTCACGCCCGCGGTGGTGACGTGGCAGGTCATGCACTGGCGGAAGATACGCGCGCCGGCGGCGACGTCGCCACTCAGCTGGTTGCCAGCGGCGTCGCGCACATCGAGCAGGACGGCGCCCGCCGCCGCCACCGCAGCGCCCGCAGCGGCGGCCGGCGCTTCCGCCGCAGCCGGGGCCGGCGCCTCAGGGGCAGGAGCAGCCGGGGCCGCCGCTTCTTCCGTCGCCGCCGGAGGGGCTTCAGCCTTCTGTTCCGATTGTGAACAGCCGGCGACCATCGCCAGCAGCGCGATCGCCGCGCAGGTTCCCTTCATGCTCTTCGTCATCGTCATGGGCCTCTCCTCCGACGTTTCATAAACGTCACGTCGTCTCCTTGGCGGGACACTACATGGCGCGCAATCGGCCCGTCTAGCGACGATTGAATCCCTGGCGCGCCGAGTGTCGACAGGTCGCAGGCGCATCGGCGCTCGCTAGTGGTCGAACATGAGGGCCGTCCCCGCCTCCGCGCGGATCTCGGCGCCCAGCCGCGCGCCGATGGCCTCCGCGTCGATGACCGTCGCGCACGGGTAGGCGCCTTCCCGTCGCCAACGCCGCCGGCCATCCGGCGTCAGCGCCTCGCCGACGAACGCCAATGTGCCCGCGCGCCAGCGGCCGAGCGCGGCGATGGGTGTCCGGCACGAACCGTCCAGCGCCGCCAGGAACCGCCGCTCCGCGGATATCTCCAGCCGCGTGGCCGCATCCTCCAGGACCTCGACGATCGCCCCGCATTCAGCGTCCCCGTCCCGGGTGGTCACGGCGAGCGCCCCTTGGCACGCGGCCGGCGGCATGGCCTGCGCGTCGAGCAGCTCGCCCGCGTGTTGCGCATAGCCCAGGCGTTTCAGGCCCGCGATGGCGAGGAAGGTGGCGTCCACGTCGCCGTCCTGCACGCGCCGCAGCCGCGTCTCCACGTTGCCGCGCAGCATAACGATCTCGAAGTCCGGCCGCAGCATCAGGACCTGGGCCTGGCGGCGCAGACTGGCGGTGCCGATGCGCGCGCCCTGCGGCAGGTCGCGCAGGGCGCGGCCGGCGGCCGAGATCACCGCGTCGCGCGGATCTTCGCGCAGCGGCGCGCAGGAAAGCACGATGCCGTCGGGCAGGGCGGTCGGCAGGTCCTTCATCGAGTGCACGGTGATGTCCACGCGCCCGTCCAGCAGCGCCTCGTCCAGTTCCTTCGTGAACAAGCCCTTGCCGCCCGCGTCGATCAGGCGCCGGTCCTGGATGCGGTCGCCGCTGGTGACGATGGGCACGATCTCGATGGTGTCCGGCGCGCGCCGCCACGCCGCCGCGAGTGCGTCGCGCCATTGTCCGGTCTGGGCGAGGGAGAGCGGCGATCCGCGCGCGCCGATGCGCAGGGGGCGGGCGGTCAGGTCGGCCATGTGATGAAGGA
>JANRIM010000160.1:0-6451 GCA_033764865.1 Hyphomonadaceae bacterium
TTCACGACGGCGTATGCGTACCGCTACTGGCGCCCTGGCGGCCCCGCTGGACGATGAACACGCCCACGAGGATGAGCGCCGCGCCGCCGAGGCCCACGGCGCCCAGCGGCTCGTCGAACAGCACCCAGCCGAACGCCGCCGCGGCCACCGGCTGCACGAACAGGAGGATGGTGGAGAGCGCGATGGGCAGCTTGCCCAGCCCGTAGGCGATGAACCCCTGCCCGCAGCTGTGCACGAACACGCCGAGGAAGATCAGCACGCCCCAGGCCGCCCACGTATTCTGCGCCGGCAGGAAGGGCTCTCCCATCACCACCGTGGCGACGGCCGCCCCGGCCATGGCCGCCGCCGTCGTCACCAGCATCGCCGTGGAGGCCGTCACGCGATCGCGCACGCCGCGCATCATCACCAGGTACGCCGCGTACCAGACCATCGACGCGATCCCGAGCAGATCGCCGATCAGCGCGCCCTGCCCCTGCTGCGCGCGCCCGTAGGACATCGCCACCGCCCCCAGCACCGCCAGCGCCGCTCCCACGAACCAGGGCGCACCGAGGCGCTCCTTGAACAGCAACCACCCCGCCGCCGCGGCGATCACGGGCGTCATGTTGGAGAACAGCGTGGCGTTGGCCACCGTCGTGTAGCCCAGCGCCGCGTGCCACAGCAGGAGATCCATCGCAAATAGCAGGCCCGCGACCACCATCAGCCGCCCGTCGTTACGGGTGGGCGCCGGGGCCGCCAGCGCACGCGACACCGCCCACAGCACCGGCAGCGCAAAGGCGAACCGCCAGAACCCGGTGGCCATGGGCCCAAGCTCCGACAGCCGCATCCCCACCGGCGCCAGGCCGATGATCGCCGCCCCGCCGGCCACAGCCAGCGTCGCGCGCGTTCTCTCCCCCAGCGGGCGGCCGGCGATCCCCTTCATCATGGCGCCGATCAAGGCCGGAACGCGCCGGCGCGCAAGCGCCGCGCGGCGCGACGCGCCGTCAGTGCGCGGCTTCGCCCACGCCCGATTCCGCCGTCCGCATCGTGCGGCCCCCGCCGGCGCGATCCTGCCGGCGCAGCTCCGTGAGGTAGGCGGCGATCTCGGCGGCCTCCACCGCGCTCAGCCCGAGGTTGGGCATGGCGACGGCGGCGCCATAGCTCTCCGGCGTGCGGATGAAGCGCGCGAGCGCGCCCTCGCTCCACGACCCGCCGGCGCGGACGAGCGACTCCGAATAAGTGAAGGACGGCACGCTGGCGATGTTGCGGCCCGCCACGTCGCGCAGCGGCGGACCGGCGCCGGCGGCGCCGACGAGGCTGTGACACTCCGCGCAGCGGCGCCCGAACAGCGTCGCGCCATGGTCCACCAGTTCGGCGCGCTTGGCCGGCAGGCCCTTGGCGGCGATCCGCGGCACGACGCTGGCGCCGTCGTTGTAGATGCGGCTCTTGCCGAAGCCCGCGCCGTTGCGGATGAACAGCACCGACATCCGGTTGTCGAGGATGGCGATGCGGCCGTCCTTCAGCACCTCGATGTCGCGGATGGCGCGACCGCCGAAGCGGATCGGCTCGGCGTAGGTGGCGTCGTCGCCCTGCAGGCGCACGCGAAACAGCGTGTTGCCCGTGAGCGAGCCCACCAGCAGGTCCCCGCGCCAGTTGGGGAAGGCGTCGCCCGGCGCTTCCACGAGGTTGGAGACGCCCACCGACGGCAGCCACGCATAGACCGGGCGCACGAAGCGGTCGTGGTTGCCTTCCACGCTCGCGCCCGTCCACGGGCGCTGATCGTAGTTGACGCCGTAGGTGACGATGGGCCAGCCCAGATTGTCGCCCTCGGCCACCAGGTTCAGCTCGTCGCCGCCGTGGGGCCCGTGTTCGGTGGACCAGATGCGCCCTTTGGAGTCCCGCAGGAGGCCCTGCGCGTTGCGGGTGCCGGTGGCGAAGATTGCGGCGGCGCCGGTTTCCTTGTCCACCAGCAGGATCTTGCCCATCGTGGCCTTCGGGTCCTGCGCGACGTCCACGCCGCGCGCCTCGAACACCTGCTGGTCGCCCACCGTCATCAGCAGGCGGCCGTCGTCATAGTCCAGCATCCGCCCGCCGGAGAGGTTGCCGGAGAACGGCATGTAGAAGGTGGCGAACTCCGTCATCACCTGGAAGCAGGGCGTCGCCGTGAAGATCGTGCGCCACTCGCCCTCCTGGCGCACGCGCCCGCTCTCAACCGTGATGTCCGTGCGGCTGAGCCGGAACTCGATGCAGTCCTTCGTGAACCAGTGGTGCGTGGCGTAGAGCGTGTAGGCGCCCTCGCCGCGCGGCGTCGCCAGGATGTCGTTGATGCGGAAATAGTTGTGGTCGTTGCCCGGGACGTCCCACAGCGGATCGGCGCGGTAGGCTTCGAGGTTGAGCGGCGAGGCGATGGCGGCGGGCGCGTGGTCGGCGGTGGCGGACTGCAGCGCGGTGAACGCGCCGTGGGCGGTCGTGGCCAGCAGCAGGCCGTCGGCGAGCTGCGTCATGGCGCCCGCGCGCACCGGCCGCGGCGACAGCGCGATGGAGTTGATCTCCAGATCCTGCAATTCGGACCGGAACGGCTTCCACGCCTGCGCCTGCGCGCGCACGGCGGCCTCCCCGCGCACGGTGCGGTCCAGCCAGTCCATCCCGTTGTCGAGCACCGCCATGGCGTAGAGGCGGATGCGCTCGGCCGTCTCCACCCGGCCCACCACGTAGCCGATGGCGAAATAGCCGAACACCATGAGGCCGCCAGACGCCGCGCCCAGCAGCATGACCAGCCGCCACCGCCGCAGCAGTGTGCGCACGCCCCCTGCAAGGGCGCCGAGCAGTACCCCGGGCCTCAGCCAGGCGGGAGGTTGGTTGGCCATGTGGATCGCGGTCCCCGGAACGGGACGCACAATACGGTTCCATCCAGCGGGGAGATAACGGCTTCGCCCTCCGCTTGCAGGCGCAGGGGCGGACGTGCGCGGCGGCGTACGATTCGCCCCGCCGCCGCCGCTTCCCGCGCGAATCATCGCCAGCGCCGCCCGGACGGGGGCCTCGCCCACGGCGGCCGCGCGCGCTCCGGCGCGGGCCCGAAGCCCGCCGCGGCGGCCCCGTTAACCATCCCGCCCCCCGCGCGGGCCGGGCCGGGCGATGGCCGCCATGGGCAGTTTCACCGGCCCCCCGCCAGGGGCCGCCGGGGGCGGCGTTAAGGTGTTTCCCGGACTGTTTACAGGTTGGTCATAAAAAATATGGGTGCGACCCCCCAGGGCCGTTGACCGACTCTTAGGAAGCCGGGATCACTATATGTAGCGGTGCAGACAGCACCGATGCGCCGGATATTGGGGGAGCGCCCCACGCGACTCCGGTTAAGATTGAGTGAACGGAGACGGTCGAGATGTATCGGAACGAGGCGGTTGCGGCGGCTCCCACACGACTGGCGGACCATCGCCGCGGCAAGCCGAAGGCGGTCAAGGACCAGTTGGCGCTGATCAAGAAGGTCGTCACCGACCCGTCGCGCGACGCGCTGCTGACAGACTTCGGCAAGACGACGCTGGACGACCGCTACCTGCTCCAGGGCGAAAGCTACCAGGACATGTTCGCCCGCGTGGCCACGGCCTACGCCGACGACGTCGGCCACGCCCAGCGCATCTACGACTACATCTCCAAGCTCTGGTTCATGCCGGCCACGCCGGTGCTGTCCAACGGCGGCGCCGACCGGGGCCTGCCCATCTCCTGCTTCCTCAACGCCGTGGGCGACAGCCTCGACGACATCGTCGACACCTGGAACGAGAACGTGTGGCTGGCCTCCAACGGCGGCGGCATCGGCACCTATTGGGGCAACGTGCGCTCCATCGGCGAGAAGGTGGGCCAGAACGGGCAGACGTCGGGCATCATCCCCTTCATCCACGTGATGGACAGCCTCACGCTCGCCATCAGCCAGGGCTCGCTCCGACGCGGGTCGGCGGCGGTGTACCTCGACGTGCACCACCCCGAGATCGAGGAATTCCTCGAGATCCGGAAGCCGAGCGGGGACTTCAACCGCAAGTCCCTCAACCTGCACCACGGCGTCAACATCACCGACGAGTTCATGATCGCGGTGCGCGACGGCGCGCCCTTCGGCCTGCGCAGCCCGAAGAACGGCGAGATCGTGAAGCTCACCGACGCCCGCAAGATCTGGCAGAAGATCATCGAGCTCAGGCTGCAGACGGGCGAGCCCTACATCATCTTCTCCGACACCGTGAACAACCAGATGCCGGCGCACCAGAAGCGCCTCGGCCTCAAGGTCCGCCAAAGCAATCTCTGCTCCGAGATCATGCTGCACACCGGTCTCGACCATCTCGGTCGGGACCGGACGGCGGTCTGCTGCCTCTCTTCGCTAAACGCGGAGAAGTTCCTGGAGTGGGAGGGCCACGAGGGCTTCCTGGAGGACGTCTTCCGCTTCCTCGACAACGTCCTGCAGGACTTCATCGAGCGCGCGCCGCCCGAAATGGAGCGCGCGATCTACGCCGCCTACCGCGAACGGAGCGTGGGCCTGGGCGTGATGGGCTTCCACTCCTTCCTGCAGGCCATGAACGTGCCGTTTGAGTCCGCGATGGCGAAGTCGTGGAACATGAAGATCTTCAAGCACGTGCGCCGCGGCGCCGACGCGGCGAGCGTGAAGCTCGCGCAGGAGCGCGGCCCCTGCCCCGATGCGGCGGAAGCCAACGTGATGGCGCGCTTCTCCCACAAGCTGGCGATCGCGCCGACGGCGTCGATCTCGATCATCTGCGGCGGCACGTCCGCCGGCATCGAGCCGATCCCCGCCAACATCTACACGCACAAGACGCTTTCGGGCTCCTTCGCGGTGAAGAACCCCTACCTCGAAGCGCTGCTGGACCAGAAGGGCCGCAACACGGAAGACACCTGGAACTCCATCCTCGCCAACGAAGGCAGCGTCCAGCACCTGGACTGTCTGACCGACGACGAAAAGGCCGTGTTCAAGACCGCGTTCGAACTCGACCAGCGCTGGATCATCGAACTGGCCGCCGACCGCACGCCGCTGATCTGCCAGTCGCAGTCGCTCAACGTCTTCCTCCCGGGCGACATCGACAAATGGGACCTGCACATGCTGCACTGGATGGCGTGGGAGCAGGGCGTGAAGAGCCTCTACTACTGCCGCAGCAAGAGCGTGCAGCGCGCCGGCTTCGCGCAAGGCGAAGGCATGAAGGCGGAGGCCGCGGCCGTCAGCACGACGCGCACGGACTATGAGGAGTGTCTGGCTTGTCAGTGAGCAATAAGTGAGTCGCCAGAACAGGCGTTTGACTTGTGCCTACTGCCGGCAAGAAGGCGGTACAAATGAGCACGTTTTCGCACGCGCATTTTTCTTGGAACGGGATAGGCCCAACCTTCCTACGGCGCCTGCATGCGAAAAATGTAATGGGCGAAAGGCCCAGTATGAGAACTACGCGACGGCAATTCTTCCATTTGCCGGTCGCCATGACGCATGTATCGAGCTCCTTGAGGCCGCTGAGGCAAAACTTCAAAGCAATCAAAAGTTGCTCCGAGACCTGCGCGACGGACAAGGCTTCGAAGTAGTCCAGACCGAGGACTATCGGTATGAGATGCGTGCTACGCTCCCAATCGATTTCGAACCGATACTTCGTCTATTTGAAATGATCGCGCATGGGCTTATCTGGCACCACTGGGAGTATTTGCTGCCTCATGATTGCGGTGTTCGAGCAATCGCAATGAACTCAACGGTCACTGACACTTATCTGCGGGAATTGACTAAGGGGCGTGATTACACCGAAGCGGTCGTTGGAGACGCATCGTTTAAGTACGAAGGTTTGCGGGCCGTAGATGCCGACAGGTCAAGTGTTTGGCGCTTTCAGATATTCGGCGGTGCCGAGTTCGGGGTCTCCGGCAGTGCTGAAATAATAAATGAGGTTCTTGTTACTACAGGAAAACAAGATTTTATTTGGGATTTAATTGACGGTGAGGCGGCTTGATCTCCCTGTGAGTGGTCCTCTCTTTGGCGAACTACCCTGTGCTCCGTTTCCCATACGGGTAAACAGCTAGCTGGCAACCACCAGTTCAACCCGCGCCAACGCCGCATCCAAATCCGGCAAGTCCGTCGTGATCGTGTCCCACACCAGCGGCGGCAACACCTGATCGTCGTAGTCGTGCGCGAGGAAATCGCGAAAGCGCGCGGGCTCGCGCCATGGGCCCGCGGGATCGAGTGATTGCAGATCGACGGCGCGCGCGAGGTCCTTGATGGCCTCGCCCAGCGCGATGAACGCGCGCTCGACGGCATAGCGCGTGCGCTCGTCCTCCGTGTAGCTGGCGACGTCCATGCCGGCGGTCCATTCGACGATGCGCGCGATCTGCAGACGCGCCCGCGCAACAATCTCCGCCGGCGGCTTGGCCTTGCCAGACGACATCGCGCTCAGAACACCGGCACAAGATCGTCCGCCGCGCGCGCCTTCAGACGCGTCGCCGCGTCGAAGCCGGA
>JANRIM010000162.1:0-10651 GCA_033764865.1 Hyphomonadaceae bacterium
ACGTATGTGTGCGGGGATAAGAAGCTCGCCGTGAAGCTGCTGGGCGCGGCGGCGGAGGTCAGCATCGACGGCGCGGAGGCCGTCTCCCTGCCGGTGCTGGGCGACGCTGGCGATACCTTCACCAACGGCCGCCTCACGCTCTTCGTGAAGCAGGGCAAGGTCAGCTACGCCGTGGGCCGCATGGCGGCGGTGGAGTGCGCGGCGGGCTGAAGGGGCGGGGCCTTCACCGACTCTGTGGGGACCGCTAGGCTTTGGCGATGGTCGCCGTTCCCGTTCCGCGCAGCGTGTCCGCCACAGGCGCCTCCGTCGCTGGCCTCCGGGTTACGGTGGCGGGGGTCGCCGTCGAGGCGTTGCCCGAAGGCGCGCTCTGGATCCCGGATGCGGGCGCGCTCGTGGTCTCGGACCTGCACCTGGAGAAGGGGTCGGCGTTCGCGGTGCGGGGCCAGATGCTGCCCCCATACGACACCCGCGCGACCCTCGGCCGTCTGGCCGCGCTCATGGCGCGCCGGTCGCCGACCGTGGTGGTGTCGCTTGGCGACAGTTTCCACGACGCGCGCGGCCCCGCCCGCATGGACGCCGGCGACGCCCGTGCGCTCAGCGCCCTGGTGGCGCAGGCGGACTGGATCTGGATCGCCGGCAACCACGACCCCGCGCCGCCACCCGGCCTTGGCGGCAGGGTGATGGACTCGGTGACGCTGGGCGGGCTCGTGCTGCGTCACGAACCGGTCGCCGACGCCAGCGGCGGGGCCGGCGAGATCGCCGGTCACCTGCACCCGTGCGCCAAGGTCGCCGCGCGAGGCCGGGCGGTGCGCGCCCGCTGTTTCGCCACCGACGGCGCGCGCCTCGTGATGCCGGCGTTCGGCGCCTTCGCGGGCGGCCTCAACGTGCGCGACGCGGCGTTCGCGCCGCTGTTCCCCCGCGGGTGCACGGCGCTGATGCTCGGGCGCACCCGCGTCTATGCCGCGCCCGTCACGCGCCAGGTGGCGGACGGCTAGCGCCGCTGGAACGCGAACGCCGCCGCATATCCCGACGCCAGCGCCAACGCCACGGCCGCCAGCCCGTAGAGCAGCGGATCGCGCTGGGCGGCGTTGTAGATCGTCTTCTCGATGCCGATGCGCGAGATCACGATCTCGTCGGGCTTGCGCTGCACCAGCCGCCCGCCGCGAAACAGGAACACATCCACGCCATAGACGCCCACGGGGGCGTTGGCGGGGATCGTGAAGGTGGCCTTGAAGGCCCCGTCCTCCTCCAGCAGCAGCGGCTGCGCGCGCAGGACGTAGAGGCCTTCGGCCTGCTTCAGGCGCACCAGCGCGCGGCGGTAGCTTGTGGAGTCCGTATCGGCCGGCGTTTCGCCTTCCAGCCGCGCGAGCGCGCCGGGATCGAGCCCAAGGTCGGTGACGGTGCGGCCGTCGAGGAATTCCCCCACGGGCCGCGTGCTCGCCAGCGCGAAGAAACTCGGCACGCCGCGGAAGCGCACGGGATCGGTGTTGATCCAGAGCCCCGCGATCCGGCGCTTGCGGCGGACCACCTGCGTTTCGCTTGGACCGCGCAGCACCACCACCACGTCGCTGGGCGCCCGCCCGCGCCGCCAGTGCACCCCGAAGACCGTCAGCCGGGCGCCGCGGTAGTCCGACGTGACGGAAACCGCCTCGTCGCTGATCGAGGTGGCGAGGTCCGGCGCCCGCCGCAGCGCCTGCGCGTGGGCGGCCGGCGGCGCCAGCAGCACGGCGGCGAGCGCCGCGAGCAGGAGGAGGGCGGCGCGCATCAACTGGCCAGCACGAAGATTTCCGTGGGACGGGCCACGAGGTCCCACAGCAGCCGCAGGGCGGTCGCCAGCACCACCCCGGCCAGGATCACCCGCAGCTCCTCCGCCTTCAGTCGCGCGCCCACGCGGGCGCCAAGCTGCGCGCCGATGACGCCGCCCACGATCAGCAGGGCGGCCAGCACCAGGTCCACCGTGCGCGTCTGCGCCGCCTGCAGCACCGTCACCAGCGCCGCGATGATGATGATGGAGAACAGCGACGTCCCGATCACGACGTTGGTGGGCATGCGCAGGATATAGATCATCGCCGGCACCGCGATGAAGCCGCCGCCCACGCCCATGATCGCCGCCAGCACGCCGGTGACCACGCCGATGCCGATGGGCGGCAGCGCGCTCATGTAGAGGCCCGACTGGGGAAACCGCAGCCGCATCGGCAGACGGTGCGCCCACCCGCGCTTGCGCCTCCGGCGCGTCGCCGCCGCCCCGGACGCCCGCCGGCGCAGCGCCGCCACGCTCTCCCACAGCATCAGCGCGCCGATGACGCCGAGGAACAGCACGTAGAAGAGGGAGATCAGCAGGTCGAGCTGACCAAGCGCCTTCATCCAGGCGAACACCCACACCCCGAAAGTCGAGCCCGCCACGCCTCCGATGGTGATCAGGAGGCCCATCCGCAGGTCCACGGCGCGCCGGCGCGCATGGGCGATGACGCCCGACAGCGAGGACGCCGTGATCTGGCTCGCCTGCGTGGCCACGGCCACCGGCGGGGGCACGCCCATGAAGATGAGCGCCGGGGTCATGATGAAGCCGCCGCCCACACCCACCATGCCCGAGAAGAAACCGATCGCGCCGCTGATCAGAATGATCAGCAGCCCGTTCACCGACATCTCGGCGATCGGCAGATAGATCGACATCGCGGAGCCTGACTGGCGCGGACGCGCCCGGGCGCCACGCCCCGAGGTTATTCCAGCGTTGGGAGAAGGGCGCAATCGGCACGGCGTCCGCGGCCGCCTCCCTCAACGCCAGGGGGCAGCCTTTCGGTCCGCGCCCGTCAGCTGCGGGGCGGGGCGTTGGTCTGGGCGGAGTCCGTGGCCCACAGGCGCTGGCCGAACTCGCCGTTGGCGCGGGCGCTGGCGGGGCGGGCTACGAAAGCCGCGGCGCGGTTCCGCGCGGCCTGCACCACTTCGGGAGCCAGCTGGACTTCGAGGCTCGCGGCGCGGGCGCGGGCGTCGGTGTCGCCGCTGCGCGCCGCCACGGCGAACCAGAAGAGCGCCTCAGCCGCGTTGGCCTGCGCCCCACGGCCCTGCTGGTAGAGGACGCCCAGGTTGAACTGGCTGTCTGCGACGCCCAGCTCCGCGGCCTGCTTGAACCAGCGGAAGGCGGCGGCCTCGTCCAGCGGCGCGCCCTCGCCACGGGCGTAGTAGACGCCCAGATCGTGCATGGCCTTGCGGTTGCCGGCGGCGGCTGCGCGCTCCGTCCACTGACGGGCCTGGACAAGATCGGCCGGCAAGCCCTCGCCGCGCTCGAACAGTTTGGCGAGGCGATACTGCGCCATGGCGAGGCCCTGGTTGGCGGCGCGGCGCAGCAGCGCCACGCCCTCGGGCGTTTGCCCGCTGGCGAGACGCTGGAGCCCCAGCTCGTACTGCGCCACGGCGTCGCCGCGCAGTGCCGCCTGCTCCATCGAGAGGGCGGCGCGGCCACCGGCGGCGGCGAGTGAGGCGGGCTGGACCGTGGCCGTGATGCCGGCTTGCGGCCCGACCGGCGGGCGGGCGGCCGGGCGGCTCGGCGCCGGGGCGGGCTCGGCCTTCGGTGTGGCGCGGGCGGCCGCGCGCGCGCGGGACTCCGCGCTCGCCTTGGCCGCCGCAGCGGCGATAGAGCCGTCGGTGACGGCGTCGCCCGGGCTTGCGGCCAGCGGATCCAACGGCGGCGCGAGCGCGGGATCGACGGCCGGATCGAGGGCGGGCGGCGGCGTATCGAGGTCGCCGGTGGGCATGGAGGCGACGGCGTCGTCGACGCCCGGCGCGGCGGCGGGATCGGCCGCGGCGTCCTCTGCGTTGGACCGCACGTTCACAAGGTAGGCGCCGCTCGCCAGCGCCACCGCCAGCGCGCCGGCGGCGCTCCACAGCACCACGCGGTTGGGGCCCCGCAGCCCCGGCACGGGCGCGCGCTGCTTTTCTTCGGCCCGCTTGCGGCCCGCCGCCTTGCCGGACTGCGCGCTGGCCTGCGCCGCGCGCCGCGCCTGGGCGAGGTAATCGTGCTTGCCGGGCGGCTTGGCCTCTTCGGCGTCGGGCGCGGCGAACATGTCTGCCAGATCGTCGTCGCGCAGGGGCGGGGTGGGCACGGAGGCAGCGGCGCCGGGGTCCGCGAAGGCGACGTCGATCTCGTTGGCGTCGGCGTGCACGTGGGCGGCCGGCGGCTTCGGCGCAGGCGGAACGGGCAGCAGCTCGTCAAACGGATCGACGGCGATCCGCGGCGATTCGATGGACTCGATATCCACGGTGTCTTCGTCGGTCGCGGGCGACAGACCCGTCTCGATCACCTCGATCACCGGCGGCGGCTCTGTGGCGTCGTGGCGGTCAGGCTGGACGCGCGCGGAGATTTTCTCCACCAGCGCGTCAATGTCGCCGAGATCGACGGTTTCCACGAACGCGGCGTCTTCGTCGAGTGCGTCGTCCGGGTGGCCTGCCATGGCGTCGTCGGGCGCGCGGTCGAAGCCTGTGAGGGCGCCGCGGGAGCCGTCCTCCACCGCCTGCAGGCGCGCGGCGAGGCTCGACATCGCCTTCTGCACCGGCGACAGCGTGGTGGACGTGCGCTCCTCGACGGCCTGGATCTTGGAGGCCACGACGCCGAGCGTCTCGGTCAGGCGGGACGCCTGGCGCTCCTCGCTCTCCACGATCCGCTCGGTGAGTTCGCGCGCCACCTGATCCTGGCGCTGGGCGAAGCGTTCGGCCATGCGCGCGACCTGCTCGCCCACGTGTTCGATGGCCTCCGCGCTGCGGCGCTCCACGCCGTCGAACCGCTCGTCGAAGCGCTCCGCCAGCCGTCCCATCTCCACGCCCACGCGCTCGACGCTGGCGATCTCGCGGCTCTCGATGCCGGCGACGCGCTCGTCGAGAGACGCGGCCAGCCGCGCCACTTCCTCGCGCACCGCCTCAGCGGCGCTGTCGTCGTTGCGCGTTTCCAGCGACCGGAGCCGCCGGTCGATGCTTTCCGACATGCGCCGGATCTCGATGGAGATCGCCTCGATGGTCTGGGCCTGGCGCCGCTCGGAGGCGGCCACGCGGCGGTTCACGTCGGCGAGGGCTGCGTCCATGTCCGGGCCGCCGCCGCCGACGCGGCTTTCGATCTCTGCGCGCACGCCGCCGACCATTTCGGTCATGGACGCGGCCATGCTGTCGAGGCGCTGCTCCACGAGGGTGCGCAAGGCTTCGGTCTCGGCCCCGGCGCCCGGCGCGTCCTCCAGCCGCCGCAACGCGGCGTTGGCGGTGGTCTCGGCCTGCACTAGGCGGTCCGCGAGCCGCGCGATCGCGTCCTCGACGCTCTTCTCCACCGCCGACAGACGGGCGGCGTGATCACCGCCGCTCTCGATGCGGGCGCGGATGGACTCGATCTCCTGGGCCGTGCGGTCGCGGCTGTCGCGCACCGTGGAGGCGAGGCCCGTGATCTTGGCGTCCAGCATGTGAAGCGCGGCGCGTTCCTGGCCGCCGGTGGCGCCGCCGCGTTCGATCTTGTCCAGCCGCTCCTCGATGGCGGCCTGCGCGTCGCGCACCGCCTGCGTATCCACGCCGCCACCATTGGCCCCGAACGCCGCGCCGACTTCCACCAGCTTGACGCGCTTTTCCAGGTCGAGCTGGGCGGCGCGCACCTGGTTGATGGCGGCGGCGGCGCCCATGCGCAGGTTGGCGGCGGCCTCGCGCGTCGCTTGTTCGATCTGCTCCAGCCGCGCTTCAATGGCCTGCTGGCCCTTGGCCACCTCATGAGCGGCGGCGTCGGCGGTCTGGCGCGCCAGCGCCTCGATCCCGTCGAACCGCGCAGCGAGCGCGCGCTGGGCGGTCTCGATCTCCTGAAGGGTCTCGGTGGTGCGCGCATCCAGCCCGGCGGCGGCGACGCGCGCGGCGAGTTCCTCGTGCGCCTGGCGCACCTCGGCGATGGCGTCGCTGGTGGCGCGGCGCGTCTCCAACTCCACCTGGCGCAGGCGATCCTGCATCGCCAACTGGGCGGCGTGCAGCTCGCGCAACGCCTCGGCGGCGGCCTCGCGTCCGCCGGACTCGGCCACCGCGATGCGGGCCTCGATCATTTCCTGATCGGCGCGCAGGGCGCGCACGGCCTCCGCCGCCGCGGTGCGGGTCTCGTGCTCCAGCTCCGCCATCCGCTCGGCCAGCGCGGCCTGTGCGGCGCGGATGTCCTCGGCGGCGGCGGCGGCCACCTCCCGGCTGAACGCCTCGGCTTCGTCGATGCGGCTGGCGAGCTGGGCGTGGACGGCGGCGGCGACTTCCTCGGCCGTGCGCCGGACGCCGGTCTCGGCGGAGGCGAGCTGGCGGGCGAGCGCCTGGCGGGAGGCGTTGAACTCCTGCAGCGTGGCGCCGATCTCGCCGGCGGTCTCGCGCGCGAGCAACTCCGCCTGGGCCGCGCGCTCCACCACCGCGTCGCCGGTGCGGCGCATTTCCTCCACCGCGCCGGAGACCTTCGCGGACGCCTGGCGCACATGGGCTTCTGCGTCCTCCACCCGCGCCGCGAGGCCCAGCACGGTCCGGTCGAGACCGGTCATGGACAGCGCCGCGCGGCGCTCCGCATCATCCAGGCGGGCGGCCAGACGCTCCAGCGCCTCCGCCATGCGACGGGTGTCGGACGCGGGCGCGGCCCAGTGGTCGGCGCCCGCGGCGCCTTCGAGGGCGGGCCCCACGGTCGGGCCGGGAACAGGGGCCGTCTCCGCCAGCCGGGCGGCCTCTTCGTGGGCCAGGATCGACTGGTTCAGCCATTCGCCGAGCGTCAGCCCGTGCTTGCGGGCCTGTTCCCGGGCGGCGTCGGCCGTGTCCGGGTCCATGTCCTTGACGCTCCAGGATGTCGCCCCGCTCATGCCTAGCCCTTTCGCCCGCGACGTCGCCACGACGGGAACGGCGGCGCAGAATCAACCCGTGCAGTCATCCTCCACGGAAACGGGCTTGTCGTTAATGGGAGGTAAAATTCCCTACGTGAGCTATTCACAACTCTCGCCACTACCGGCGCCGTCCGGAACGCGATCCAGCCTCAATGGCTGGTAGGCCGGGCGCGACTTCGGCAACGACATGCCCCTGGCTTGACGTTGACGTTAGCGGGAGTATGATGACCGTCATGGTTCCTTAGGGAGGAGGCCGACAATGACAAAAGCAGAACGGCACTGGACGATTTCGGAGTTGGCGCGGGAGTTCAAAGTCACGCCGCGGGCGCTGCGGTTCTACGAGGATCGCGGCCTGCTCTCGCCCCGTCGGGACGGGCTCAACCGGGTCTACTCGATCCGCGACCGCGGCCGGCTGGTTCTGATCCTGCGGGGCAAGCGCGTGGGCTTCCCCCTGACCGAGATCAAGGAGATCCTCGATCTCTACGACCTCAACGACGGCGAGCGCGCTCAGATGCAGACCGCGCTGAAGAAGTTCAAGGCCCGCATGGTGACCCTGGAGGCCCAGCGGGAGGATCTCGCAGGCGCCATCCAGGCGCTAGGCGACGGCATCAAGTGGCTGGAGAGCCGGCTGGCCGAACCCGCCCCCAAGGCGGGCGTGGCGGCGGCGGTGGCCTTTGAAAAAGAAGCGCGGCGGCGTCTCCAAGAGGCATGACGGCGGTGCTACACCGCTTGCCAAGCCAATAACGGGAGAGGGGCGATGCCGACGTACAAGGCTCCGCTGCGCGAGTTCATGTTCCTGTATCGCGATGTTCTGAACATCGAGAAGCACGCCAACCTGCCCGCCTTCGCGGAGGCGCCGCTGGACCTGGTGGAGCAAATCCTCGGCGAGGGGGCGAAGTTCTGCGAGAACGTGCTCACGCCGCTCAACGCGGTGGGCGACCACGAGGGCTGCACCCGCTCCCCCGACGGGGTGGTGACCACGCCCACCGGTTTCAAGGACGCCTACAAGCAGCTGGTGGAGGGCGGCTGGCCTGCGCTGGGGTCCGACCCCGCCTACGGCGGCCAGGGGCTGCCGCATGTGGTCAGCCTCGCCTGGAACGAGATGGTGTCGTCCGCCAACATGGCGTTCGGGATGTATCCGGGCCTGAGCCACGGCGCCTACGAGGCCATCCACCACCACGGCTCGGACGCCCAGAAGGATCTCTATCTGCCCAAGCTCGTCTCCGGCGAATGGACGGGCACGATGAACCTCACGGAGCCGCATTGCGGCACCGACCTGGGTCTGCTGCGCACCAAGGCCGTCCCGCAGGCCGACGGCAGCTACCGGATCTCGGGCCAGAAGATCTTCATCTCTGCGGGGGAGCACGATCTCGCCGAAAACATCATCCACCTCGTGATCGCGCGCATCGAAGGCGCGCCCGCCGGCACCAAGGGCATTTCGCTGTTCATCGTGCCGAAGTTCCTCGTCAACGCCGACGGCTCGCTCGGCGCGCGCAACGGCGTGGTGTGCGGCAAGATCGAGGAGAAGATGGGCATCCACGGCAACGCCACCTGCGTGCTGAACTACGACGACGCGGTCGGTTGGCTCGTGGGCCAGGAGAACAAGGGCCTCAACGCCATGTTCACGATGATGAACGTGGCGCGCCTCGGCGTGGGCATGCAGGGCCTTGCGCAGTCGGAGGCGGCCTACCAGAACGCCGTGATCTACGCGAAGGACCGCCTGCAGGGCCGCAGCCTCACCGGCGCCAAGAACGCCGACGGCCCCGCCGACCCCATTATCGTGCATCCCGACGTGCGCCGCATGCTGATGGATGCGCGCGCCTTCAACGAGGGGGCGCGGGCCTTCACCTTCTGGACGGCGCTCTACGGGGATCTCCTCACGTACTCCCCGGACGAGAAGGTGCGCGAGAAGGCGGGCGACTACATGGCCCTGATGACGCCGGTTCTGAAGGGCTTCCTCACGGACAAGGGCTACGCCAACGCCACCAACTGCCAGCAGGTCTACGGCGGCCACGGCTACATCGAGGAATGGGGGATGTCGCAGTTCGTGCGCGACGCCCGCATCGCCCAGATCTACGAGGGCGCGAACGGCATCCAGGGGCTTGACCTTGTCGGCCGCAAGCTCGCCGCCAACGGCGGGCGCGCGGTGTTCACGTTCTTCAACGAGATCGACGCATTCATCGGCGACAACGCCGACGATCCGCAGATGAAGCCGTTCGTCGATGCGCTGGGCGCCGCCAAGGCGCAGCTGCAGGACGGCACGATGTGGCTGATGCAGAACGGCATGTCGAACTTCGACAACGCCGGCGCCGCCAGCCACGATTACCTCCACCTCTTCGGCCTCACTTCGCTCACCTACATGTGGGCGTTGATGGCGAAGGCGGCATTCGAGGGCCGCAAGCGCAAGCCCGACCCCTTCTACGATTCCAAGATCGCGGTGGGGCGCTACTTCATCGACCGCATGTTGCCCGATGCGGGGGCGCACCTCGCCAAACTCAAGACCGGGGCCGCCGCCGTCATGGCGCTACCCGCCGAAGCGTTCTGACTGCGCCAAGGCCTCATCCCCCGACAGGTCCGGGATGAGGTGAACCACAACAAGCCCTCACCCCGCGCGCACCGACGGGGGAGGGCGGGGAAAGGAAACGACCGATGTCCGCGATCCAGTTGCCCACACCCAAATGGCGCGAAGACGAGGAGCTCGAAATCTTCGATCGCAGCGTGCGGGAGTTCTTCCTGCGCGAGGCCACGCCCGAAAAAATGGCGAAATGGCGCGAAGCCGGCGTCGTCGATCGCGACATGTGGACCAAGGCGGGGGAGGCGGGCCTCCTGTGCGTGGCTGGCCCCGAGGAGTACGGCGGCGCCGGCGGCGATTTCCGCCACGATGCGGTGATCATCAACGCCATGGCGGAAATGGGCGTCGAGGGCTTCGGCCTGTCGCTGCACAACGCCATCGTCGCACCCTACCTCTGGCACTATGGCACGAAGGAGCAGAAGGAACGCTGGCTGCCGCGCATGGCCACCGGTGAACTGGTGGGCGGCATCGCCATGACGGAGCCGGGCGCCGGCTCCGACCTGCAAGGCATCAAGACCACTGCGCGCCAGGACGGCAATCACTACGTCGTCAACGGCTCCAAGACCTTCATCACCAACGGCCAGACCGCCAACCTGATCCTGGTGGTCGCCAAGACCGATCCCACGCAGGGCGCCAAGGGCACCTCGCTGATCGTGGTGGAGACGGACGCCGTGGACGGCTTCCGGCGTGGTCGCAATCTCGACAAGGTGGGCCAGGATGCGCAGGACACCTCGGAGCTGTTCTTCGAGGACGTGCGCGTGCCGGCGTCCAACGTGCTTGGCGGGGACGAGGGGCGCGGCTTCATCCAGCTGATGCAGCAGCTCGCGTCAGAACGGTTGCAGATCGCCATGCAGGGCGTTGGCATGATGGAGCGGGCGCTGTCGCAGACGGCGCAGTACGTCAAGGAGCGCCACGCCTTCGGCAAGCCGCTGATCGACTTCCAGAACACGCAGTTCAAGCTCGCCGAGTGCAAGACCAAGGCGACGGTGGCCAAGGTGTTCGTCGATCATTGCATCGAGCGGCTGCTCAAGGGCGATCTCGACGCCGCCACGGCCTCCATGGCCAAATACTGGGTCACGGACGTGCAGTGCGAGGTGATCGACGAATGCCTGCAGCTGCATGGCGGCTGGGGCTACATGAACGAGATGGAGATCGGCCGCATGTATCGCGACGCCCGCGTGCAGCGTATCTATGGCGGCGCCAACGAGATCATGAAGGTGCT
>JANRIM010000172.1:0-8247 GCA_033764865.1 Hyphomonadaceae bacterium
GCGCCGAAGGTCGTATCGGCGGCGGCGCGCGCAGCGCTGGTCCAGGCGATCGGCGAACGCAGGCTCACCCGCGGTGAGCACCTGTTTCGCGAAGGGGACCGCGCGCAGACGCTTTATTTCATCCAGTCCGGCCTGCTGCGGTACTACTATCTGGCCGACGGCAGTGAGCACACGGGACAATTCTTCGACGAAGGTATGTTCCTGGCCGATGTGTTTTCGCTGACCACCGACGCCCCGGGCAGCCAGAACATCGATGCGCTGGAGGCTACCGTGGTGTTGACCATCCCGCGCGCCGCGCTCTACGCGGCCTATGACGCAGACCACGCCTACGAGCGCTTCGGGCGGCGGGTGATGGAGGAGGTTGTGGCCGGCAGCCAGCGGCGATCCGCCAGCCTCCTGCAGAAAACGCCGGAAGAGCGTTACGCCCACTTCATCGCCGCGCGTCCGTCGGTGGCGCGGCGTGTGCCGCAGTACGTCATCGCCTCCTATCTGGGGATTACGCCCGAGGCTCTGAGCCGGATCCGCCGGCGGCGCGCCGGCGCGTGAGGCGAGGGCGCTTTACGCCTGCGGCGCACGGGGCGATGTAAGGGGCATGTCGCAGCCCGTCACCCGCCCCATCCGTTCCTACGGCCGCATCAAGGCGCGCGCGCTCAAACCCCGCCAGGAGGCGCTGGTGCAAACGCTTTTGCCGGCGCTCGCGGTGGATTTGTCCGCCGGGGTGTTCGATCCTCGAACGCTTTTCCCGGAAGCTTCGGCGCATGTTCTGGAGATCGGCTTTGGCGGGGGAGAGCATCTGGTGGCGCAGGCGCAGGCGGCGCCGTCCGCGGGCTTCATCGGTGTGGAGCCGTTTCTCAACGGCGTCGGTTCCTGCCTGAGGCACGTGGAGGAGCGGGGCGTCGCCAACGTCCGCCTGCATCAGGGTGATGCGCGCGATCTGGCAGCGGCCGCGCCGGACGCCGCGTTCGACCGCGTGGACATCCTCTTTCCCGATCCTTGGCCGAAGGCGCGCCACTGGAAGCGCCGTCTCGTGCAGCCGGACTTCGTGACCGCGCTGGCGCGCATCGTGCGGCCCGGCGGCGAGGTGCGCTTCGCCACGGACTGGGCCCATTACGCAGCTTGGGCGCTGGAGCACTTCGTGCGTGAGCCGCAGTTCGCGTGGACGGCGACACGCGCGGCGGACTGGCGCACCCCGTGGCCGGGACATGTCACGACGCGCTATGAGGAAAAGCGCCTGGGCGATTGTGCGCCCGTGTGGTTGAGGTTCGTGCGCTCATGATCCGTGGCGTGCTCGTCGGCGTGGGCATTCTGGCGCTGGTCGTCGCCGTCCTCGCCGTGCGCCCCGATGCGGATCGGGACGCCGTCATCGCGGCCTACGCGGCGCCGGACTCCCGCTTCCTCACCCTGCCGGACGGCGCCGTGGCGCATGTGCGCATCGCGGGGCCGGAGGATGGCGAACCGCTTGTCCTGCTGCATGGGTTCGCGTCCTCGTCGTGGGCCTGGGATGGCTGGACGGACCGTCTCGCGAATGACTTCCGCGTGATCCGCGTCGATCTGCTCGGCCACGGTCTCACGCGCACAGGGCAGGGCGGCCCGGACCAGCAGCGCTTTCTGAAGGATACGCTCGACGCCCTCGGCGTCGGACGCATGGCGCTGGCGGGCAACTCCATGGGCGGCGCCATCGCGTGGTCCTTTGCGGCGGCGAACCCCGAACGGGTCAGTGCGCTCATCCTCGTGGATTCCGCGGGACCTTCCGCGGGGGGGCCGCCGCGGCGGGTGCGCCAGATCATGGACGCCTGGTACGCGCCGCTTCTGCGCACTGCCGCGCGCTGGGCGGGCGGCACGCTGATCATGCGGATGAGCATGCAGTCCGGCGTCGCCGATCCGCGGGGCGTCCGCGATGAGGACGTGAGGCGTGCGGACCTGTTCTGGCGGCTGCACCGCGCGGAGCTGCTCTCCGGCTTTCAGGCCATGGCCGCCGTCACGCGGCCGCCGCTGTCGGCCATCACCGCGCCGACGCTCGTGATCCAGGGCGGTCAGGACAGGCTTGTGCCGCGGGCGGCGGCGGATGCGCTGGTGGCGGGGATCGGCGGCGCGGTGCTGAAGGTCTATCCGGCGCTGGGCCACACGCCGCACCAGGAAGATCCCGCCGCCACCGCCGCGGACGTGCGCGCTTTCCTGCAGGCCCGGGCGCCAAGGGGCTGACAAAAGCCTAAAGGCTCGCTATGTTGACGACGAACATCGCTGATCGCCCTCGATGAGGGCTCGGCGGCGGTCCCGGGAGGGGCCGCCGCTTTTCATATTCCGGAGCGTGCGTGCGGGCGTCGAACCCCCTCGAAGAACGGATCATCGGCCTGATCGAGCCCGCCGCGGCCGATCTGGGCTACGCCATCGTGCGCGTCCGTCTGTCGGGGCTGAAGCGCAAGCGGCTGCAGATCATGGCGGAGCGTATCGCCGATGGGCTGATGGGCATCGACGACTGCACCCGGCTGTCGCGGGCGCTGTCGCCCGTGCTGGAGGCGGCCGATCCCGTGAAAGGCGAGTACGATCTGGAGATGTCGTCGCCCGGCATCGACCGCCCGCTGGTCCGGCTTGAGGATTTCGCCCGTTTCGCCGGCCACGAAGCCAAGGTTGAACTCACCATCGGCATTGAAGGGCAGCGCAAGTTTCGCGGCGATATCCTCGGCGTCGACGGTTCCGATATTCGCCTCACACACGAACACGGAGAGGCGCGGTTTCCGTTCGCGCATGTCGCCAACGCGCGTCTCATGCTCACCGACCGGCTCATCGAGGAGGATCTGCGCCGCGCCCGCGCCGCGGAAGCCGCCGATCCCGCATCCGGCCTTTCACCCGAACCGGCGCCCCCCGCGAGGGCGCCCAAGCATAAGCCCCAGAGGAAACCACAATGAGCGTCACCGGCGTCAGCGCAAACCGGCTTGAGATCCTGCAGATTGCGGACGCCGTGGCGCGCGAGAAGGGCATAGACAAACAGCTTGTCATCGACGCGATGAGCCACGCCCTGCAGAAGGCTGCGCGCTCGCGCTATGGCGCCGAGCACGACATCCGCGCCGACATCGATCCGAAGTCCGGCGAGATGACGCTGAAGCGCGTGATGACGGTCGTCGATGACGCCGCGCTCGAAGCGCAGGCCCGCCCGTTCAACCCCGCGACGGACATCGAGCTGAAGGACGCCCTGAAGCGCGACCCTGAAGCGCATGTGGGCAAGACCTACATCGACATCCTGCCGCCGATGGAATTCGGCCGCGTCGCTGCGCAGACCGCCAAGCAGGTGATCAATCACGAGGTGCGGGAAGCCGAGCGTGACAACCAGTACGACCTCTACAAGGACCGCGTGGGCGAGATCGTCAACGGCGTGGTCAAGCGGGTCGAGTACGGCAACATCGTCATCGACCTCGGTCAGGCGGAAGGTGTGATCCGCCGGGCCGAATCGATCCCGCGCGAGAACCTCCATCAAGGCGATCGCACGCGCGCGCTCATCTATGACGTGCGCCGCGAGGCGAAGGGGCCGCAGATTTTCCTTTCGCGCGCGCGGCCGGAGTTCATGGCCAAGCTGTTCGCACAGGAAGTGCCGGAGGTTTACGAAGGGATCATCGAGATCAAGTCCGGGGCGCGCGATCCGGGCTCCCGCGCCAAGATCGCGGTGATGAGCCACGATAGCTCCATCGATCCTGTCGGCGCCTGCGTCGGCATGCGCGGCGCGCGGGTGCAGGCGGTCGTCGGCGAAATGCAGGGCGAGAAGATCGACATCATCCCCTGGTCCCCCGATCCGGCGACGTTCATCGTGAACGCGTTGCAGCCGGCGGAGGTCTCCAAGGTCGTGCTCGACCCCGAGCAGGGGCGTGTCGAAGTGGTGGTTGGCGAGGCGCAGCTGTCGCTCGCCATCGGCCGTCGCGGCCAGAACGTGCGCCTCGCCTCCCAGCTCACCGGCTGGCAGATCGACATCATGACCGAGGCCGAGGAGTCGGAGCGTCGCCAGAAGGAGTTCGCCGAACGCACCGCGCTGTTCATGGAGGCGCTCGACGCCGACGAGATGATGGCGCAACTGCTCGCGACCGAAGGCTTCGTCACGGTGGAGGATATCGCCTACATCGACACCGACGATCTCGCCAACATCGAGGGCTTTTCCCCCGAGCTGGCGGAAGAGCTTCAGTCCCGCGCCCGCGCATGGCTTGAGGAAGTAGCCGAAAAACTGGACGCCGAACGCCGCGATCTCGGCGTGGAGGACGACCTCCTCACCGTGCCGGGCGTGACGCTGCCAATGGCCATCCTGCTCGGCAAGGGCGGCATCAAGACCCTCGAGGATCTGGCGGACGCCGCCTCCGACGAGCTGCGCGGCTGGTTTGAGACCAAGAACGGCGAGCGCGTGCGCCACCCAGGCGTGCTCGATTCGATGCAGCTGAGCCAGGAAGACGCCGACGCCCTGATCATCAACGCCCGCGTGACCGCCGGCTGGATCGAGGCGCCGCCGGAACCGGAGGCCGAGGACGAAGACCCCGACGCGCCGCGCACGGAGAGCGTCGAGGACGTTTTCCGCTAAAGCGCGACTACCTCGGCCGCAAAGCCGCTGGTGTCCACCGCCAAGTTCGCAGGTGAGCCCTGCGAACTCGGCCGCTCCCGTGGCCTTGGCGGGCTCGTATCCGCGCCCTACATGCCGCGCGCTGGCGAAGGACCTCGTCCGACGGGCGCGTCGGTTCGGATGGGCCGGAGCCGGCGACCGGCCCGCGCTGGGCGTCATCGGCTGCGCATTGTCCCGAGGCGGCGGCCCGCCCGGCGCCGCTTTCTGCGGCGGGGCGCCTAGGGAAGTGCGTCCGGTGGGGCGATTTGGCGCCTATCGCGGCTTGCGGCTTTGAGGTGTTGGACCGCCCGCTAGGGTTGGTGCGCGAGGGATCGTCTTGCCGTTTGAAACGTCCATCACCAGCGATTATCTCCCGGCCCACGCGCCGCTGCCGATGATCGAACAACCGGTCTCGCGCCCTGCCTTGGGCGCGCGCTGGCATGATCCGCGCAGCCTGGCGTGGCGGCGTGCGGGCCTGTTCACCGCAACGTTGGCGTTGACCGGCGCGGCGTTCATGGCTCCGTTCGATCTGTTCGCGGGCGATGGGTTCACGCTGGTGGAGACGGCGGGCCTCGTCCTGTTCGGGCCGCTGTTTGTATCCATCGCGTGCTGGTTCTGCAGCGCCCTCGTGGGTTTCTACCTGCTGGCCTCCCAGCGCCACGACTACGCCGCAGTGGAAGACCTGCCGGCCCCGTCGGCCGGCCGACGCACGGCCCTGCTGGCCGTCATCCGCAACGAACAGGCGAGCGCCGTCTACGCCCGTCTGCGGGCGATGGACCAGGCCCTGCGGGCGCGGGGCGCGTCCAGCGCGTTCGATTTCTTCGTTCTCAGCGACACCAACGATCCCTCGATCGCCGCCCAGGAAGCCGTGCTGGCGGCCCAGGCGCAGAATGGCGGCGGCAGCGCCTTCTACTACCGCCGGCGTCGGGACAATCGCGGCCGCAAGGCCGGCAACGTCGCCGACTGGGTGCGCAACTTCGGCGGCGCGTACGATTACATGGTGGTGCTGGACGCTGACAGCCTGATGAGCGCCGAGTTGCTCGTCGGCCTGACCGGCTGGATGGACTCGCGACCGGACCTCGGGCTGATCCAGACCGTGCCGCACGCCGTCCACGGCGAAAGCCTGTTCGCCCGCCACATCCAATTCGGCATCCGCCTGTATGGCCGCGTCGCGTGCGCGGGCCTTGCGTGGTGGATGGGCAGGGAAGGGCTCTACTGGGGCCACAACGCCATGGTGCGGACCCGCGCGTTCGCGGAATCCGCCGGGCTGCCCCGCCTGCCGGGCGAGGCGCCGTTCGGGGGCGACGTGCTCAGCCACGACGTGGTGGAGAGCTTCTTCATGCGCCGCGACGGCTGGGGTGTGATCCTCGCGCCGAGGCTGGAGGGCTCCTATGAGGAGGCGCCGCCGACGCTGATGGACAACGCCGCGCGCGACGCCCGCTGGTGCCAGGGAAACTTCCAGCACCTCTCGCTGCTCCGTGCGGAGGGTCTGCACTGGCTGCACCGGGTTCAGATCGGCATGGCGATGATGGTCTACGCCGCTGCGCCGCTCTGGCTGGCGTTCCTCGCCGTCGGCGTCATCCTGCGGGTGCAGCAAGGTCTGCCCGAACCGGGCGCGCCCTGGTTCGAGGGCGGGGCGGAGCGTCTGCTCACGCTCCACTGGAGCATCGTCATGACGGTGGTGATGCTGTTCGGCCCGAAACTCATGGGCGCGGCGCTGGTGGCGATGAACCCCGCGGAACGCCGATTGTTCGGCGGCGCCCGCAAGCTGACCATCGGCGTGGCGGCCGAGATCGTAATGTCCGCGGTGTTGGCGCCGCTGCACATGCTGTCTTCGTGCCGCGCCGTCGCGCACACGCTGTTCGGCTTCGACAACGGCTGGCGGCCGCAGCGTCGGCGCGCCGATGGTGCAACCCCCTGGGGAGAGGCCTGGCGCACCTACGGCTGGCAGAGCGGCGCGGGTCTCGTGCTGCTGTTCATCGCCGCGCCCTATTCGGACCTGGTGATCTGGATGGCGCCGATCCTGATCGGGCTTCTCTTCGCCGCCCCGTTGGCTGCGCTGACGGCGAGCGCGCAGGTGGGGCTCTGGGCGCGGGAGGCGGGCCTGTTCCTGACGCCGGAGGAAGTGGCGCCGCCGCCGCTTCTGCGCGGCGCGCTGGCGGAGGCTGGCGCTCTGGAGTCGCCCGCCGGGGCGCAGACCGCGCCCACATACGCATAGGCCTGGAACGGGCGGCGGTCGGCGCAAGCGCCAAACTGCTGTAGAGCCTCGCCGTCATGGCTCGCGAACGCACGTGCATCGCCACCGGGGAGACGCTGCCCGAGAGCGCCCTAATCCGCTTCGCCGCGGCGCCGGACGGCGTCGTGACGCCTGATGTGGCCGCCAAGCTGCCCGGCCGGGGGGTCTGGGTCCGGGCGGACCGCGCATCCATTGCGCAGGCCGTCAAGCGGAACGCCTTCGCTCGCGGGCTCAAGACCGCCGCCGTCGCGCCGCCCGACCTCGCGGACCGCGTGGAGGCGCTGCTGGCGCGCCGTTGCCTCGATCTTCTCGGCATGGCGCGCGGGGCCGGGGCCATCGCCATCGGGACCGTGCAGGCCGAGGACGCCATCCGTCGCACGCCGCCGTTGTGGCTGATCGAGGCCGCCGATGGCGCGGCGGACGGGCGGCGCAAGCTCATCCAGCTGTCCTTCGGCCTCTGGGGGGCGGAGCCCAGGGTGGCGGGGTGTTTCACAAGCACGGAATTGGGCGTGGCGCTGGGGCGTGATCCTGTGGTACACGCCGTGTTGCTCCAAGAGGGCATGGCGCAGCGCTGGACGGTCGAGATCAGCCGCCTTTCCGGGTTTCGCGCCATTATACCTGCATCCTGGCCCCCCCCGCCCTGATCGGCGGCGATGGGCGGGACGGCGCGGCGGCCGGGCACGATGCTCGTCCACCGGGCCGCCTTTGGCATTTGCCACGTTTTGACCTCGGACTGGACAGCGAAGCGAGCGCATGAGCGATACGACGGAACCGAAAGACGGCGCGAAAGACGGCGCGGCGCGCAAACCGCTGACGCTCACCCGCACCACCAGCGGCGGAACGGTACGACAGAGTTTTCCCCACGGCCGCGGCAAGTCGGTGGCGGTGGAAGTGAAGCAGACCCGCGTGGTCACGCGGCCGGGTCAGGGGCCTGCGGCGGCCGGGGCCGCGCGCCAGGCGCCGGCGGGGCCCACGCCGACGCCGCCGCCGATCAACGTCCGTGGTCCCGCGGCCCGTCCATCGGCTCCCGCGCCCGCGCCTTCGGCGTCGTCCGCCCGCGTCGGCGGGCTCTCCACCGCTGAACTCGCCGCCCGCGAACAGGCCCTGCGCGCCAAACTGCAAGGCGACGAGGAACGCGCCGAACAGCGCCGGCTCGACGAGGAACGTCAGCGCGCGCTGCTGGAGGCCCAGGCCGCGGCGGCGGCGGCGCGTCGCCTCGAACTGGGCGAACCGGAGGAGGAGCCTGCGGCAGCCGCCGCCGAGGCGGAAGCTACGCCCGACGTGGCGGTGGAGCCGGAGGTGGAGTCCGCACCTGAGGCGCCCGCCGCCCCGGCCGGTCCGCGCATCGGGGATGTGGCGGTCCGTCCCGCCAATGTGACGGCCATGCGCGCCGCCGCGGCCGCCGCACGCCCCGCCGCCGCCTCGGCGCCGCCGGCAG
>JANRIM010000006.1:0-16888 GCA_033764865.1 Hyphomonadaceae bacterium
TCAGTGGCGGTAGCGGCGCGGCTGAGCCTGTCGGGCGTCGTCGCCGGAGGGCGCACGGCATGAGGAACAGGCTGAGGGTGCTCCGCGCCGAGCGGGCATGGAGCCAGGCCGATCTCGCCGATCATCTCGGCGTCTCGCGCCAGACGATCAACGCCATCGAAGTCGGCAAGTACGATCCATCCTTGCCGCTGGCCTTCAAGATCGCGCGCCTCTTCGCGCTGCCGATCGAGCAGGTGTTCATGGACGACGACGTCGCAAATGCGGCGGAGTGAGGGAGAGGACGATGCAATGGACGCGAAGTGCGCGCCGCACGGGTCTTATGTGGCTGTCGATGCTCGCGCTGTTCCTGCTGGGTCTCGGCGTCGGCCTCGTCGACGAGACGGCGATCCTGCGATGGTCTCCGTGGCTGTGGATCGGCGTCATAGCCGCCGTCATGGCGTTCGCCACGGCGCTGTGCGTCTACTGGATGGGGCAGATCGACGAACTGGCCCAGCGTGCGCACTACGTGGCGTGGTTCTGGGGCGGCTCTTTTGCGCTGGGCGCACTGCTGTTCGTCATCCTCGCCGGGCCTGCGCTTGTGCAGGTGGTGGACTTTGCGGCCCTGACGGCGCCGTTCGAGGATCGCTACGGCGACGCCGCCGGCTTCATCGCGGGCGTCTACGCAAGTGTCTTCGCGCTGACTGTGGGCTACGGCCTGTGGTGGATCGTCTACTGGGTGCGCAAGCAATGAGCGTCGCACACTTGCCGCACCGCCGCGCCGCGCATGCGCAGACTGCGCCGCTCCGGCCTGTGACGGCGGAGGCGTCCCGCGCGGGCGGGCCGGCCGCGCCCGGCGGCGAGCGTGGGAGCGCAATCGCCCACGACGGCGCAGGCGGCGCTCCGGCCGACAAGGCCGCCGCGCTGACCGATCGCGAAAAGGCGATGCTCTTCGATCTCGCGCTGGCGAGCGCCGCCCGTCCCAACGAAGCGGCGCAGGCCATCGCCGCGGCGCCGCTCATCCTCGCCTTCGCACGCGCCTACGTCGCCATCCGCGACCGCGAAGAGGGCATCGTCTGATGGTTCAGGAGAAGGAGTTTCCCATGTCCAGGTCTGTTCTGGCGGCGATGGTCGCCGCCTGCTTTCTCGCCGCATCCTGCGCAACCACGCCCGCAGCCAAGGTTGTGGAAGGGCCGCCGCAGCCCGCCCTGTGGGCGGTGCGTGATGCGGATTCCACGCTCTACCTCTACGGCACGATCCACATGCGCAAGCAGGGCAAGCCATGGGGCGGACCCATCGCGGAAGCTGCGTTGATGGAGGCCGACGAGGTCTGGACGGAGCTGGAGATCGATCCCAAGAGCGAGGCGGCCGCGCAGGCGCTGGTGGCGCGCTACGGCCTGGACCCCGCGCGCAAGCTCTCCGAGCAGCTCAAGCCCGAGCGCGCGCAACAGATGAAGGCGCTCGCGGCGCTCATCGGCCTGCCTGAGCCGGCGCTGGAGTCGATGAAGCCGTGGCTCGCCAGTCTCACGCTCACCGTCGTGCCGATGCTGCAGGCGGGCTACGATCCCCAAGCGGGCGTCGACCGCGCGGTGGACCGCGTGGCCGAAAGCGCCGGCAAGCGCATGCGCTGGTTTGAGAGCGCCGAGGAGCAGATCCAGTTCCTCGCGGGCTTCGACGACGCGCTGCAGATCCAGATGCTGGAAGACACTCTCGACGAAGTGCAGCGCGGTCCCGCGCTCATGACGGCGATGGAAACCGCGTGGGAGACCGGCGACGACGTCACGCTGGCGCGCGACATGGTGGCCCCGATGCAGACCGATTACCCCGCGCTCTACGATGTGATCCTGAAGCAGCGCAACGCGGCGTGGGTGACCGTGCTCGCCCGCGAGCTTGAGGGATCGGGCGTGGATTTCGTCGCCGTCGGCGCCGCCCACCTTGTAGGGCCCGACAGCGTGCAGGCGATGCTGGAGGCGCGCGGCTTCACGGTGGAGCGGGTGACGCCGCCTGCGCCGAAGTCCTAACGCTGCACCTGGAGCCGCGCCTTCGAGGCGCGGGTGCGGTCCAGCAGGAAGCCGAGACCCGCGATGGCGACGTAGGCGATCAAGGCCTGCGGCGCCATCGCCTCAAGGTTCGCCGGGGGCGGGCCCAGCTTGTCCACGGCGTAGAGCGCCGCGAACACGCCCATCAGCGCCCAGGGCGCAATCCGCCCCGTCGCATTCAGGGGCGTGGTGGCGGCGAGGTAGACGAACAAGCCGCCCAGCAGCACGAGCGCCTCCGAGCCGATGGCGAGCACGGGATCGTCCCACCAGCCGAGCCCGATCTTCGGGCCCCCGATCCAGAGTTCGAGGTCGGGCGCGTGCACCAGCGCGTCGAGCACCCAGTGGGAGAACACGCACGCCCCGATCAGCCCCGCCGCCACCCAGCCCCCGCGGCGATCGAGCAGCCGGTAGATCAGCGCGCCCGCCGCCGCGAAGGCGAGCGCGCCGGGCAGGCTGTGGGTGTACGGCATGTGGTCGAGGCGCAAATCCGACAGCGCGAGGAAGCCCGGCTCTACCCGGCCATGCTCCACCCCCGCCAGGATGAGCCCCGCCCACGCCACATCCACGAGCTGGACCGCCAGGAACGCAGCGCCCAGGGACGGCGGACGCCGGACGAAGTGCGTGGCGAACGCCGGGCCGTAGTGTCCCACGAACATCGTCGTCTCCCGTCGATCTCGGATAACCGAACCGTAATCGCGCCGGGGCCGCGGTCAACGAAAGGCGACCTTGACGCGCCGGAGAAGCGCACCCCAAATGCATTTGAGAATGAATTGCAAAAAGGAGCGGCCTGTGGTGATCCTTTGTCTCGGCGCGGGCGCGCTGGCGCAGCTGCTGGCTCTCGACCGCGCAGGACGGCCCGCCGGAAGCGCGATGGACGGCGCACTGGAAGCGCTGATGTTCGGCGCGGCGCCGGACGGCGTCCCCGTTCAGGCGTCGAGGAACGCCGCAAGCGAGGCGGCGATGGCCTGCTCGTCGCGCAGCGCGCACTCCCAGACGACCATGGCGGTCCAGCCCGCGGCGGTGAGCGCGGTCAGCGCTGCGGCGTCACGGGCGCGATTGCGGGCGATCTTGGCGGCCCAGTAGGCGGCGTTCGCCTTCGGCGCGCGGGCGCCGCGGGCGCAGTCGTGGCCGTGCCAGAAGCACCCGTGCACGAAAATGGCGTGGCGCGTGCGGGTGAAGGCGATGTCCGGGCGCCCGGGCAGGCCGCGCGCGTCGAGCCGGTAGCCGGTGCGGATCGCGCGCACCAGACGCCGCACCGCAAGCTCGGGCCCGGTATCACGGCGGCGCACCGCGCGCATGACGGCGGCGCGCTCCGGCGTGGCGGCGGGTGCGGTCATCGCTCCGGCGCGGGCGCCGCGCGCGCAAGCGGCTCCAGAAGATGCGCCGACAGCCAGCGCACCACCGGCGCTGCCACCCCGTCGCCCACGAGATGCAGGCCGCGGCTCTGGCTGGCCGGGAGCGGGTAGTCGTCGGGCAGGCCCATCAGACGCGCGCCCTCGCGCGCGGTCATCAGGCGGGAGCGCAGACGGTCGCCCTCGACGAACAGCAACGTCTGGCGGCTGGAGCCGCCCGCCGGCGTGCGCAGGCAGCCGGCCACGCCGTCAAAGCGCGCCTCCGCGCGCTGCACCTTCACGCCATCCTCCATCCGGACGCGACGGAAGAGGGCGCCGACGGCGTGCGTTCCCGAAGCCTGGACGGTCGCCAGTTTCTCCCGCTGCCGCGGGCTCATCATGGCGACGAGCGCGGCGGTGTGGTCCGGGGGGTGCCATTCGGAGGTCGCCGGGTCGTCCAGCAGGTCGACGAGGTCGGCGTTGCGGAGTGGCGGCATGGGCAGTTTCCACCACGCCCAGTGCGCCGCCGTCCGCGCGTCCAGCCGCGCGTGCGCGATCATAATGCTGTCGGTGTGAAACGGCAGGGACGGCCCCGGCGCTCTCAGCGCTGCTGGCGCGGCGCCGCGCACGGCGATGACGAACACCCGCGGGCGCGATTGCGGCACGAAGTGCGCGGCGTCCACCTGCAGCGCCCCCACCGTGTACCCCGCATGCGCCAGCACTCCGGCCAGCGTCGTGAAGTCCCGTCCGCCACGGGACGTGAGCAGGCCGGTGACATTCTCCAGCGCCAGGATGCGCGGGGCCCGCCCCTCCGCGGCGAGGGCCTCCATCAACCGCCAGAATCCCCAGAAGGCGCCTGAGCGTGTGGCGTCGAGACCGCCCCTGGCCCCGGCCAGCGACAGGTCCTGACAGGGGAAGGACGCCCATGCGAGGTCGGCGCGGCCGGGGAGTTCGCGCGTCTCGAGGGACCAGATGTCTCCGCGGCGCAAGTGCGCGTCGCCGAAGGCGGCGGCGTAGGCGGCCGTCTTGGAGGGATCGACGTCGTTGGCGAAGGTCACGCGCCAGGCGTCCCCCAGCCCTATCCGCGCCATGCCGCCCCCGGCAAAAAATTCGTAAGCTGATGCGTCGGAATCACGGTGCATCGGTCTATAGTAGACGGATGGGATGGCTTGCGCCCGTTGTACCGCACGGGGCATGCAGGGTGGACGGCGCGGGCGGCCCTCTGGGTCGGCGCGCCAGAGGGACCTGGCCGCAGGGCCGGTCAGACAGGCAGGAGGGGGTATGCGGCTCGGAGGCTTCGCGGGGCGGCTTGTGACGGCGGCGGCTGTCCTTGGGCTGGCGGCGTGCGGCCAGGGCGGCGGCGCCGACTCCGAGGGCGGGCCCGGGCTCTCCACCTCGCAGCGTCCTGCGCTCACCGAAGACGACATGCGCCAGCAGTCGGAAGCCCTTTTGGCCGGCCTCGGCGCCGCGGCGGACGCCGCCACCCGCGCGCAGTACGAGGGCGCGTTCGACGCGGTGGGCGCGGAGCCGGATTGGCGGCTCACCGTGCTGCCGGACTATGTCTCCTTCACGCGGCCGGGCCTCGACGAGGTGACGGCGATCCCGTCGCCGCGGGATTTCCGCGCCGGCGGCGCCTACATCGCGGCCGGCCCTCTGTCGATCGCGCTGAAGGCCGGGGCCTGCACCTACATCGCCGACGGCGATTCCTACCCCTACAGCGCCACCATCCTGTTCGAGGGCATCGCCTACGAGGGCTGCGCGCGACCCGGCGCCGACGTCGGCGCTCCCGACAACACGCGCGGCTGGGCGATGGACCTCTCGGAGCTGTTGCCGGCCATCGACGTCTGCCTGACCCGGGTGGAGGCGAAGCCTGGGCGCGTGACCATCGCTTACCCGAACGAAAACAACCAGATCGGCGTCCGCCTGCTGGAAGCCGACGGCGGCCGGTCGGAGTGCCTGGTGGCGATGGAGGGGCTGTCCATCGTGTCCTATCTGCCGCTCGCGGACCGCGACACCTTCCGGGGCGAGCGCGACCCGCTGTTCACGCGCGCGCCCGCCGCCGCGCCCGCCGGGGCCTGCTTCGCCACCGAGGAGGTCAAGGGATCGTCCGGCGCCACGCTTGGCTGGCTGTCGCGCAAGACCTGCTGACCTCAGAACATCGCGACGACCGCGCCGTGGATCATCTCGCCCAGCTCGCGCAGCGCGGCGAAGCCGATGCGCACGCCGGCCCACGCCACGACCACCGAAATCGCTGACATCACAACGCTCAGCAGCGCGAGCCGCCCGTCCTTTTGCAACAGCGCGAGCGCGGTGGCCGCCACCGTCATGCCGGGCGGCCAGTTGCCCAGCGGGATGGGCAGGATCAACACGAACGCCAGCATCAGTGTCTGCAGGCCGAGGAACTGCGTGAACGGCGGCGCCACGAGGAACGTCCAGCGCGGCCCGACGTACCGCTCGATCCGCCGCAGCACGGGCAACGCCCCCTTGATGGCCATGCGCAGCGAGTCCCGCGAAATGCGCCACCGCTTGATCCGCCCCGGCAGCCAGACGCCCTGCGCGCCGAAAATGAGCTGCACGGCGGGCGCGACCATCATCACCCCGAAGATGGTCGACAGGCCGGGGATATTGGGGATGCAGTTGGGCAGCGCCAGCAGGAGGAGGAGCAGCCCGAAGGCTTGCCCCTCCAACCGATCGAGGATCTCGCCCACCGTGAGCGTTTCCTCCGGGAAGGTGTCAAGCAGGCCCGCCAGCGCTGCGGAGGCCGTGACCGGCGTCTCGCGCGGCGCCTGTGGCGAAGAGGTGGCGTCGTCCATTCTCGTGCGTTTCCCCGATCCCACATGGTGCAGCGGCGGACGGCGCGCCAGTGGCGCGGCGGCCGGCGCCGTCAAGCGTGCGTGAGGCGTGTCGCTCGGCGGGGAAGTGTTTCATTCGGGCAACAGAAAACGGCGCGGAACCGGGGTTCCGCGCCGCGAGGTGCTCAAAGCCTTGGGGAGGCTGGCAGAGCGGATCTGAAACTCAGTTGGCGGCGACGGCCGTCGTCGCCGGCGCGGCCGCGCGGCTGTTGCAGCGGGCGATGTCGGCCTCGCCCAGGTTGCCGAACGAGGTGATCTGGCCGACTTCCCGGGCCAGCTCCATGCACACCCGGGCGCTGACCTTCTTGGTCACGCGGGCCTGGCAGGTGTCGCCGGCGCACTGCCAGACGACGCCGCTGGCGATCACGCGGCCTTCGGCGGTCGGCGCCGCCAGCTTCGCGACGACGGCGGTGTCCGCCAGCGCGACGCCCGCGAAGAGGCCAAGGGCGGCGGCGGCGGCGAACAGGGTCTTGGTCATGGACATCGGGGCTCTCCACTGGCGACCGCCGGGGGGCGTCAACCCAAAGTTGACGGGCGCGTCACGCAACACACGAATTCACCGTAGCGCAGGGACCGGCAAACGCAAGCAGAAAATTGAACAGAAGCGAAATTATTCATCACTCCGTCGTTACCGCATCGTCATCATGCCGGCCCGTCAGGGCGTTCACCACACGGGTGGGCGACGCTGCGGCGGGAATGCGGTGCGGCCGGAGGGCGCCGCGACGACAGGCTTGACCGTGCCCCCTCGGCCCTGAACCGTAGCGGCTTCCAGAACGCGCCCGCCACCGCCCGGCAAACCCGCCTGGGCCAACGACAGAGCGCCAGCCCGCGTCAGGGGAGAGGCCACACCATGGATTTCAGCATTCCCAAAGAGATCGCCGACTATCTGGTCGTGCTCGACAAGTTCATCGAGGACGAGATCAAGCCCCTGCAGGCGCAGGACGACAACGAGCGCTTCTTCGATCACCGCCGCGAGTGGGCGCGCACGGATTTCGAGAACCAGGGCCTGCCGCGCCACGACTGGGAGCTGCTGCTGCGCGAAGCCCGCCGGCGCGCCGACAAGGCCGGCCACCTGCGCTATGCCCTGCCGAAAGAGTTCGGCGGCCAGGACGGCACCAATCTCGGCATGGCGATCATCCGGGAGCACCTGGCGAAAAAGGGCCTCGGCCTCCACAACGACCTGCAGAACGAGCATTCCATCGTGGGCAACATGCCCGGCGTGCTTATGCTGCGGGACTTCGGCACCGAGGAGCAGAAGCAGAAGTTCATCCCTGGCAGCTTCGACGGCACCTACATCGCCGCCTTCGGCCTGACCGAGCCAGAGCACGGCTCCGACGCCACGCACATGGAGACCCGCGCCGTCCCCGAGACCCGCGACGGCGTGAAGGGCTACCGCATCGACGGCGAGAAGATGTGGATCACGGGCATGCACGTGGCCACGCACATCATGCTGTTCGCCCGCACCGGCGGAGATGACGGCGACGCCGCCGGCATCACCTGCTTCATCACCCCGGCCCGCGATCCCGGCGTGAAGATTGAAGAGTACATGTGGACGTTCAACATGCCGACGGACCACCCGCGGCTGTCGATCACCAACGTCTGGGTGCCGGAAACGGCGATTTTCGGGAAGCTCGGCGGGGGCCTTTCGCTGGCGCAGCATTTTGTCCACGAGAACCGCATCCGCCAGGCCGCGTCGTCCTGCGGGGCGGCGATGTACTGCATCGACGAGAGCGTGAAGTACGCACGCCTTCGCAAGCCGTTCGGGGAGGCGCTGGCGCGCAACCAGGCCATCCAGTTCCCGCTCGTGGAACTCGCCACCCAGACGGAGATGCTGCGGCTGCTCATCTTCAAGACCGCCTGGGAGATGGACCAGATGCCCAAGCCGGAGGTGGAGAAGCGCCTCTCGGACAAGGTGTCCATGTGCAATTACTGGGCGAACCGGCTGTGCTGCGAGGCGGCGGACCGGGCCATCCAGGTGCACGGCGGCATCGGCTATTCCCGCCACAAGCCGTTCGAGCACATCTACCGGCACCACCGCCGCTACCGCATCACCGAGGGCTCCGAGGAAATCCAGATGCGCAAGGTGGCGGGCCACCTGTTCGGCTACATGGGCCCGCGGCGGAGGGAGTTCGCGGAGATGGACGCCGCGCATGAAGCGGCCAAGGCGGCCAGGAAGCGCGGCTAGCGCACACCGCCGGCGGTGCGGGCGGCCGGTGTTTGAACGAAACGGAGACGCTCCATGTCCACCATCCTGCAATCCACCACCGATCGCGTCCGCACGCTCACACTCAACCGCCCCGAGGCGCTCAACGCGCTGACGCGCGAGCTGATGGACGAGATGCGCGACGCGATGGCGGAGGCCGCCAACGACAGCGCCGTGGGCGCGCTCGTCATCACCGGCGCGGGCCGCGGCTTCTGCGCGGGCGCCGATCTCATGCAGCCGCCGGCGAAGCCGCCGCTCACGCGCGGGCACGCGGTGGCCGACGGGATGACCTCCCACTTCAATCCGTTCGCGCGCGACATCGCGCAGTTTCCGAAGCCCACCGTGGCGGCGGTCAACGGCACGGCGGCGGGCGGCGGCGTGGGCGTGGCGCTGGCGTGCGACATCGTCATCGCGGCGAAGTCCGCGAAGTTCATCCAGGTGTTCGCGCCGCAGCTCGGCCTCGTGCCGGACATGGGGTGCTCGTGGCATCTGCCGCGGCTTGTGGGCGCGGCGCGCGCGAAGGGGCTCGCGTTGCTCGGCGATCGACTGTCGGCGGAGGATGCGGAAAAGTGGGGCCTGATCTGGTCTGCGGTCGACGACGCGGACCTCGCGGCGAAGGCCCACGAGATCGCGGTGCGTCTCGCCCACGGTCCCACGAAGGGGTTCGTGCGCACGCGCGAGGTGCTGGCCGCGGCGATGGACAACGATCTGGTGGCGCAGCTCGATCTGGAGCGCCGCGTCCAGTTCGAACTGGGAAACACCGCCGACTTCGCCGAGGGCGTCATGGCCTTCGCGCAGAAGCGCAAGCCGAATTTCACGGGCGCATGAGCGCCGTCACGGCGCGCCGGACGCCGGGGCGAGGCCGTCGTCCACCGCGGCGATGTTGGTCCAGCCCTCCACCGGGAACGTCCCGCCGCCCTGCGACAGGAACACGCCCGCCCAAGCCTCCCCGAAGCGCATGAAGCGCACGCGTCCGGCGCCCACCGTCTCGCCGGGCGTCAGCGAGGAGCCGCCGTGCTGCTCGAACAGGGTGGCGATGATCACGTCGTCGCTTTCCCGCTCCAGCGCGCGGATGACCGCCACATGGCCATACCCACGCCCGCCGTCCTCCGAGGGCATCGCGATGGAGACCACGGCGCCCACCAGCGGCGCGCAGGTGCTTTCGCCGCTTGGGAAATAGCGCAGTGAGACGGGCGTAGAGCCCGTGATGCGGCCGCCGGTGTAGGCCGCCGCGCCGAACCGCTCGGCGACGCGCTGCGCCACGTCCACTCCGTGCCCCAGGCCCAGGCCGATCCGCGTCGGCACGCCCAGCGCCTCGCGCAGGTAGCGATGCACCAGTTCCGTGCACTGGTAGAGGCCGTCCGGGTTGTCGCGCCGGGCGTCGCCCTCCGCGCCGTGCGCGTAGGCGGTGACGCCGAAGGCGCTGTCGAACGGGGCGCCGAACTCCCCCCAGGTCAGCTGCTCCGGCACGGACTGGGGCGCGAGCTCCACGAAGCGTCCGCCGCAGGCGTCCACGATCCGGTAGGGGCTTTCAAGCGCCGCCGGCGCGTCCAGGCTGGCTTGCGCCTGCGCCCGTCCCGGGTGCAGCGCCGCCGCCGACACGCCGACCGCCAGCGCAATCACCGCGGCGATGCTGTGTTCGATGTGCATGCGGTCCGGCCCGGTCGCGCCAAAAGCTGGCTCGACGGCAGTGTCGCAGGTTCGGTCCGGCGCCGCAATTGCGCGCGCCGGTCGCGGCCGCGCAGTAGCGCGCCCGCCGGCCAGCGGGTATTTCTCCCGCCATGTCGACGAAAGACACCCCCACCGAACTCTTCAAGCGCGCGCTGGCGCAGTCGACCCGGGCGCTGGCCGGCGCCGAGGACCTTGAAGTCAGCTTCGGCGCGGAGGGGCCGCGCCTTTCGGGGGACCGCATCGTCCTGCCGCACCCGCCGCGGGTGCTGTCGGACGGGGAGGCGGAGCGCCTGCGCGGCCATGCCGACGGGCTGGCTCTGCGGCTCGCCCACCATGACGTCGCGCGCCACGCCGCGCTGCGCCCCCAGGGCGACCGGGCGCGCGCCTTGTTCGACGCGGTGGAGGAGGTGCGGGTCCAGTCCATCGGGGCCAACGCCATGGCCGGCGTCGCCGCGAACCTCACCGCCGCGCTGGTGGAGCGGTGCGAGAAGCGGGGCTTCGCGCGCATGGAGGATCGCACCTCCGCGCCGCTCGCCGATGCGCTGGGCCTCATCGTCCGGGAGCGGCTCACCGGCCTGCCGACGCCCGAGGTGGCGCGCGGGGTCGCCGACATCTGGCGCAGCGACATCGAAAAATCCGCCGGCACGCTCGACCGGCTCCTGGAGGCCATCAACGACCAGCCGCGTTTCGCGCGCCTGGCGCGGGACCTCATCAAGGAGCTGGAGCTCGGCGACGAGATCGGGGGCGAGCCGTCCGACGCGCCGGAGACGCCGCCCGATCAGCCGACCCCGCCCACCCCGCCGCAGGATGACGGCGCCCAGCAGGAAGCGCCCGATCCCGCCACCATGGAGATGGAGGCCGGCGCGACCGACGACCTCTCCGACGAGGACACCCAGCCCGTCCAGATGGAGGCGGACGCCCAGCAGGAGGAGGAGTCCGACACGCCGGAGGAAGGTGAGCGGCCCATGCGGCCGCGCCCGCGCGACAACGACGATCATCCCAACCTGCACTACAAGGCCTTCACCCGCACCCACGACGAGACGATCGCGGCGGAGGAGCTGTGCGACAGCGAGGAACTGGCCCGTCTGCGCAGCTATCTCGATCAGCAGCTCAAGCCGCTGCAGAGCGTCGTGGGCCGGCTGGCCAACCGCCTGCAGCGTCGATTGCTGGCCAAGCAGAACCGCTCCTGGACCTTCGATCTTGAGGAGGGCGTGCTGGACACCGCGCGTCTCACACGCGTCGTCGTCGATCCCACTGCGCCGCTCTCGTTCAAGCAGGAAGAGGACACCGACTTCAAGGACACCGTCGTCACGCTGCTCCTGGACAACTCCGGCTCCATGCGCGGGCGCCCGATCATGGTGGCGGCGCTGTGCGCGGACATCCTGGCGCGCACGCTGGAGCGGTGCGGCGTGAAGGTGGAGATTCTCGGCTTCACCACCCGCGCCTGGAAGGGCGGCATGGCCAAGGAGGACTGGCTGAAGGCAGGCCGCCCCATCCATCCGGGCCGCCTCAACGACCTGCGCCACGTCATCTACAAATCCGCGGACGCGCCGTGGCGGCGCGCGCGCCGCAACCTCGGCCTCATGATGCGCGAGGGCCTGCTCAAGGAGAACATCGACGGCGAGGCCCTCATGTGGGCGCACGAGCGGTTGCTGGGCCGCCCGGAGCAGCGGCGCATCCTGATGGTGATCTCCGACGGCGCGCCGGTGGACGATTCCACGCTTTCGGCCAATCCCGGCAACTACCTTGAAAAGCACTTGCGGGCCGTGATCGGCTGGATCGAGACGCGCTCTCCGGTGGAGCTGATCGCCGTGGGCATCGGTCATGACGTGACGCGCTGGTACAAGCGCGCCGTCACCATCGTCGACGCCGAGCAACTGGGGGGCGTGATGACCGACAAGCTCGCGGAGCTGTTCGAGGAGCAGGGCGAGGCCGCCAAGGGCGCGCCGCGCGTGCCGGCCCGGGGGCTGCGTCTGTGAGATCTGCGTTCATCGCCGTCCTGCTGCTGGCGGCTTGCGCCAACGGCGATGCGCCGCGCCCGCCGGCGGAGACGACCGCCGCCGATGCGCGGCCTGTGGCGGGCTTCGGCCCCGCGCCGCAGGACTGGCAGGCGGTCCGGCTTGCCGTGCGCGCGACGCCGCTCGCGCCGGACGCGCCCGATCTCGCCGCCGTCGGCGCGCTGACGTTTCGCGGCGGGCTCGCGCTTTCGTCGGACGATGCGCGCTTCGGCGGTCTCTCCGGGCTCTACGTGGCCGAGGACGGCAATCTCCTCGCCGTGACCGATCAGGGCGACTGGTTCGCCGCCCGCATCGTGCTGGACGCGCAAGGGGCGCTGAAGGGCCTCGTGGACGGCCGCATGAGCGCGCTGCGCGGGCCCGACGGCGCCCCCTTGACGGACAAGGCGCTCGCGGACGCCGAGGGTCTCGCGCGGCTGCCTGACGGTCGCTTCGCCGTGACCTTCGAGCGGATCCATGCGGTGCGCCTTTACGATCTCGACGGATTGGGCCCCACCGCGGCGCCCGTGGGCGCCGTCGCGCTCGACGGGACCGATGCCCTGACCGCCAACGACAGCCTTGAGGCCGTGGCTGCGTTCGACGACCGCCTGCTGATCGGCGCGGAGGGCGTCGACCGCCCCCGCGCGCCATTCTGGCTGGCGCCGCTGGCCGACCCCGCGCCGGCGGCGCCTGCCGGCCGCACGGAAACGTCGGCCCGCTACGGGCTGGTCGCGCTCGACCGGCTTCCGGACGGGGACTTTCTCGCCATGGAGAGGTTCTTCGCGCCGCTGATCGGGCCCCGGATCGCCATCGTGCGGGTGTCGGCCGCCCGCCTCCTCGAAACCCCCGCCCAGTGGACGCGCGAGACCGTCGCCGAGCTCAATCCCCCGGTGGCGCTCGACAATTTCGAAGGATTGGCCGTTACGCGCGGGCCGGCGGGCGGGGTGCGCATCTACATCGTCTCCGACGACAACTTCAGCCGCACCCAGCGCACGCTGCTCTACGCATTCGACCTCGACGATCCCCGTTAGCCCTCCGTTAAGCACTTGCATGGGGCCGCGGATTAACGCGGTTCCGGTATGGAACCACCCCAAGGGTGGAAACGCATGTCGGGCGCGCGGAACGCGGGAGACGGCCTTGTGCGCGATCGGGCGGGCTCAACCGCGCTGATCGCGTCCGTCGCCTTGCCGGCGCTGGTCACGGCCCTGCTTCTGGTCATGGACTACGGCGGCGCCATCGCGGCGCGGGGCGGGCTGCAGAAAGCCGCCGACACCGCCGCCATTGCAGGCGCGCGCGAACTCATGGTGCTGGCCGCCGCCCGCGGCGAAAGCGCGGAATCCGCCGCCGCCGAAATCGCCCGCCAGGCCGCCCGCGGGGTCTCGCTCAAGTCGGGCTCCATGCTCGTGGAGACGGCCTTCGATCCGGAGAGCGGGGCGCTGACCGTCGACATCACCGCCAAGGCCGCCACGTTCCTTGCGGAGTACATCGTGGGCGCGGCGCCGGAGGTCGTGGCCCGCGCAGTGGCGCGTCCGGTTGGCAACACATCGCTGTGCGTGCTGGCGCTGGCCCGGACGGGCGTGGCGCTGCAACTGTCGGCGGACTCCTCGATCAAGGCGCTGGGCTGCGCCATCTACGCCAACTCGTCGGGGACGCAGTCCCTCACCGTCCAGCAGCGCGGCAAGATCGAGGCGCAGAACGTCTGCACGGCGGGCGGGTACCGGGGGCCGACCGGGGCCGTGGCGCCGGCGCCGACGCTCGATTGCCCCCGCATCGAGGACCCGCTCACGGCGCGTCCGAAACCGCCGTCCTCGGTGTGCACGTACACCAACCGGTCGCTTAACCACACGACGGCGGAGTGGGGGCCGGGCGTCTACTGCGGGGGCATGTATCTCAACAACGGGGCGCGGGTGACGTTGAAGCCCGGCGTCTACGTTCTCAAGGGCGGCACGCTCAACGTGGAGGGCGGCGCGAAGCTTCAGGGAAGCGGCGTGACGCTGCACCTAACGGGCGGCGCCCGGCTCAACGTGCTGCAGAACAGCCATATCGCCCTGTCCGCGCCGCCGAGGGGCGCCACCGCCGGCATGCTGTTCTTCGGCGACGACGACGCGCCGCCCGCATCGCCGCACGTCCTGGTGTCGAACAATGCGCGCACGTTGCTGGGCACGGTCTATCTGCCGGAGGCGACGCTGAGGGTCGGCGGGCAGAATCCCATCGCGGATGAATCGCCGTGGACGGCGGTCGTGGTCGGCCAGCTGCGGCTGGAGGGAAAGGCCGGGATCGTGCTGAACAGCCGCTTCGACTCCACCGACGTGCCGTTGCCCGAGGGGCTGGGCGTGTCGCGCGCCGTGCGTCTTACCCAGTAAGCCTCCGCTGAGCGGCGGCTCAGGCGGCGGCGGGCTGGCCTTCGAGCTTCTTCTTCAGGTCGCGCCGGATCTTGGCGGCGCGGGGGGACATGGCCTCCTCCTTCGCCTTCAGCAGGAAGGCGTCGAAGCCGCCCACGTGGTCCACGGAGCGGAGGGTGGCCGCGGTGATGCGCAGGCGGAACGCCCGGCCAAGAGCGTCGGAATGCAGCGTGACGTTGACGAGATTCGGGCCGAACTCCCGCTTGGTCTTGATGTTGGAGTGGCTGACGCGGTGGCCGATCTGACGATCGGTGCCGGTCAATTCGCAGCGGCGGGACATGGTGTGCGGTCCGGAATGAGGGCGGAAAACGAAGAGCGGACGGATAGGCGAACGGGGCGTCCGGGTCAAGTTGCGCGTCGAAGGGGAGGGGCGCCGGAAAACCGGTCGGGCGCGCCGGCGCCGTTGCGCCACGATCCGTTCATGCTGCAACCATGTGCGCAGGGCTAGGGTGGCGGCAGTGGCCTGGACGGTCGTCGCGCCCGGGGCCCGGTCCGGTGGAGCAAGAGCATGAAGCGCATCCTGGCGACGATCGCCTTCGCGGCCCTCGCGGGCGGGGCGGCGGCGGAGGCCCCCTCGGCCGGTGCGGGCGCGCCCGCGACGCGGAGCCTCAACGTGCTCTACGCCGTGTCCGGCAAAGGCATCGAGGCCGGTGAATTCCAGTACGGCGTCAAGTTCGAGGGCGGCGCCTATGAAGCCACGGCGCGGCGGCGGATGACCGGCCTGGTGGGCGCGCTCGTGGGCGACAGCCAGAACTACAGCTACGCCGCCCGCGGGCGGGTGACGGCCGCGGGGCTCACCCCCCAGAGCTACCGCCACCAGGGCGGCAGGCGGAACCGCGTCGTCACCGTGGATTTCGCGGGGCCGGCCCCCGTCACCACCGCCAACCCCGTCATGGGCATGGGCAACCCGCCCGCCACGGATGCCCAGAAGGCCGGCGCGGTGGATCAGGTCACCGCCATCGCCAGTCTCATCGCCGCCTCGGGAGACCCGTGCAACCGCACGGTGCGGGTGCTGATGGACGGGCGCTCCCGGTTCGATTTCGTGTTGACGCCTGCGGGCCAGGTCACGCTGCGGACCCGCGCCTACCAGGGTGCGGCGCTCAAGTGCGACGTGGCGTTCCGCCCGATCGCCGGCTTCCCCGATCCCCAGACGCCCGCCAAGCTCACGTTCCTGTTCGCCCGCACCGCCAACGGACTCTATGCGCCCCTTCGGATCGAGATGCCCACGGACGTGGAGCAGATCGGCGTGGCGGTGCTCGAGGCGCGCAGCTTCACCGCCAGCTAGCGGGCTGCGTTGTGGCATGGGCGGGAATCGGGCACTATCCGTAGCGGTGAACAGGTGCCGAACGAATCACTGCGCGTGATTCGCACGTGATTCGTTCCTGATTCGATCTGTCCGTTTTGTCATGGTTCGGGATCCGGGGTCCGCGGTCAGGGGCCCGCAGTCGGGCCGTGAGGGATCAGACCAGCAGCCGGACGCGGAAGCCGCGGACTGCGTAATAGGACTCCGCGCCATTGTGGTAGACGAACACCGTGTCGTAGCGCCGGTCCCCGAACAGGGCGCCGCCGAGCTTGCGGATGGGCGCGGGCGTGGCGATCCAGCTTGAGGTCTTGCGGTCGAACTCGCCCAGGGCCTGCAGCGCGCGGTACTGCGCCTCGTCGAGCAGGGCCGCGCCCATCTCCGCCGCCATCTCCAGCGCTGCGCCTCTCGGCTTGTTCTCCTTGCGCGCGTCCAGGGCGGCGCGATCGAAGCAGAGGCTGCGCCGGCCGGCGGGGCTCTCCGCCGCGCAGTCGACGAACACGAACGCCGCGCCCTCCCGGCCCACCACGTCCGGCTCGCCGCCGGTCTCCTCCATCGCGGCGAGCGTCTTCAGCGCCTTGGGCGTGAGCCGCGCCGCAACCGCGTCCCACGCGATGCCGGCATGACGGTGCGGGTGCGCGGCGAAGCGCGCGGCGAGGGTGGCGGCGAGGGGGTCGGCTTTGGGCATGGTCGGGTCCGTGACTGGGTACGGCACAGGTGACGACATCCGGTGGCCGCCACAACCCGGCCGCCGCGCCGCGGGCGCCGAAAACACCCATGGCCCGTACCGCCGGCATCCTGCCGGCACAGCGCATCAGGCGTCGCCAAGCGGCTTGACCATGGCGATCTCGAACGGGACGAAGCCCGCCGCAGCGTAAAGCCGCGTCGCGGGATCGTTGTCGTGCACCACCTCAAGCCACGCGTGCTCTATGCCTTGCGCGCGCATGTCCTCCAGCGCGTGCGCGATCAGGCGCTGGCCATAGCCGCGCCCGCGCGCCGACGCGGCCACGACGACCGTCGCCAGCAAGCCGACGCGGGCGGGTTTGAAGGATGGGCCGAGCGCGAGCTCTGTCCAGCGCGTGCTCGCGATGACCGCGCCCGCACGTTCGCCGACGAACCA
>JANRIM010000073.1:0-2616 GCA_033764865.1 Hyphomonadaceae bacterium
ATCCATGACGCCGCCTGCGCTCGAGAAATGGTACGGCTACATGGTCAGCCATGATCACGGGGCCCTCTGGGCGCTGCTGCATCCGGATGCGGTGTTCGAGAGCCCCGTCGTCCACACGCCCCAGCGCGGGCGCGACATCACCTTCAAGTACCTCGTGAGCGCCGAACAGGTGCTGGGCGGTCCGGGGTTCCGCTACGTGGGCGAATGGCGCAACGACAAAGGCGCGGTGCTCGAGTTCGAGACCGTCATCGACGGCGTGGCCATCAACGGCGTGGACATGATCGCCTTCAGCGACGACGGCGCGCTGATCACGCATTTCAAGGTGATGGTGCGCCCTCTGAAGGCAATCAACCTGCTGCACCGGCTGATGGGCGAGCAGCTCGCCGCCGCGCAGGCGAAGGCGCAGGATGAGGCGCGCGCTCAGGGCCCCTCCACCACGTAGCCCTGCGCGCGCAGCAGCGCCGGCAGGCCTTTCGGGCCGACCAGGTGGGCCGCGCCCACCGCTACGAATGCCCGCCCCTCCCCCGCCATGATGGCGTCGATGCGCGCCGCCCAGCGGGCGTTGCGGGCGTAGACGAGCGCCTCGGCGGTTTCCGGCCCGGTCTCGTCGATCTGCGCCTGCGCCACGCGGGTCAGGCCAGCCACGTCCCCCGTCGCCCACAGCGTCTCCATCGACGACGGCGCGCGCGCCTCCTCCTCGATCTGGCGCAGCGTGGCGCGCAGGAACTGCGCCTGCGCCGCGGGCGACAGCGTGGAGAAGATCGCCATCTGCTCCTCGGCGGTTTCGAAGTAGGCCCGCGCCTTGCCGGCGGCGGCGGCGTCGGCCTCCAGAACGTGTTCGACGCCGGATTCGGCGGCGCGGCCCTGCCGGGCCATGAGCGCGAGGGACAATTGCAGCGCCGCCAGCCACGGCCGCACGCGCTCCAGCCCCGCCATCGGCACATCGAGCGCGCCGGCCACGCGTCGCAGCGCGTCCCGGTCTTCCGGCGCCAGCAGCGAAGAGAGCGTCACGCCCGGCGGGTTGACCCCGTCGCGCGCAACGATCGCGGCGATGCGGGCGCCGGCGTCGGCGTCCGTGGGCGTCTCGAACCAGATGGTGTCGGCGCGGGCGAAGGCGGCCGTGATGGCCGGCGACTTCCACTGCAGGTCCGCCGGCAGCACGTGCACCGTGCCGAGCAGCCAGACTTCGCTGTCGGCGTCCGCAAGGCGCCACAGGGCGGGCCCCGTTCCCGATTGCGGGCGGGCGGCCGTCTGCGGCGAGCACGCAACCAGCGCCGCCGCCGCCAGCAGCGCCGCCCACCGCCGCACGATCGCGCGCATCGCACCCTCCCTGGCCGGCCGTCGCGGCCAGCCCTCTGGCGCGCACAACGCGTGCGGCGGCGGCTGCGGTCAAGGGCGGGGCCTGCGATGCGGGGCGCCGGCGCGCCGCGGGCTTGGCGTTTGCCGCGCCGCGCACTAGTGTCCGCCCCCCAAACGCACCCGTAGCTCAGCTGGATAGAGTACTGCCCTCCGAAGGCAGGGGTCACAGGTTCGAATCCTGTCGGGTGCGCCAGCCGTCGCCAGTCCAGACCTCATCGATCGGACGCGCCGTCGCGCCGTCCCTTATACAACCGGCGGCCCGCCCTGCCGCCCTTGAGAGCCGGTGAACGACCGGCCCCGTCGGGGCGCCGAAGCCGCGCGCGCGCCAGCCCGACATCACAAACGACCCGACGCATGCGCCAGGTCGCCGGACCGCCGCGGACCAATGTAGACAGTCGTTGACTTATACGCCGCGCCGCCATAGATGGCGATGTAGACGCTCGTCTACATTGGTTTGGGCGCGGTCGTCGCGCAACGACGGAGATTCCCTTGGTCAAACACACCCGCAAGCAGCCGGCCTCGATCCTCATCACGGGGGCGTCGTCTGGCATCGGGCTGGCGACGGCGCGCCTGTTCCACGAGAAGGGCTGGCGCGTCGCAGCGACCATGCGCTCGCCCAGCGACGCGCCAGACTGGATGAATGACGAACGCACGGTCGTCCTGCCGCTCGACGTCACGGACGCCGGATCGGTCGACGGCGCCGTCGAGGCGGCGATTGAGCGGTTCGGCGCGATCGACGTGCTTTTCAACAACGCCGGCTTCAGCCTGAACGGACCCATCGAAAGCCTGAGCGAAGCGCAGATTTACCGGCAGTTCGACGTCAATCTCTTTGGTCAGATCCGTGCGATGAAGGCCGTGCTTCCGCACATGCGCGACCGTGGGGACGGACTGATCGTCACGACATCGTCCATCGGCGGGCTGATCGGCATGCCCGTTTCTCCGCTCTACATCGCCAGCAAGCATGCCGTGGAGGGGCTGATCGAGTCGGCCCGCTTCGAGCTGAAGCCGTTCGGCGTCCGCCTCAAGCTGATCGAACCGGGCGGCATCAACACGGAATTCAGCGCGCGCTCCGCCGCATGGGGCGCCCACGCCGCCTACGACGAGACGATCGAGCGCGCGCGAAAGATGAGCGTCGACATCCTCGAGAACGCCGCAGATCCGCGCGAGGTGGCGAAGGTCGTGCTCAGGGCCGTCGAGGACCGGTCGGACAGGCTGCGCTATCTCGCCAAGCCCGGGCCGTACCTGATGCTCTACAAC
>JANRIM010000014.1:0-1780 GCA_033764865.1 Hyphomonadaceae bacterium
CCCTATGGCCGCGGGCCCGCGCGTTCGGCGCCGGCGGGCGCGGTAGTGGCGGAGGTGGAACGTCTCGTGCGCACCGGCGCGCAGGAGGTGGTGCTGACGGGGGTGGACCTCACAAGCTGGGGCGACGATCTCCCTGGCCGGCCGCGGCTCGGCAATCTGGTGGCGCGGATCCTGAAGCTTGCGCCGGATCTGCCGATGCTGCGGCTCTCCTCGCTGGACGTGATTGAGATGGATGCGGAGCTTTTCCGGCTGGTGACGGAGGAACCCCGCGTCGCGCCGCATCTGCATCTCTCGTTGCAGCATGGGGCGGATTTGATCCTGAAGCGGATGAAGCGCCGCCACAGTCGCGCCGAGGCGCTGGCGCTCTGCCGGAGGCTCAAGGCCGCCCGGCCCGAGATCGCGCTCGGCGCGGATTTCATCGCCGGCTTCCCGACCGAGACGGAAGCGCACCTCGAAGAAACCCTCGCCTTCGCGGACGAAGCGGGGCTCGCCTTTCTGCACGTCTTCCCCTTCAGCGCGCGTGCGCAAACCCCCGCCGCGCGGATGCCGCAACTGCCGCGCGAGGTCGTCAAGGCCCGCGCCGCCCGCCTGCGCGCCAAGGGCGAAGCGCGCCTCGCCGAGCACCTCGCCGGCTGGGTCGGCCGCAGCGCCCCCGCGCTGGTCGAGACCGAAACCACCGCGCGCCTGGCGGATTTCACCGCGGTCAAGCTCGAAGGCGGCGCGCCGAATGAGCGTCGGCTGCTGCGCTTTGTGGGCCATGACGGGGCGGCGCTCCAAGGAACCCTGGTGTGAGCCGCAGGCCCTTCCGCTTCGCGCCGACCCGCGAGGCCCATAACGAGCGTTTAAAGCTGATCTGCAACTACGTGAATGCGGTCGGCATCGCGTGTTTTCTGGGGGGCGTTGTGGCTCCGCTTATCGACACCGCGCGGGCGTTCGACGCCGCCCTGGCCGGTGCGTCCGTAGCAGCCCTGGCAGGAAGCTTCCTGGTTTCCTGGCGCCTCATCGGCTATATACGGGATAAGGACTGAGACTGATGACGGACCAGTGGCTCTCATTTCTCGTTTTGGCGAGCGCGATTCCGATGGTCCTCGCCCTTGGGCTGACCCTTGGGTGGCTCGAAACGCGCCGCCTGCGCCGCACGCCGGACTGATCTCCAGCCCATGGTCTGGGGTCTTTTCAAAAAGAAGGATGCGCCCGCGCCGTCCGCCGCTGAGCCCCCTGCCGCGCCCGCGGCGGCAGAAGAGGGCATGCTTGGGCGGCTCTTCGGGGGGCTCGGCAAGTCCTCCGCCAAGCTGGCGGACGGGCTCGGCGCCATCTTCACCAAGAAGCCGCTGGACGCCGCCGCGCTCGATGAGCTGGAAGAGCTCCTGATCCGGTCCGACATGGGGGCCCCCGCCGCTGCGCGGCTCACGCAAAGCATCGCCAAATCCCGCTTCGGCAAGGAAGCGACGCCGGAGGAAATCCGCGCCGCGCTCGCCGAGGAAATCGCTGCGCTGATGCGTCCGCGCGAAGCGGCGCTCGACCTGATGGAGGGGCCGCGGCCCCGCGTGGTGCTGGTGATCGGCGTCAACGGTTCGGGCAAAACCACCACCATCGGCAAGCTTGCAGCGCTCCTCTCCGGCGCGGGCGCCACGGTCACCATCGGCGCGGCGGATACCTTCCGCGCCGCCGCCATCGATCAGCTCCGCGTGTGGGCCGAGCGCGCGGGCGCGGGGTTCGTGGCGCGCGGCCAGGGCGCGGACGCCGCGGGCGTCGCGTTCGAGGCGGTGGCGAAGGCGCG
>JANRIM010000079.1:0-4208 GCA_033764865.1 Hyphomonadaceae bacterium
CGTCAGCGCCGCTTCGGCGACCGTCGGCGCGCGCCTGGACATGACGACCCAGGTCTGCAGCGCCGCTTCAAACTGCTCGAAGTACGTGCCCGCCTCGCCGGCGCGGAACGCCTCGGTCGTGCCGAACATGTCGCGCGTCCATGGTCTGGCCATCACGTCGCTCCCGTCGGCGGCGCGACGGCGGGCGCTTCCACCGTGGCGGCGTACTCCGTAAGCGCGTCCATCTGGTCGTCGGTGAGGCGCTGTTCGCCGATGAAGCGGAAGTTGCCGAACGTGATGTCGAAGCCGACCTTGCCGCGCTCGAACGCCGGGCTCCACTCGATGGCGCCGTCGCGCCACACCTGGATGCGCACCGCGCCACTCGGCTCGTGGCGCAGGATGGCCTCGCCGAACGCGCGCTGCAGATTGGCGAAAGCGTCGGCGACGGCGCTGGCGTGCGACGCGGCGAGGCGGATCGTGGCGAGCTCCGGCGTCGGAAACCCGGCGCCGGTGGTCTTCAGGGTGACGGTTTTGCGCCCCGTGCCGCCGCCGCGCGGCTGCTTGTCGGTGGTACGCGCCAGGCGCGGTGGACTGTGGGTGGGGTCTTTGTCGGCGGGCATGATCAGGCTCCTGTGAGGGTGAGGATGAGGGACGCGGCGAACGCAAAGCCGGTGGCGGACCCGGCGATCAGGGCCACGCGATACAGCGCGCGCCCGAGGCCGGCGGCGGCGTCCGCGCGGCTGCGATGGTGCAGGGCGCCCAAGGTGGCGTCGGCGCGGCGGCGCGCGCGCGCGGCGGCCCCGGCGGCGATGACGGAGCCCGCCAGGCATCCCAGCGTCAGCCCCGCGCCGGCGGCCATGACCTGCGAGGCCGCGATGGCCAGCGCATCAATGACGATCGGGGCGGCCATCACGGCGCGGCCTTCGCGGCGGTGGACTTCCGGACGACGGGCTTTTTGGCGGTGGGCGTGTTCTTTGGTTTCTCGGGCGGCGGCGCGTCGCCATAGGCGCCGGCGGCCATGGCGTCGCCGCCGATGACAGGCGCCGTGGCCGGCGTGATCGCGCCGGCCCGCTTCGCCTTCGCGAGCCTCTTCCGCGCCGGCGCTCCAGCGTCCGGGTCTGTCTCCGGTACGGGGATCGCCGTGAACGTCGCGCCGGTGATGGCGCGCACCAGTGGGTGCGTCCAGCGCACGCGCGCGGCGGTGTCGGCGACCATGGCGGCGAGCGCGGGCTTCGACGCGGTGGCGTGCGCGGCGACGCCCATCTCCGTGAGCGCGGCGCGGAGCGCCGGTTCGCTCATCTCCTTGCAGAACGCCAGATCGGGCGTCCACTGCGCGGCGGGATCCACGCCGCAGAAGCGCCCGAGCGCGGCAAAATCCGCGGCGTCGTCGCCGTCACGGTCCGGCGTGACGAGATTGCCGGAGAAGAAGGCGATGACGTCGACCAGCGCGCGCTCGTCCCAGTCGAGCAGTGCGGGGACGAGCTCCTCCGGCGTATCGAGGTGCGGCGCCACACGATCGCGCCAGGCGGCGAGCTGCGCGGCGCGGCCGTCGTCGTCCGGTAGCGGAACGGCGGGCTTGCCCAGGAAGCTTGGCGAAAGGTCGAGCGGCAGAAAGCCGGGCGCGAAGGCCTCGCGCAGCAGAGAGGCCGCAAGCGCTGCGAGCGCGGCCTTCGGATGGGCCGAGAACGCGCGTCCGATCATGTGGCCGGCGAGCGCCGCGGCCGCCTCGCGCCCGCGCCAGGACAGATCGGGTTCGGGCGGCGGGCCGGACGGCGCAGCTTTCGATGACGACCGGACGGCTCCCGCGTCGCCGGCTTTGGCCACCGCCTTCTCCTTCACGATCACTGCGCGGCGCACGCCCGGGCGCCCGTCGTCGTCGATGTAGACGATGGCGCCGTGGCTGGCCTTGAGTTTGGCGTCGTAGACGCGCAGCGCCTCCTCTGCGGCGGCGAGCTTGTGCTCCAGCGGGGCGATGACGGCGTGCTCGTGGCGATCTTCCACCGTTTGCACGGCGCGCCAGTCGGCGTCCTCGCCGAGCGCCGCAACCTCGGCGTCGCGCGCTTTTTCAGCCGCTTTGATGCCCGCCTTGAGGCCCTCGATCACCGCGCGTTCGGCGGCGTCGGGCTTGCGGGTCTTGACCTTCGCGGTCTCATCTTTCCAGCCCGGCGGGCTGCGGCGCGTCTCCACCCGGGACCAGCCTTCCGCCTCGACGCGGGTCTTCTCCTCGTCCAGCAGCTGCTGGCAGAGTGTTTCGGCGATCTTGCGGTCGAGCCAGAGCGCGTCGCCGTCGTCGCTGAAAAGGTCTCGCTCCACACGCCCGCCGGCGGCCACGTAGCGCGCCTCGCCGACGAAGCGCGCGATCGGCCCCGACGCGCTCATGGCCTTCTTGTCAAGCGCCTGGACGATGGCGAGCTTCTGCGCCTTCGGCCCCAGTTTTTCCCACACCCCGGCCTGCAGCGCGGCGTCCGCGCGCGTCCACACCCGCGCCGTGTCGAGATCGATGGCGCCGGTCTCCAGCGCCTCCAGGATCGGCGGGTGCAGTGCGGCCAGTTTCAGGCGCTGTTCCACGTGACGCGGGCCGACGCCGAAGGCGCGGGCGATGTCGGCGACAATGTCATCGCGCGTCGGGCCGTCGTCGCCGAACGGGGCGCGTTTCGCGTGCAGCATCGCGGCGAACGCGCGCGCCTCCTGCCCGGGCGACAGCGCCACGCGCTGCGTGTTGGCGGCGATGGCGAGGCCTTCGGCGTCGTCACTCTCGCACAGCAGCACCGCCACGGGAGCGGCCCACAGGCCCTGCTGCGCCAGCCGGGTGAGCGCCAGCAGGCGCCGGCGGCCGTCGATGACGCCCACGCCCTGAGGCCCGCGCACGCCGATCAGCGGCGTGAGCAGGCCGAAGGCGGCGATGTTGGCGGCGAGCTCGTCGATGGAATCGTCCATCACCGTGGCGCGCGGGTTGCGGCCATCCACGAACAGCGCGTCGAGCGCAAACAGCAGCGGCCCGTCTTCGGGGTCCGGGAATGTGTGCGTTGGGGCGGGTGGGGCAAGTGCGGTCATGTCCAATCTCCAGGTCAGGCGTGGGTTTCAGCCCCGCAGCGGGCGATGAAGCGGGTGCGCCAGGCGGCGACGTCGTGGACGCGCCAGAGCGTGCAGGCGCCGTGCTGCGCGTCCGGCACGCGCGCGGCCACGGAGACCACGACGACCGCCGGCGGCGGCCGCGTGGCGGCCCACGCGCTGGCGCCGCACAGGGCGCCGGTCAGCAGCGACACGATGGCCCGCCTCACGGCGCGGGCCTCTGGTGGGGACCATCGGCGTCCAGCGGCGAGGGCGCCGGGCGCGGCGGCGCGGCGACGTCTTCGGCGTCGGCGAGGCGGGCGGCGTGCGCCTCCGCCACGCGCCAGGCGTGCGCGGCCACGGCGGCGCAGCGCGCGCGCACTTCGGCCACCGCGGCGGGCGTGAGCGGGCCCTCGCCTCCCGGCAGGCTCCACCACAACAGGCGCGCGGCGTCGGCGAGATCGTCGGCCGCCTCGGTGCGCGCCAGTTGCGTGCGGAAGCGCTGCGCGATCTTCCAGGCGGCATCGGCGAACTTCTCGTAGACGCGGCGGCGCGCGGGCGGCGGAGACGCGGCGACTGGTGGGTGCGGGCTGGTCACTGCGCCTGGCTCCCGACGGCTGCGGCGCCGGCGTCGGTCTCGTGCAGCGCGTGGAACGCGGCGAATGTGTGCGCTACCAGCGTGCGGCCCGCCACGCCGGCGCGGCGCACGGCGTCCAGCTCGTCCTCCCCGCGCGCGGCCAGCATCAGGGCGTGCGCGGCGGCCAGCGCGGCCAGATCGTCGTCCAGCGTCGTGGCGGAGTTGTCGCCGCACACCTCCACGATGGCTTCGAGCAGCGCGTTCTGGGCGGGGGTGAGCAGCAGCTTCACAGCGCGGCGCCCACGGCAGGGGCGGTCTGGCGGGCGAGCGCGGCGATGACGTCGTCCCAGAGCGCGGGCGCCACGGCGAGCTCGTCGGCGACGTCGCCCGTCACCCACGTGCAGTCGGGACGGCCCATCCCCACCCGCCAGGTCACCAGTTCGCGGCGCTCGGCGCGCACGAACACCCGCACCTCAAACGCCTCCAGCGCCGCCCACGCGGACGGCTGGATCGCCGGCATGAGGGCCATCTTCCCGGCCGCCGCCCACACGCCGCGCGTGCGGCCCCACCTGTCACGGTGCAGGAGCGCGAGGTCCGCCGG
>JANRIM010000051.1:0-2724 GCA_033764865.1 Hyphomonadaceae bacterium
TCGCCCCGGCGGGAAAGCGCGATCCAGCCGTCCTGGCCAAACGCGGTGTCCTGAGGCGGGCAGGCGCCGTCGGGCGGGATCGCCTCGGCGAAGGTGAGCAACACGTAGTGACCCGTCAGCAAGGCGCGGGGATCGACCGGACGCATGGCCACGACGACTTCCGTCCCCGCGGCGCGGGCGTTGCCTTCGGTGATCACAAGGCCCAGCAAGGCCGCCGCGCACACGACGCCCGCGCCGATGAGCCGCTGGGGCAGGCCGAAGGCCGTCATGGCGCTTTTTCCTTCGCGGCGCGGCGCAGCAGCAGTCCGGCGATCATCGCGGCGAGGGCGCACACGAAAAACAATCCCGCCGCTGCGATGAGGTCGACGCCGAGATCCACCAGCAACGCCATCACGGCGCCGATCAGGAACAGCACGCCGGCCGTGGTCACCATCGCGTGGCGGTCATGGCGTCCCAGCGCGATGGCGCCGCCCGCGGCCGCCAGCCAGACCAGCCTGTGCGGGATCATCGCGGCGCCGGTGACGCCCCCGCTCACGCCGGCCGCCACAAGGTAGATCAGCGCACCCCACACAGCCCAACCATACGCGGTGGAGAAGACGCCCTCGGCGCCGTCGTCGCGACCACGGGCGAGGTACGCGGCGCCCGCAGCGCCGAGCGCCGCGGCCAGGAACCACGCCGCCTGCGCGTCGGAGCGCGCGCACAACCACCCGACGCCGATGAGCAGGGCGAGGCTCGCCGCCTGCGCAAGCGCCGGCGACCGCCACGACCAAGCGGCCAGCCCCGCCAGCGCCGAAGCCGCCAACAACCACCAAAGACCATCGCCCATCGCCGTCGCGTCGCCGATGCCGAGAAGCGCCAGGGACAAAACCGCCGCGCCGGTGGACCGCCCCGCGCCGGCGATGAGGGCGGCGCCGACGCCTGCGCCGATCAGCGCGTGACCGGGCTTGCCCGCGATGTCGAAGATCTGCCCCACGAGACCCACGCCCGCGGCGAACACCAGCGCCGCGATCGTGGAGAGGGCGTTGGACAGCATGGGCCGCGCCTTGCCCGCCGCCCACGCGGCCCCGCCGATCGCCAGCGCGAACGCCGCCAGCACGAGGCAGAGGCGCGCCAGTCGCGCCATGCCGTCCCAGTTGGCGGCGATGAACGCCACCATGGCGAGCCCCAGCATCACTGCGCCGACGAAAGCCAGCGCGGTGGCGGCGTCGATCCGCGGGCCGTCGCGCACCATGGCCAGGATGGCCGCGCGCTTGTCGCCCGCCACGTGGCCCGCCGCGATCCAGCGATCCAGGTCCTGCTCGAGGCGTCTGCGATAGGCCATGGGCCGTTTCCCCAACCGCTGCGCGCGGCCTTGTCGCGCGCGCCGACGAGGCGCATCCTTCCACCAACACGAGCCCACGGGCCAGACACAAGATCGGCCCGAAGCCAACGGGAGGCCGCCATGATGATCGCCCAGATCCTCTCCACGAAGGGGGCGGCGGTCTACGCCGTCTCCGGCGCTACGAGCCTGCAGGACGCCGCGCGGGAACTCACAGAAAAAAAGGTCGGCTGCGTCCTCGTCCTCGACGCGGACGGCGCGATCCAGGGGATCCTGTCGGAGCGCGACATCGTGCGGGTGGTGGCCCAGCGCGGCGCCGCCGCCCTCGACGACGCCGTGGACTCCGCCATGAGCCGCGCCGTGATCACCATCAGCGCGGAGGAAACCGTGGACGACGGCTTGGCGCGCATGACGGACAGGCGTTTGCGGCATCTGCCCGTCATGCGCGAGGGCGCGCTGATCGGGCTCGTGTCCATCGGCGATCTGGTGAAGCGCAAGATCGAGGAAGTGGAGGTCGAGGCGGCCAGCCTGCGGGCCTACATCGCCTCCGGCTAGGGGGATTTCGCGCGGTCGCAGATGCGCTCCAGCTGCGATTGGTCGGCGAATGCGGCGGATTGGTTCCCCGATTGCGCTTGATTTTAACCAGGCGCTCCGATACCTACACGTCTCTCGCGGCAACGGAGGCCTGCGCGCGTTCTTCGCGCTCCCGCTTCCTTCGTGAGCGCCCCAATTCGAACCTCGGTCGATAAACTTCGCCTGATGCGAGATATGTGGCGCTTTTGAAAATGTCGTTGACACCCAGTTAGGGGGCGACTAGAAGCGCCCCTCCCGACGACGGGGCCCCCTCGGGGGCAGCGGAAATCGGGCCGGAAAGAAGGGTTGGAGGCGTCGCCTCCGGCGCGGAAATCCGGGGATCTTTGACATCGTTATTGGAGAAGAGAGACGCAGGCGGCGGTTCGCCTGTCGTGTGGGTAACGCCCACACAACAGAGACCGACGGTTTGTGTTTCTTTGAAATGGTAATCGACCATGCGAACCCGGCCTCGGCCGGCGGATCATGGGCGGTTTCCCGTCAAGAAGTGAACGCAAGATGCTACGTGAGTAGACGTCGGGATCAACTCAACCTGAGAGTTTGATTCTGGCTCAGAACGAACGCTGGCGGCAGGCCTAACACATGCAAGTCGAACGCCCCGCAAGGGGAGTGGCAGACGGGTGAGTAACACGTGGGAACGTGCCCGAAGGTACGGAACAACGCCGGGAAACTGGCGCTAATACCGTATGTGACCGAGAGGTGAAAGATTTATCGCCTTCGGATCGGCCCGCGTCTGATTAGCTAGTTGGTGGGGTAATGGCCTACCAAGGCGACGATCAGTAGCTGGTCTGAGAGGATGATCAGCCACACTGGGA